>JARIEY010000049.1 GCA_031127085.1 Gemmatimonadota bacterium | reverse complement strand
CGTTCGGGCTCTCGAGGGTCGGCTGACGAAGTCGTGGCCCTCGCTTCGTGACGGTCTCGAACGACCAGGGCACAACCGGGCTCACGCTTCGCCGAAGTCCGTCGAACATACTGCAATCGTGACATATAAGGGGCACGAAGTAACACTTGGGGGAACGACTGCGTGGTGCGGTCGTTCCCCCCGGCATTTCTTGGTGCTCCTTCGTGCCCTTGGTGGCTTCGTGGTATCAGTTGCCGCACCAGAAGCGCGAGCTAAAGACTAGTATCCACCCGGGTCATCCAGGTAGACCGCCTCGTACTTGGGGTTCGCCACGAGTTCGCCGTTCACCAGGATTTCCCGGTCCCAGGGGAGCACAATGGTGCTCTCGGTGGCGAGCGCGTAGAAGTCGGGCTCGTAGGCCCCGCAGCGGAAGCTGACGGC
Source organism: Gemmatimonadota bacterium (assembly GCA_031127085.1). Taxonomy (GTDB): domain Bacteria; phylum Gemmatimonadota; class Gemmatimonadetes; order Gemmatimonadales; family Gemmatimonadaceae; genus PNKL01. Next base: position 16,226 of record JARIEY010000049.1, on the reverse strand, counting down.
GGTGCGCACATCCACCGCCCCCGCATTGATGAGGGCGGCCTTCGCCAGCCGGATCGTCTCGCCGCTGTCGCACGTTTCGTCGACGATCAGCACCCGCTTGCCGCGCACCTGCCCCGGGGCGCCGCCGAGGACGGCCGGCGTCTCGCGCACCCGCGGGGCGCCGAAGCGTCGGCTCACCATGATCGAGTGGAACTCGCAGTCCAGGATGGCCGCCACCACACAGCCGGGAACCACGCCCGCCGTCGCGACCCCAACGACCACCTCGGGACTGAAGTCGCGTGCCACTTTGAGGGCGAGCGCCCGGGATAATTCGCCAAACAGGGGCCACTCGACGTGCAGCACTCCCTTGGCGGGATCGACGGAGGTCTTTCGGGGTGACATGCTGGCTCCGGCAAGTTTGGGCGGGCGAGGGGCGTCTTGGCTGAAGGTACGGCCCGCCCCCGACGGGGGGAAGCGCGGTTGCTCCCCCCCACGGCGGCGCGTAGGTTGTGCCGTTGGGCGCCTCCCGCGCGTCTATAGTTGGTTCCGCACGTGCCGACGGCGCGCGCGGAGGTTGCCGACCTTTCCAGTGAACCCGACGCGCCCTATGTCCTGGTGGAACCGCCTCTTCGGCGGCAAGTCAGACACCGACGCCCGACGACCGCAACGCCTCGACTACTTGAACGAGGCGCTGCTGCTCGAGCGTCAGGGCGACTACGATGCGGCCATCACGTCGTATCGGCTCGCGTTGCGCGACCACCCCGACGACCAGCGTGTGCTGCAGAATATGGCGATCGCCTATTCGCGCACGGGACGACTGGACGAAGCCATCCGCACGTATCGCCGCGCGATCGAGTTGGATCCCTCGCAGTCGGGGGCGCACTACGGCCTGGCGTTCCTGCTGATCAAGCGTGGCGATGTGGCCTCGGCGGAACGCCATCTCGAGGCGTTTCTCGCCAATCCGCCAAGCGGTGCCGAGGCGGAACGATGGGTGCGCCACGCGGAAGCGACGCTGGAATCACTGCGGAACCCGGCCACCGACGACGCGTCGGCTGAGCCAAGCGAGGGCTAGGTGGGCAAGGTTCTCTCGATCGTGAGCCAGAAGGGCGGCGTCGGCAAGACGACGACGGCGGTGAACCTGGCAGCGGCCTTCGCGCGGCGCGGGATGAAGACGCTGCTCGTCGATGTCGATCCGCAGGGCTCCGTGCGCTACGGCGTCGGCCTGCGGCAAGGGGCGGACACGCGCGGGTTCGCGGACTATCTGCGTGGGGCGCGCACCCTGAGAGAAGTGATCCTTCCCACCGCCATGCCCTGGCTGCGCGTGATGCTCGTTGGCTCCGTCACGGACGGCGCCGACCACAGCGACTATCAGGCGCGCGTGGCGGCCAGCGACCTGTTGCCGCGTATGCTGCAGGCGGCGCGCGAACGTTGCGACGTGGTGGTGGTGGACACGCCGCCGGGGCTGGGGCCAATCGCGCGCCGCGTGCTCGAAAGCACCGACCGGGTGCTCGTCCCCCTGCAGGCGGAGCCGCTGGCGCTGCAGACCACGCCGCAGATCCTGCGCAGCATTCAGGACGTGGTGGGCGCAAACCCGGCCCTGACGCTCGACGGGATTCTGCTGACGATGTACGAGGCGGGGAATCCGGCCTGTGAGCGGACGGTGAAATACATCCGGGAACACCTCCCCGCCGCGATGGTATGCGACGTGGTGATCCCCCGCTCGTTTGCCCTCGCCGAGGCCTTCGCCGCCGGGCAGCCGGCCGTCGTGCGCGACCCCGCCGATGCCGCGAGCCAAGCGTACGTGAATCTGGCGATGCAGGTCGCCGAGCGGCTCGCCGCGCCCACCGAATGAGGCGGGTCCCGGGCTGGGCGGCGGCGCTCTTCGTCGGAGCTGCAGTCGTTGGCGCATGCACCGATGTCGGCACGTCACCGGATGCCATCGTCGCGCTGGCCTTTGACACGCTGCCCTACCCGTCCGTCGTCGCCGGCGACACGATGCGCGACTCGATGGGACGCGCCGCGCCGCTGCGCGCCGTGGCGTACGACGCGAGCGGAGACGTCATTGAAAACCCCTCGGTGCGCTACCTCGCGCTCGACACCGGCGTCGACATCGGCAGCACGGGGTACCTGGTGGCGAGCACCCGCATTGGCGGCACGGTGCGCGTGGTAGCCGCCGCGGCGTCGCTGCAGTCGTTACACAAGACGGTCACCATCACGCACGCCCCGGAGAAGTTGACGGTCAGCGGCACCACGGTGGACACGCTGAAGTACGTGCTCCCCGACGCCCTCTCGAACACCGGCAAGGCGATGACGGTCAAGCTGACGCGTGACAGCGCGGGAGCGGCCGTTCCGGTGCCGGGGTTCCTCGTCAGCTGGCTCGTCACCTACCGCGGAAAGACGGTGGAGAAGAGCGACACGACGCTCGCTTCACTCTGGGATGACGCGAGTTCCCGCAAAGTCAGCCTGGTGGACACCACCGGCGCCGACGGCACCGCGGCACGCACGCTGCGTATCCGCTCGAATAACCTGCCCGCCTCGGCCGATTCGTTTCTGGTGGCCGCGAGCGTCCGCTACCGCGGCGCGGTGGTAGCGGGAAGCCCCGTGAAGTTCGTAATTCACTTCCGTCCCAAGACGGCACGCTGACCGCGGCTCCCGCCGCCCGGTGTGACCGACCACCCGCCGACTGGAGTCATCGATGATCGCACGGGGAGGCCCGCGCCCTGCGCCGGGCACGTTGAACCATCTGTATTTCGACGCGATGGCAGGGTACGACCGGCCGAACGCGATGAACGTTCGCGTGGGCCCCGGGGAATGGAAGGCGATCTCGCACCGCGACACCGAGCGGCGCGTCCGGCACCTCTCGCTCGGCCTTGCCGAGTTGGGGTTCTCACCGGGCGACCGGATTGCGCTGATCTCCGAAAATCGCCCGGAGTGGGCGCTCACGGACTGGGCCTGCCTCACCGGCCGCCTGGCGGATGTGCCCATTTATCCATCGCTCCCCGCCGAGCAGGTCGTGCACCCTATCAACGACTCCGGCGCGGTCGCGGTCTTCGTCTCTGGCGAGACGCACGGCACCAAGATTGCGGCCATTCGGGCCGAGTGCCCGGGACTGCGGCATGTCATCACCTTTGGTGAGGAACTCTGCACCGGTGCCGATCTGACGCTCGCGCAGGTGGAGGCGCGTGGCGCCGCGGTCGACTCGCCCGAACGCGCCGCGCGCTGGAAGGCCGAGGCGCTCGCGGTGCAACCGGGCGATCTCGCCACGCTCATCTACACGTCGGGGACGACGGGCCTGCCCAAGGGCGTGATGTTGTCGCACGACAACATCTACTCCAACGTCAAGGCGTCGATGGCCGTGCTGCCGCTCAACGTCGGCGAGGAGGTGGCGCTCAGCTTCCTGCCGCTCTGCCACATCTTTGAGCGGATGGGCGACTATTTGTACTGGGCGATGGGCGCGGCCATTCACTACGTGGACAGCTTCGACACGGTCCCCATCGCGCTTCAGGAGGCTCGGCCCACCTTTGCGATGTCGGTGCCACGGTTGTACGAGAAGATGTACGCGCGCGCCTTCGAGAACGCGCTGGCGAGCGGCGCGTTCAAGAAGCGGATCTTCTTCTGGGCGCGCGCGGTGGCAGATCGCTGGGCCGATGCGACGCTCGCCGGGCACACGCCGGCCGGTCCGCTTGGCTGGCAGTACGCGCTGGCGCAGAAGCTGGTCTTCAGCAAGATCAAGGCGCGCACCGGTGGCCGCATGCGTTTCTTCGTCTCTGGTGGCGCACCGCTGTCGCCGGAAATCAACAAGTTCTTCTTCGCCGCCGGGCTCACGATCCTCGAAGGGTACGGGCTGACCGAGACCTCGCCGGTGATCGGCGTGAACAGCCCGTCTGCCTTCCGCATCGGTACGATCGGCCGGCCGATTGCCGGCGTGGAAGTGCAGATCGCGAGCGACGGCGAGATCCTGACGCGCGGCCCGCACGTGATGCAGGGCTACTGGAACCGCCCCGACGCGACCGCCGAGGCGATCGACGCCGACGGGTGGTTCCACACGGGCGACATCGGGGTGCTCGAGGACGGGTATCTGCGGATCACCGACCGCAAGAAAGACATCATCGTGACCGCGGGAGGCAAGAACATCGCCCCGCAGCCCATCGAGAACGGGTTCAAGACGAACAAGTACGTGTCGCAGGCGGTGATGATCGGCGACAAGCGCAAGTTCCCCATCGTGCTGGTGGTCCCCGAGTTCGCGGCGCTCGAGCGGTGGGCGGCGCTGCACAACGTGCTGTGGAGCGAGCGCGCGCAGCTGCTGCAGATGCCGACCATCCAGAAGAAGATGGAGAAGGAGATCGCGGAAGAGTGCGAGAAGATGAAGCTCGCGAGCTTCGAGACGCCCAAGAAGGTGGGGCTGCTGGAGCACGACTTCACGGTGGACCGCGGCGAGATGACTCCGACGCTCAAGGTGAAGCGGCGGGTCATCGACAAGAACTATTCCGCGCTGATCGAGAAGCTGTACGAGGGGGGCGAGTAGCTCGTCGCAATCCGCACCACACGTCAGGGGTCTTCCGCGTCGTCCATGACCCATACGCCGCGGAAGACCCCTGACGCATGGTGCTTATCGCGAGCCCCGCGCCAGCGTTACGAGCGGCGCGGCCTTCTCGGCCACCCAGTGCCGGCCATCGCGGGTCAACTCGCGGATGCCGGCGGGGACAGGTGCGGACGCCGGCGCAATCAGCCGCCCGCCCGCGCGCAGCACCCGCACCGCGTCGTCGAGCCGCGGCTCGGTGGCACGCGACAGCGCGAGTCCGTGAAGCGACGCGGATGCCAACGGCCACCGATCGCCGACGCCGCGCAGGATCCCCCGCCCTGCGGCCGCTCCGCGCGCGATGGCCGGAGGATCGGCAAGCAGAAGATCGACGTCCAGCAACTCGCCGAGCGAGGCCGCGAGGCTCGCCCAACCGCCATCGAGCAGGTACAAGCCACGCTCCACCGCGCCCAGCAGCGCCGCGGTGCGAAGCGTCTCGCCCTCGCTCACGGGCATCGGAGTTTCCTCCGTTGCGTCTCCAAACCAGAGCTCACCCGCACGCAGCGTGTACTCTGCCCCGCAGATGTGGCAGCCCAGCGTGGCGTCGACGAGATGCCGGTGCTCGGTGCGCGACGCCGCCGCGACCAGCCAGGTGTCGCCGTGCGGCTTCGGACAGCGCAGCCGGTCGATCAGGTCAACGAGCACAGCGCGCTCAGGCGGGCGACAGGCGCAGTTCGTGCACGTTCATATGGGGCGGCTGACTGACGGCGTAGAGCACGGCGCGCGCCACGTCATCCGGGCGCAGCATGCGGTGCCGCGGCGACAGTGACTTGCCCAGCTCGGCCTCGTGCGCCTGCCAGATGTCGGTGTCCACCGCGCCGGGCGCGATGAGCGTTGCCCGTACGCCGCTGCCACGCGCTTCGGCGTACAGCACTTCATGCAGCGCGCGCAATCCGTACTTGCTGGCGCTGTACGCGCCATTCATCGGCCAGATGTTGCGGTCGGCGACGGTGCCGATGGAGACCACGTGCCCACTGCCGCGGGTGCGCATCGGGGCAAGGAACGCGTGCAGTACGCGGAACGGGGCCGCGAGATTCAGCGTCAGCGTCGCGGCGAACTCGTCAGGGTCCTGATCCACCAGCGTGGCCCGCGGATAGATGCCGGCATTGTTGATCAGGATATCCGGCGCGCCGCCCGCCCACTCGGTGACGGCCGACGCCAGCCGCGCGACATCGTCGGCCCGCGTGCAGTCCGCAGCGACCACCAGATGCCCCTCGCCGCACGCGCGGGCCACGGCGTGCAGCGCGTCTTCGCCGCGCGCCACGAGCGCGAGCCGCGCGCCCGCGTTGGCCAGGGCGCGAGCCGTGGCCGCGCCGATCCCCCGCGACGCGCCCGTGATGAGCGCGGTGCGTCCCGCCAGCGGCGCGTCCGTCTGCGGAGCGCCCGTCATCAGCGCAGCGGGTTCGATGGGCCGTGCGCGAGGCGCAGGAACTCGTCGCGCGTCATCGCGTCATCGCGGAACGACCCGCGCAGCGCCGATGTCAGCGTCTTGGAGTTCTGCTTCTCCACACCGCGCATCATCATGCACAGGTGGTAGGCCTCGATGACCACGCCCACCCCGCGCGGCTTCAGCACATCTTCGATGGCCTGCGCCACCTGCTCGGTGAGCCGCTCCTGCACCTGCAGGCGCCGCGAAAAGACCTCGACGATGCGGGGCAGCTTGGACAGCCCGACGATCTTGCCATTCGGGATGTACGCAATGTGTGCCTTGCCGAAGAACGGCAGCATATGGTGCTCGCACATCGAGTAGAGCTCGATGTCGCGCACCATCACCATGCTCGCGTGTTCCTCCTCGAAGACGGCGTCGCCGACCACATCAGCCACGTCCATCTGATATCCGCGCGTCAGCCACGTCAACGACTTGGCGACGCGGCTGGGCGTCTTGGCCAGCCCCTCACGCTCGGGTTCTTCGCCCAGTAGCTCGAGCTGTCGGCGAATCAGGTTCTCGAACTCGAGGTAACGGTCGCCGCCAATGTCTGCGCTGGCACCGGTATCATCGAACGGATCGTGCGCGGCGTCGAGCCGGGCGCGCAGCACTCGAGGCGCCAGGGGGGCGTCAGCGGCCATCGTATTCCACCCAGTTGTTTTCGGTTTCGCAGAGCCGAAGGCGCGACAGCGTGCGGGGCCGGACGGCCGGTTCGAGGACGCGCCAGAACATGAGAATAATGTTCTCAGCCGTCGGATTTGTTCCCGCCAGTTCCGGGACGTCGAGGTTGAGGTTCCGGTGATCGACGTGATCGAGCAGCCGTTCCTGCACGAGGCGCTTCAGCTCGCCCAGGTCCATCACGTAGCCCGAAACCGGATCGGGCTCGCCGGTGACGGACACTTCGAGCGTGTAGTTGTGCCCGTGCCAGTTGGGCCAGTTGCACGGGCCGAAGAGCCGGGCGTTCTCGTCGTCGCTCAGGGCCGGATTGTGGATCCGGTGGGCCGCGTTGAACGTGAGGCGGCGGGTGACAGTCAGGCGGGGCATGGTACGAATCTAACGCGCCCCGACGCGCCGAGGTTCATGCCGTACGCCCGGATGCACAACGCCCCGCACACCGAAGTGGGCGGGGCGTTGCAAAGGAGCGGAACGAAGCGGGGTTTTTGAAGCCCTGTCGAATGATGAGCCCCTCACCCGGCCTTCCGTCTTCCCCCAGTGAGGGCGTGACGTCAACCAAGATATCGGATGCCACTCGGAGGACTTATCGGCTCAAAAGATGATCCGCTTCGCTCCAACGCCTTCAACTGTACTATCGGTGCGGGGGAAAGGAAAGTGAAGCGACGGACCGGCGGCTGACCCTGCTTTGCGCTGCCCCGGTGAGCCACTACTATTGACCCATGCCCTACATCATCGCCGCACTCGCCATGCTCGTCGCCTGGGGCGTGGGTGTCGTCGTCTTTACGGCGCCCGGCTGGATCCATCTGCTGCTCAGCGCCGGGCTGGCCCTCGGGATTTACGGCATCGTGACGCCCAAGCCGGCCAAGACCTAGCCGCGCGTCCGCCGCTCAGATCTCCCAGTTCGACAGCACCAAGCCGCGCGACGGGATCCGCTCGGCGAACCCTGCCAGCGTCATGCGCAGGTCGGTCCAGCGCACGCGGCCGCCAGCGGCGACGAGATACCGATACGCGTCGGGGTAGTCCCCCTGAACGCGCACGGCGGCCCGCGGCGTCCCGCACTCCCGAGCGTAGCCGCCCACGGCGGTCATCAGCGGCGCCAGCATCGACAACTCTTCGACCGCGAGCTTGAGCACGCGCAGTTCGTCGCGCGGACGCCCCTCGATGAGTGACGCATCGTGGCAGAGCGCGAAGCCCTCCACCCCCGAGCGGCCCATCAGCAGCACCGTATCCCCAACGCCCAGCGTGCGCGTGAGCCGCAGCTCGCGCGTGAAGTCGACCCCCGGCTGCAGGCGCGCGACCAGTTGGGCGCACGACGCCACCGCGGCCTCTGCATCGGCCTGACTGAGCTGCGACAGCCGCACGCACGCGGCGCGCTGCGCGTCGAGCGCGAAGGTGATGGTCATATGCGCCGGCACGAAGCCGAGCCGTGAATAGAAGCCGATGTTATCCATCGTCCGCGGCATCGTCTCAAGCCCGATCACCGTGCAACCGCGCGAGCGCAGCAACTCGATGCCGGTGGTCACGATCTGTCGGCCGATCCCCGTCCCCTGCCAGTCGGGGCGCACCGCCAGCGGCCCCATCCACCCCTCGAGGCCTGACTGGTGCGCCACGTTGAAGGCGACCAGCCGATCGTCGACATCCACCCAGCACATCGCCCCGTCACGCGCATCGTCAATCGCGTAGCGCCAGATCACCGGGTTCAGCGGCGGCACCCGCACGCCGGCCAGGCCGTCGCGACGGTAGCGATCGGAGAAGGCGTCGGAGAACAGCAGGTTGAGCGGGCCGATATCCGCGTGGGTCAATGGCCGCGTGTGGAGGCCCCGCGGCATCGGCGACGAGGCCGGGCTCATCCCGCCGCCACCGCCAGCAGGTCGTCGACCCCGGGCACGGCGTCGGCGTCACCGCGCGAGACGCGCGACGCCCCCGATTTTTCATCGTGGCTGATGACGAAGACCTGGTCGAGCCCGTCGCGCACGTCGTCGATGTGCGTGATGACGATCACCTGATCGAAGCGGTCGCGCAGCGCGCGCAGCAGCCCGATGACGTTCTGCCGGCGCACTTCGTCGAGCGATCCAAAAACTTCGTCGAGGATGAGCAGCGAGAAGGGCTGGCCGCTGCGCTCGGCGATCATCTGCGAGATGGCGAGCCGCAGCACCAGGTTGGCGAGGTCCTCTTCGCCGCCCGAGATGACGGGGAGCGGCACGCCATCCTCGAGGATCGAAATGCGGTACTTCTCGTCGAGATCAAGTTCGCTGTACCGCGCGTCGGTAAGCGACGACAGGAAGCCGCTCGCCAACTCCGAGATCTCCGGGCGCATCTGGTAATTCAGATCCGTGCGCAAATCGGAGTACGCCCGATACAGCTCGTCGTGCAGCCGCTTCTCGTCTTCGATCTGTTCCAGCCGATCGCGCCGCGCCGCCAGCTCCTGGCGGGCGCCCAGCACACGCTCGCGGTCCGACGTGGCCAGGCGCGCCTCAGCTTCGGCATTGAGTACGGCGACGGCGGCAGCCTGCGCCGCGGCCGTCGCCCGGGTGTGCGTCTCTCCGAGCGCCGCATACTCATCCTCGGAGTGCGCGATCGTCCCCAACCGCGCCGCAATGACGTCGCGCTTCTCCTGCGCCGCGGCAATGGACCGCTGCGCCGACTCAAGTTCGCGCCGCAGCACCGGTTCGCGTTCCACCTGCGTGGTGAGACGATTCGCCTGCGTGCTCAGGTCGGCCAGCTGCTCGAACTGCGCCTCGAGCGCGAGGTGATGCGCACGATCGTAGCCGCCGGGGAGCGCGGCGAGTTCGGTAGTGATCGACGCATAGCGCTGCTCCTTCTGCGCCAGGTCGCGCGCCACCTGTTCCAACTGTCCGACCGCCACCTGCGTGCGCGCCAGCTTGCGTTCCAGGGCGCTGGCTTCCTGCATCGCCTGGCGCCGCTCTTCGTCGAGCGCCGCGATGTCCTCGGGCATCCCCTCGAGCTGCTCGAGCCGCTGCCGGTAGTACAGGCCGTCGGCACTGACGGCCTCGAGCTGCGTCTCGAGAAAGTCCATCACGCTGTGGTAGTGATCGCCAAGCGGACGGCTGCACGTCGGGCACGCCCCCTCCTCTCCCGCCGTGCGCAGCTTGTCCTTTTGTTCTCGGAGCTCCGAGTACTGCGCCCGCAGCGCGTTGCGACGCGTCTCGGCCTCCTGACGGTCGCGCACCCACTCCGTCCGGCGCAGTTCGAGCCGCCCCTGCAACTCCTCGAGCCGGCGGCGCTTCTGCTCCATCTCCTCGGTGAACTGCTCCTCGAGCACCGGCGCGTTCTCGAGCCGCGACTTTCCCTCGCGCAGATGCTGCAGTTCGGTCGAAAGCTCCACGGACGATTCCTGCAGCGCCTGGCGTCGGCCGTCGGAGACCGCGAGCTCGCGCTGGCGCGACAGTTCCTCGCCCACCTGATGGAACGGCACGAGCGCCTCAGCGAGCGGCACAAGCTGCGCGCGCGCATCCGCCACGTGGCGCAACTCGCCCTCGAACCGGTCCACCGTGCGCGTCAGCCCGGTGAGTTCGGCCTCGAGGACGCGCCGTTCTGCATCGAGCCCGTGCAGTTCCTCGCGTGCGCGCTGCGCGGCCGCCCAGCGCGGGTGCAGCGCGCCCAGTTCCTGCTGCGCACGGGCCTGCTCCACCGCCGCCGCCGCCGCGCGCGCCTGCGCCTCGCGCAGACGATCTTCCGCATCAGCGAGCTGCCGGGCCAGCACCTCGGGATCCGGCATCCCCGCGCGCATCCCGTTCCCTTCGTTGCGCAGCGCCTTACGGCGCTCGTCGCACAGGTCCTGGGCCGCGCGCAGCTTCTCGTAGCCCAGCACGCGCGACAGGAACTGCGCGCGCGCCGCCGCCGTGAGCGTTGCCATCACCGCCAGCTGCTTCTGCGCGGTGAAGTACGTGTTGTCGAACTCCTCGAGCGTCATCCCCAGCCGGCGCCGCACGAGGTCGGTGACCGCCGCCGCCCCGGTGGCAATGGGGCGCTCGCCGCCGTCGAGGTAGAGGTCCGCCGTGGTCAGCGCCCGCACGAGGCGGTACCGATGGCCGCCAAGTTCGAAGTCGAGCTCGATGCGGACGGGCGATCGTGCGCTCGCACGCGCAAATCGAATGGAATCGACCGTGCCGCGGGTCGCATCGCCGCCGTACAGCGCCCACTTGATGGCCTCGAGAATCGTCGTCTTGCCCGATCCGTTGGGCCCGATGATCCCCGTCAGGCCCGCGTCGAAGAGCAGCGTGCTGTCGGCATGCTGACGAAAGTTGACGAGCCGCAGGCGCGACAGTCTCATGCGTCCGCCGCCTCGCCAATGCCGCGCGAGGTCATATCCTGCTCGGCCTCGCGCAGATAGTGCTCGCCCAGCGCCACCAGGCGGTCCCGGTCGATGTCGCCGGTCAGCACACGGCTGCGGAGCGCCTCACGCAGCGTATCGGCAAGCGACGGACGGCGTCCGGGCGCGCCGCTCTCGGCGGACGCGGTGCGCACCACGGCCGGGCGCCGCGTGTCGAGCACAAAGTGCAACGCGCGCCGCTGGTACTCACGCAGCCGTTGGTGGTCGAGTTCGCGCGCCACGTGCCGTGGGACATCGCGCGCCACGAGCCGCACGACCTTGCCATCGATCCCGCCATCCGGGCACCTCTCCACCGCGGCCGCAATCGCCTCATCGAGATCCGGGGCCGAGAGTCCCCGCCCCGCCAGTGCCGGGAGATCGACGATCTTGCGCGTCACCGGCAGCGGGTGGAAGGTCTGCCGGCCGGTGGCAAGATCGCGCTCGATCATCCCCTTGCCGGGCAGCTTGGCGGCGCGTTCTTCCGCGTACTCGCCCCACGCATTGGTGCTCGTGTAATCGAGCGAGCCGCAGTAGTACGCGTTGGGCCCGACTTTGCGGTAGACGTGGTAGTGCCCGAGCGCCACATAGTCCCAGCGCGGGTGCGCCACGGCCGAGGCCGGAATGGGCATCGACGCGCGCTCGTCCTCGCGTACCCCCTCGGGAAGTACACCCTCCACCTCGCCGTGCAGCAGCAGCACGTTGTGCGTCACCTGCTCGTCGGGCGAGAGGTCAACGCTCCCCGGCGGCAGGTCTGGGACCGCAAGGATGGAGAGCGAGCGCTCCGGGAAATGCAGGCGGCGCGGTTCGGCGTCGATGATGAAGAAGTTCAGCGGCTCGAAGAGGCGCAGGATGCACGTCGTCTCACTCGAACGCGGCATATCGTGATTGCCAGCCACGATGACGACGATGGCCTCGGGCAGCGCCGCGCGCAGTCGCGAGAACTGCCGGAAGGCGTGCAGGATGGCCGGATTCGTCGGCCGCACCGTGTGAAAGACATCGCCCCCGATCAGCACCAGATCCGGCGCCAGTGCGATCACCTTGTCGATGGCGCGCGTAAACGACTGCGCCACGTCCGCCTCACGCTGGTTCTTGCCAGTGGGCGTGACGCGCTGGAACTGGCGGAAGCCGAGGTGGAAGTCGGAGAGGTGGACGAGTCGCACGGGGCGCGGGCGCAGAGAGGGGGAAATCTACGCGTAGGACAGAGGGCGCGCAGGGCATTGCCCGTCGCACCCGGCCTCGCGGCGGTCCCCGCGCAGGCTCAGCGCGACCCGCGCCGCCCTAGAAGCTGTAGGGATCGTCGCTCCCGGCACCCGCCAACGGGAGTGCCGACGGGCGGACCGCCACCTGTTCGGGGAGCGCCCGCCCCCGGAACTGCGCCCGAAAATAGGCCTTCACGTCCTCGGGCCTCGCTTGCAGGGTGCGATTGCGAGCGCGCAGCACATCGTCCTCCGGGGCGGCGACAATCGCCTGTTTGACCCACTCGAGCGTCACCGACGGGTCAAGCGCGCGCAGCGAGCGTGTGACGGCCACCTCGAGCATTGGCTCCGGCTCGGCCGGATACCGCTCCATGCCCTCGCGCCCACTCAGCACGGCCGGGCGGGGAAAGCGCACGAAAACCGGCTGCGCGAAGTGCGGATGGCGCACCATCAGCTGCCCCTTGTCCAGCGTCGACAGTTTGACGCGGGTCGCCGGTGCCAGCGTGGCATAGCCCGGCGTGGCCAGCTCGTCCATATCCATTCGGCCGAACAGCGCCGTCCCGCAGTTGCCCACCACCCGGCGGTGGACCTGCGACCGGAACTGCTGGGCTGCAAACAGCACCAGCCCGAGGTAGCGCCCGCGCTCGGCGATGTCGAGCAGCATTTGGCGCACGTAAGTGTCCGGGCCGTCCGACGGCGCGTACTTGTTGAGCTCATCCACGAAGACCACCACGTGGTCGACGCCCAGCGTGCGGCGCTCGAGCTGCTCACGCAGCTGCGAGACGACGCGCGCAAAGATGAGATCCTGCGCGTCCTCCTCAGACGACGCAACATCGATCACATAGACCGCGCGGTCACGGAAGGCGCCGAACGGCAGGTCGTTCGACGTGCCATCGTCGGTCACCAACCCGCGACAGCGCGTGGAAATGTTGGTCAGCCGGTTTCGCACCTTGCGGATGGTGGCCACGTGGTGCGTGCGCCACGTCTCGGCATTGCGCCCTTCCATGCCACGCAACAGCTCACGGAACCACTGCTCGAGGTCGGCAAACGACCGCACCGTATGCGCGCGCTCCAGCAGCGAGTCACTGAACTCCTGATTGACCACCCGCTCTCGAATGAAGTCGATGAGCGCGTCGGCCTTGGCGTCCACGTCATCCTTGTTCAGTAGCACCTCGGCGAACTGCAGCACCTCGCGCAGCCCCCAGGAGAGCGGGTGCACGTTGTGCGCCAGCGCCTCGTTCGACCGCAGGGTGGCCAACGCGTGCCCGCGCGCGGTCCACGGCGCGAAGTACTCCACGTCGCGAAATGGTTCGGCCGGCACCCCCATCGCCTCGTAGAGGGCACGGTCGGCGTCATCGAGTCGAACCGCCGGTTGATCCAAAAAGCAGAGGTCGGGCCCCTTCACGTTGAAGCAGACCGCGGCGACGCTCCCCTTCTGCGCGGGGAAGTGCGCGAAGATCGATCCCAGCAGCCACTCTACGGCGCTCGTCTTGGTCGCGAGCCCCGAGACGCCGGAGATATTCAGGTGCGCCGCCTCTGGGCCGAGCAGGAAGTCCGCATCCAGATAGATGGGGCTCTGCATCGCGCCCGAGCGGTACACGCCGACCGGAATCGCCGTGCGCTGCCCCTCGCGGAGGTAGCCGTCCATGCGCAGCGCCACCGCGACATCGGCATCGCTGGCCAGGTGCACCGAGCCCATCGGCACGGGCTGCAGCGGCTCGTCCGGAACGTGCCGCAACGCGTGGGCCGTGTAGAGCCGGATCTCGGTGCGGTCGGTCGGCGCACGCATCGCCCCCGCCGGATCCCCGTCGGCGCCCAGCACGTCGTGGAGCGGCGTCTGGAGATCCGTGTACGAGAAGCCCTCGACCACCACACCATACACCGTGACGAGCCGGCCATCCGAGGTCGGCGGCCCCTCGACACGCACGATGGTTCCGATTCCGACCGGCGCATCGAGCGCGGTCCAGAAATGAAACTCGTGAGGCGTATTGGGCTTGCGTTCGGTGGCTACTACACGGCCGATCGGCATCGATGGAGCGATTGAAGGTGAAAGCACCGCTCGCGCGGCGTCAGCGCGTCACCGCACGCAGATACTCCTCCGTCAACCTAACGCCGTACGCCATCGCCCCCCAGCGCGGATCGGGGAGCGCGACGGGCGCGCGCTCGGCCAGCAGCCAACGCGACACGAGATCGGCACGCGCGGTGGTTGCCCCGTCCAAAGCCACCTCCACGCGCACCAGCCCCCACAGGGCATCGTGCGCGGCCGGGGCGCGGAGCCGCAGGTACCAGCTGGCCACCGGCGCGCGACGCGGCGAGGTGACGGTGAAGAGCGTGGTGCGCTCGCCCTCACCGAGCCCGAGCACGAGGGGGAGCGTGTCGCCGTCCACGTACAGGGTGCGGTGCGACTTCACCACGCCGACGGCGAGGGGCGAGTGCGCGGCGGTGCCGGCCCCGGCGATTCCGCCGTCCACAAATAGCGGCCCATCGCCCTCGGCGCACCACAGCTCGGCGCATTGCACCTCGACTGCCTCGCGCCGCCGCTGCACGGCGCTGAGCGCGCGCGCTGTCAGGTCGAGCGGGTGCCAAGGGCCACGGTCCTCGGATTCCAGGGTGTCACGCAGCGCGCACCCCGCGGCGAGCGCCTCCCAGGCGATGTCGCCGAGTGCGGCGCGCGGCACGAAGAGCGCGCGTTCGATGCGCGTCGCCTCGGGGCGCCAGGCCACCAGGGTGCGGTCCCGCCGACGGCGTATCGTGGCCGCGACCGTCCCGTGCACCACGGGCACGCCGCCCGGCCAGTGCGCCAGCACTCGGCTTTCCTGGATGCCATCAAGGAAGGCCGCCACCCCGACTTCCGGCTCGCCCTGCACCTGCCGCGCGCGCACCGCGTCCCCTTCGAGCGGCTCGGCACGCTGGAGACGCGGCGGCTCGGGTGCGGCCGGGCGCAGTTCCAACGCAGGCTCGTGCCCGGCCATCGCCGCGCCGGCGTCGCGCAGCGCCCGCAGCGCTTCGCGGATGCTTGCGGCCCCTCCAAATGACGGGTACGTTGGCCCGATGCGCCGTTCTGCACTCATGTTGAGCATCCTAGCCCTCGCCGCGGGATGCGACAAGGCGAAGCCCGCGAAGGACGCCGAGCTTCCGCCGCCGCCGACGTTCGACGTGGCCACCAAACCACCGCTCGTCTTTCAGGCCTTCGGCAGCGTCGACTCCACGCGGCTGGTTCCGATCGCCGTCATCGTCGACGGCGTGGTCAAGCCCATCACGCTGCCCGACGCAGATTGGCGCCGCCTCGACTCGGCCTATTTCCAGCCCGGCACACAGTATGAGGTCTACCGCGATGGGCAGGCCGCGGGAACGGTGACGGTGACCCGCCGAATGTGGGAGCCCGACAGTGAACCGCTGTACGCGCTGCCCGGTTGCCGCGATGCGCGTCCCATGGCGGCGGTCACGCTCAAAACGTCAGTACCGCTCGACCCCGCGTTCGAGTTCCTGTCCCTCAGTGTGCCACGAGCGAGTGCGGCAGGCAGTGCCACGGTGCGTGACCTCGCGGGGGCGGCGCGCGCGCTCGCCGTCACCGCCCTCAAGGGCGAGCAGCTCGATGATACCGACATCGACACGGCGTCGTTCAGTGCGCGCGCCCTTCACGTCGCCGGCACCGCGAAACCGACGATCGTCGCCAGTCAGGTGGATGCGAACGCCGGCGATGCCGGACCGGGCGCCGGCCACACGACGCACTTCCTGGTCTTCGGTGACGACACGGACGGCAAGGGCTATCAGGTGAGCTATCGCCATCTCGAAAGCGGCGAAGCGCGGTTGGTGGAGTTCCAGCGCCTGCTCGACCACCTCGACCTCACGGGCGACGGCACCGACGAGGTCTTCGTGGAATCGTGGCGGTACGGCAGCGACAACGACCTCGTGATGCTCACGCGCGCGAGCGGTAAATGGCACGAGGCGCTGCGCGTGCCCCAGTCGTGGTGCGTGCGGAAGCGGTAACGCACGCGCGGCGGAGTTGGTGGGCGTAAACGCCGAGGGGGGGGCCGC
>JARIEY010000048.1 GCA_031127085.1 Gemmatimonadota bacterium | reverse complement strand
GGCCGAACCAGTGCTCAAAGCACTGCATGGTGGAGCGCACCTGGCTCCATTGCTTCTTGGCGGCATCCATATGGTAGGCAAGCGGCCAGTAGTCGAGCGTCACCTTGCCCAGCTCGCCGTCGTAGAGCTCCGACCAGTGATCGTACTTTCCGATGGCCAGCGCGATGGCGTAGTTGTTGATGGGATTGGTGGCAAACCACTCGTAGGTCGCCGTGCCATTGGCGTGGTGCTTGACGCTGCGCAGGCGGCCGTTGGAGACGTTCACCAGCGGCTCGGGGACGGTGATCGCCACGCGCTGGCTGTCAGGTTCGTCGGCCTGCGTGTCCTTGTTGGGCCACCAGGCGCTCGCACCCATTCCCTGATCGGTGGTCACGACCCACGGGGCGCCCAGACTGTCGGTCTTCCACGAGAAGCCGCCATCCCACGGCGGCCGCTTGGCGGGCAACGGCTTGCCGTGATAGTGCACGGTCAGCGTCTTGCTGCTGCCGGTGCGCTGCGGTGCGGTGAGCATCGCGAAATACGCGTTGCCATCGCGGCGGAACTTCACGTGGGCGCCGTCCTGCACGATGCTGTCGATGACGAGCGGCGCCATCAGGTCGACCTGCAGTTCCTGCGCCGGCCGGAGCACACGGTAGGTGATGCCGTTGGATCCGCGAATGGAACTGTCCGGTGGATTGACCGCGACCCGCAAGTCGTAGAACGCGACATCCCACCAGGTGCGCTGTGGCGCGGTGACCGAGCCGCGCAGGGTATCCGCGCGCGAGTAGGCGGCAGGGCCACCCTGAGCGAGTGCCGGCTGGGCGACAGCGAGCGCAGCGAGCAAGGTGAGGCGACTCTTCATGGCACATCTCCGGAGCGGGCGTTCACGGCCAGGGGCAGGCGGAATTTGCGCACAGGCGCGTCCCGTAGCCAACGCCGGCGCTCGCGTGATGACCGGGCGCGCCGACTGGCACTTCGCCTCGCCGGTCTGCAGAATCACGGGAGAGCCACTCTGGTCGGCCCCTCCCGTACTCCCCTGGCGGAGCACCCTTGATGAAACCGATTGCATTCACGCTCAACGGCACCGCGAAGACCGTTTTGGTCGACGAGGACCGCAACCTGCTCTGGGTCCTGCGAGACGACCTCGGTCTCACTGGAACCAAATTCGGCTGCGGCGCCTCGTTCTGCGGCGCGTGCACCGTGCTGGTTGATGGCAAAGAAGTTCGGTCGTGTGTCACGCCAGTGAGTCGCGTGGCCGGAAAGAAAGTCGTCACCGTCGAAGGGCTCGCCACGGGCGATACATTGAGCCCGGTGCAGGAGGCGTTTGTTGAGCATGTGGGATACCAATGTGGCTATTGCACGAGTGGGATGGTCATTGGCGCCACGGCGCTGCTGAATGCAAATCCCAAGCCGACGCGTGAGCAGATCGTGCAAGGGATGGAGCGGCACCTCTGCCGCTGTGCTGCGCACCTGCGCATCGTCGATGCCATTGAGTCGGCGGCCAAGAAGATGGCAGGAGCGAAGAAATGACGCGTCCTGACGAGCCCATGATTGTCCCCGACGGCTGGGGATTTGTGGAAACGATCGATCGCCGCGACTTCCTGCGGCTGACGAGCACCGGCCTGATGGTGGCGTTCGCCATCAAGCCGCCGGAAGGGACGTTCCGGCCGGTCTGGAACTTTGCCACGCAGCAGCGCACCCCGCCGGACTTCAACGCATTCCTGCACATCGGTGCCAACGGGCGCGTGACCCTGCTGGTGGGCAAGATCGAAATGGGGCAGGGGATCATCACGGCGCTGCCACAGATTGCCGCCGAAGAGCTCAACGTGCCGCTGGCGCAGGTGGACTGCGTGATGGGCGACACCGATCTCACACCTTTCGACAACGGCACCTTTGGCTCGCTCAGCGTGCGTGTACTCGGGCCGATTCTGCGCGCCGCGGCCGCCGAGGCGCGCGCCGTGCTGGTGCAGCTCGCCAGTGAATCGCTCGGGGTGCCGGTCGCCGACCTCGTGGTGTCCGACGGTGTCATCCGCGCGAAGGGCGATCCCGGCAAGTCCGTCACGTACGGCGCCCTGGCTGGCGGCAAGAAGATCGAACGCCGGTTCGAGGGAAAGGCCGCGTTGGAGAAGGTGGCTGAGTTCACGGTGGTCGGAAAATCGGCGCCGCGTCGCGATGGCGTCGACAAGGTGACCGGCCGGGCCAAGTACTCGGGCGACCTCGCGCCGCCTGATGCGATGCACGCCCGCATCGTGCGGGCACCGGCCCACGGGGCAACAGTCACGGCGGTCGACACGCGTGCGGCCGAAGCGCGTCCCGGGGTGCGCGTGGTGCGCGACGGCGACCTGGTGGCCGTCCTGCATCCGCACCGCGACGAGGCGGACAAGGCGCTGAAGCTCGTGAAGGTCACCAGTACGCCGTCGCCGAGCACGCTGACCAACGAGAACATCTTTGCGCACCTCGAGCAGGTGGCGGTCGAGCGGCGGGGCATCGGTGCGGCCGGTAACGTGGCGGACGGAGAAAAGGGAGCGTCGCAGGTCGTGACGGGGCGCTACACCAAGGGTTACGTGGCACACGCCCCAATGGAGACGCACTCGGCGGTGGCTGCGATTGGGAGCGATGGGCGACTGACGGTGTGGGCCAGCACGCAGACGCCGTTCCCGCTGCAGACGCAGGTGGCGCGTGCGGTGAAGTTCACACCAGACAAGGTGCGCGTGATCACGCCGTTCGTCGGCGGCGGATTCGGCGGCAAGAGCGCAGGGCAGCAAGCCATCGAGGCCGCGCGACTCACGGTGGCAACCGGCAAGCCGGTGCGGGTGACGTGGAGTCGCGAAGAGGAGTTCTACTTCGACACGTTCGATCCTGCGACGGTGGTCAACATCCGGGCCGGGTTGGACGCCGCGCATCGCATCGTGTCGTGGGACTATGACGTGATTGGCGCCGGTGATCGGGGGGCGCGGTTGTTTTACGACGTGCCCAACCACCGGTCGATGGCCAAAGGCGGCTGGATGGGCAACCCGCCGGGTATGCATCCGTTCAATGTCGGGCCGTGGCGGGCGCCCGGCGCCAATGCCAACGTCTGGGCGCGCGAATCGCACATCGACGTGCTGGCGGCGCGCGCCGGGATGGATCCGGTGGCGTTCCGGCTGCTCAACTTGAAGGACGCACGGATGCGCCGCGTGCTCGAAGCGTGTGCGGCCAAGTTCGGCTGGACGCCGCGACCGGCGCCCAGCAAGCGTGGCATCGGTGTCTGCTGCGGCGAAGACGCGGGGACGTACGTGGCGAGCATGGCCGAGATCGCGGTGGATGCGGCGACGGGGACCATCAAGGTGCTGCGCGTCGTCTGCGCCCAGGATATGGGCGTGCTCGTGAACCCCGAGGGCGCTACCCAGCAAATGGAAGGGTGCATCATGATGGGGCTCGGCTACACGCTCACCGAGGAGATCCGTTTCCGAAAGGGCGAGGTGATCGACAAGAACTTCGGCGGATATGCGCTCCCCAAGTTCTCGTGGCTGCCAAAGATCGAGACCCTGATTCTCGACTCACCGGATATTCCGGCCCAGGGCGGCGGCGAGCCGGCCATCGTGAATATGGGTGCGGTGATTGCCAACGCCCTGTTCGATGCCACCGGCGCGCGTGTGACGGAGCTGCCCCTCACGCCCGCGCGGGTGCGGGCGGCGATGAAGCGGACGTGATATAGTATCAAAGTATCACTAATAACACGGCGGCGGGGGCTTCGCGTGCCCCCGCCGCCGTGTGCGTGTTGGCTACTTGTTGGCGTCCAGCACCGCTTTGCGTTCCACCCAGCTCTGGCCGTCGGTGATCCAGCGAGGGGCCGGTTCGCCCTTCAGGTAGTGGCCAAACCACTGCAGGATGCGCCGTTCATAGTCGACGGCATTCTCCTTCTTGGTGAGGCCGTGGCCCTCCCCCGGATACAGCAGCATCACGGCGTGCTTGCCCGCGCGGCGTGCGTAGTTCCAGAACTGCGCGCCCTGGCCCTTGTCGACCGTGCCGTCGTCGCCGCCCACTTCAATGAGGATGCTCTGCGCCTGCATGGCGTGCGCCCGGTTGAGCGGCGAGTTGCGCAGCATGGCCCCCATGTCTTCCCAGGGCGGCACCTCCATGCGGAACTGCCCGGTCTCCCAGTGCGCGAACTCGGGAATCGAGTTCCAGTGCATCTGACCGGCAAAGCTGATCATATCGGAAATGCCAGCGCCTGCGACCGCCGTCTTGAAGAGGCGGCTGTGCGTCGCCAGGTAGAACGCCTCATAGCCACCTTGCGAATGGCCGCAGTGGCCGATGTTCGCCGGGTCGACGAGTCCGCGGGCGATGACGCTGCGCACCGCCGGTTCCACGGAATGCAGCACGGCCACGCCGGGCTCCCGCGGCCGGAAAACAATGTCGGGCATCAACACGAAGTAGCCGTGCTGGGTGAAGACGTTCGCGTTGTAGTAGTCGTTCTCGCGTGGCACGATGAACCGATGGTACCCCTGCGTGAGCAGTTCGTAGGTGTACACGATCATCGGATACTTCTTCTTCGCGTCGTAGTTGGCGGGATAGTACAGAATGGCCTGCAGCGGGCGGCCGACCGTGCTCGTGTATGAGATCAGTTCCGCCTTGCCCCAGGCAAAGTCCTTCGCGAAGGGGTTGGTGTTCGACCAACGGACGGTGCCGCTGAAGTCGGCGGCGGCGACCCAGACATTGGGCGACTCGTCAAAGCGCTGCCGCACGTACGCCACACGGTCGGCGCTGTCGGCCTTGGCCAGCTGCCCAATGGACGCGTCGGCGAGCACGAGTCGCTGCACCTCTCCCGACGGCAGCAGGCGCGCATAGCCACTCTGTTTGCTGCGCTTGCCGAACAGCGAGACATACACGGGCTTCGTGCGGTCGATGGCCCGCTCGGCGGGCGTCGCGGTGAACGGTGCCAGCGAGACCAGCCGGTGCACGACCCCGTCGCGCGCCCCGTCGGTGAGGCGGCGTCCGCCAGACCCGTCGAGCGCCAGCGCCCAGATGTCGAACTCCGAGTACACGTAGAGCGCTGCGCCATCCTTGGGCCACGACGGCGCCATGATGGGCGGCGCCAGGTCGGTGGGATAGTCGGCTTCACGGTCGACGAAGCTTGCCTTGCCGCCGGCGGTCAGCCGCGCCGTGAGGTTGGTGCGCTCGCCGCTGGCAATGTTGATTACCCAGTAGTCCCGTCCGTCGAACCACGGGATGTACGTTCCGGCGGGATCGGCCGAGTACACGTGACGCACCTTGGTGAGCAGGCGACGCCGTGCGCCGGTCGCGATCTCAGTCACCCAGAGGTCCTGATAGGGCCGGCCAAACTTTTGGCCCCACGTGTATGGCGTGCGATCGAATTCGGTGGCGAACCGGTCACCATCGACCACCGCGCCCGTTTCGGCGGGGTTCGTGCCGAGTGCCGTCACGGCGGTGCCACTGATTGGCCACGCCGCGAGCACCGTGGCGCGCAGATCGCGTTGCTCCGCCGCGCGCTGTTCGGGAATGGCGCGGATATCGCTGGCGTGCCAGATCTCGACGTCCGACACCTTATCGTCGCTCTTCTTGGGAAGGGCGCTGACCGGCTCACGCGACCGCGCCCCCAGATACAGGGTGCCGCCGTCGCGCGACCAGGCGGGGCGGCGCCCATCGGCGATGCGCATGCCAGCCGGCGCGGCCTCCAGCGTGCGCGCGGCGCTCGCCGCATCGGCCGCCGACGCCCAGGCGAGGACGGTGTGCGCGGTATCGGCGAAGTCCTTGTCCACGCGCGTGCGCAGCACGGCGAGCGCGTCCGACTTTGGACGCCAGCTGAGGGCGCGATAGACCGAGGACGAGGTGTCGAGCACCCGCACCGCTCCCGTGGCGCCGTCGAAAACCGACACGCTGTTGCCCGTGTTTCCGTCGACCGTGACGGTGAAGGCCAGCAGCGCCTTGCTCTCGCTCCACGCCTGCTCGACGACGTTGCTCACCGACACGCGCGTGCCGCGCCCGAGGTCGAGCACCAGTACCTCACTGGCCTTCTTTCCTTCGGCGGGCACCTTGGTGACTGCGACAAAGCCGCCCGACGGGTTGAAGCTGAAGGCCGACACGTCGGCAATCGTCGTGACTTCTCCCGACGCGAGCTGCCGCAGGGCGAACGCGGTGCGCACGGGCTTCTTCTCCTTCTGCAGCCGCTCGCGTTCCTTGGGCGAGACACCGACCAGATATCCCAGCCAGCGCGAGTCGGGCGAGAAGGCAGCCGACTGCCCGTACGTGAGGGCAATTGTCGTGTCGCGCCCGCCGCCGCGGAGCCGCAGTTCATTCTCCTCGTTGTTGCGCGCAATGGCGTAGCTCAACCACTCCCCATTGGCTGACAGCCGGGCCTGGCTGAGGCTCTCCCACGGGCCCAGGTCTTTGGGTGTCAGCGTCGGCTTGGCTTGTGCAGCGAGCTGAACGGAGCTCGCGAGGCACAGCACAGCGAGGGCGAGGAGTCGACGGAGCATATGCATCTCGGCCGGAAGGGAACACGAATACGCGTGTGAACCGCGCCGCAGCGGGCGCAGGGGCGACACAAACTTACGGTTTCCCCGCATGGGCCGCGCGTGGGGGCTTGGCAGGCCCCCTATGCCGCTGGCACCTTGTCTAGGCACCCACGGCGCGCGCGATTCGTGTTACCACGGGCGAGGCGTGCCGTGCGGACCTCCAGGGGAGATACATCGTGAAGACCAGGTTGATGCGATGGGCGGTGCTGCTGTGCGGCGTGCTCGCCCTCACCGTAGGCGCGGTTGCTCCGCGCAATGCGGCGGCCCAGGCCCGCCGCGATGTGCGGGCGCTCAACGCGCGCACTCCGGCGCCGTGGGTGCGTGACGGCGTCCTGTACGAACTGAACGTGCGCACCTTTTCGCCCGAGGGGACGTTCAATGCCGTGACAGCGCGGCTGCCGGAGCTGCAGAAGCTCGGCGTCACCATCGTGTGGCTGATGCCCATCCATCCGCTGGGGCAGGTCAAGAAGAAGGGGACGGTGGGCAGTCCATATGCCGTGCGGGACTATATGGATGTGAACCCGGCGTACGGCACCAAGGACGATCTCAAGCGCCTGGTGCGCGAGGCGCATCGGGTGGGACTCAAGGTCATCATCGACATCGTGGCCAATCACACGTCGTGGGACAACGTGTTGATGAAGACCCCGGCGTATTACCGGCGCGACGCGGCGGGGCAGATTGTGTCGCCGTACGATTGGACCGACGTGGCCGCGCTGAATTACGCCAATCCGGCAACGCGCACGTATATGCACGGTATGCTGCAGTACTGGCTCAAGGAGTTCGACCTCGACGGCTTCCGCTGCGACGTGGCTGGCGAGGTGCCGACCGATTTCTGGGAGGAGGCGCGAACGAAGCTCGAGCAGGTCAAGCCGGACATTGTGATGCTCGCCGAGTCACATGAGCCCGAACTGCTGACCAATGCGTTCGATCTCGACTACGGTTGGCCAGGATATCATGCCCTGAAGGACGCGATTCTCGGGGTGCGCAGCGCGCGCGCCGTGCGTGAGGAGTGGGAGGCGGAGCGCCGCAACTACCCCAATGGCGCGTTGCATATGCGCATCTCGGATAACCACGACGAAAAGCGCGCCATCACGTTCTTCGGCGAGCGCGCGGCGCTGGCGGCTTCGGCGCTGGTGTTTACCATGGACGGCGTGCCGTTGCTCTACAACGGGATGGAGGTGGGTGACGCCACGGAAAGCTTCGCCCCCGCGCTGTTCGAGACGATGCCGGTCTGGTGGGCGATGAAAGAGCGTCGCCCCGAGTTCCCGAAGTTCTACGAGGGGATCATCCCCCTGCGTCGCGCACACTCGGCGCTCCGGCGCGGGACAACCACCTGGGTGAAGAACACCGATGAAGACCGCGTGATCACGTTCGTGCGCTCTGACGCGACCGAGGACGTGCTGGTGGCGATCAACCTCTCCAACCGCGGCTTTGCCGGTACGGTTGAGGTGGCGGGGGCCGCATACAGTGAGATCACGCCGTGGGTCACGGCAGCAGGCCCTGCCGCGGTGCCAGCGCTGACACTGGAGCCTTGGGGGGTGCGGATTTTCCGCAAGGCGAAATAGTAACAATAAGACACTAAATAGCCCCGCCGGCGGTGCGCCGGCGGGGCCTGTCGTTGCCCGGTCTGTCAGCGTCGCTCGGGGGGCGTCGGTCGAGGCGCCGCTGGCGGCCGCGCGGAGGCAGCTGCGGGGAGCGCCAGGATCGCGCCGTCGTGGGGCGGCAGTTCCGGAATGGTCACGCGCTGACTTCCGTCTGCCTCGCGCCGGAGGGTCCAGCGCCGCGTGTCGCCAAAGAGCGCACGCATTTGGCCGCGGCCAGCGGCGGCGTCCATCGTCACGACGACGTTGCGTTGCGCGCGGGCGCCGACATTGGCGACCACCAGCACCGTGGCGTCCCCATCGCGGCGCAGAAAGGCCAGTACGGCGGCGTCCGACGTCGTGAGCGGCACGAGCGTACCACGGGCCAGCGCCGGCGTGCGGCTGCGCAACGGAATGAGCGCGCGGTGCAGGCTGAGTAGCGTTCCTTCGCGTCCGTTCTGCGCTTCCACGTTGGCTTCTAAAGAGTCGTCGGCAAGCGGCTGCCAGGGCGTCCCGTCGGTGAATCCAGCGTGCGGGGTCGACCGCGACCACGGCATTGGCGTACGAATGCGTTCATCGGGTTTGGCGCCGGCCATCCCGAGTTCCTCGCCGTAGTACACGAAGGGCAGGCCGGGGAGCGTGAGCAGCAGGAACGACGCCACGCGCGCTTTCGCCCAGTCGCCGCCCAGCTCGGTGCGCGTGCGGGGCTGGTCGTGATTCCGCAGGAACGGCGCCCATCGGGTGGCCGGCAAGGCTTGCTGCAGTCGCAGCACTGGCGGCAGAATGCCGCGGGCGTCGCCGCGCCGTACGCCGGCGATGAGCGAATCGGCCACCTCGAACGCGAAATACGCGTCAAGCTGATCGGGATAATACGACAGCAGCGTGCCGGTGCTGTCAAAGACTTCGCCCACCGTGAAAGCACCGGGCTTGGCTTGCCGCACAAACGCCGCGTAGTCGCGGAGCACGGCGTGCGTGCGCGGCGTATCCTCCACCACTGCGCCGTCTTCGGCGAGGTACTTCACGGCGTCGAGCCGCAGCCCGTCGACCCCCATCTCATTCAGCCAGAATGCCGCGACGCGCTGCATCTCCTGCAGCGCCTCGGGCCGGTCGTAGTTGAGGTCGGGCATCCCCTGCCAGAAGAACCCGTAGTACCACTCGTCACGCACGGGGGACCGATGCCAGTTGTTGTTCCCCCACCGGTTGTGGGGTCCCTTCGTTGGGGCAAAGCGGAACCAGTGGCGGTACGGCGACGTGGGGTCGCGCAGCGCGGTCTGAAACGCGGGATGCGCACTGGAGACGTGATTGAGCACCATATCGACAATCACGGCAATGCCACGCCGGCGTGCCTCCACGACCAGGCGCTTGAAGTCCTCGTTGGTGCCGTATGCCGGCGCCACGCGATAATAGTCGCTGACGTCGTAGCCGTGATAACCAGGTGATTCCATCACCGGCATCAGCCACAGGCAGCGTGCGCCGAGCGACCGCGTACTCTTCGGATTGCCGTCGTTGATGTAGTCGAGCGCACTGATCAACCCGTTCAGGTCGCCCACGCCGTCGCCGTTGCTGTCCTTGAACGAGCGGACGAACACTTCGTAGCAGGTCGCCCCCGGCACCCAGGCCGCCGATGGGGCCTGCGCTTCGGCGGGCGCGTTTGCCAATGCCGGCGCGGCGAGCAGTGCAACAAGGAGAGAGCGAAGGCAGTGCATGGCGCCCGGCTCAGCGTCCGCGGAGGGCGCGAGTGAGCGCCCGGTCCAGCGCGTTGGCAAAGGCCTGCGTGTCGCGCGCGCTGAACGTTGCGTGCCCCCCGGTCTCGACGCCGGCGCTGCGCAAGCCGTCCATGAAGTTGCGGACCGACAGCCGCTCCCCGATGCTCTCCGCCGTATAGACCTCGCCCCGGGGATCGATGACCGCGACGCCCTTGGAAACGAGGAGCGCCGCCAGCGGAATGTCCGCGGTGATGGCAACGTCACCCGCGGCGGCGTGCTCGGCGATGTATCGATCCGCCTCGTCGGGGCCAGCGTCGACCCGCACGGTGGAGAGGTGCGCGTAGCCTGCCGGCAACTGAAGCCGTTGATTCGCCACCAAGACGGTATCCAGCTTCAGCCGATCCGACGCGCGGTAGCAGACTTGCTTGACCGCCAGCGGCGTGGCGTCGGCATCGATCCAGAGCCTCATATCAGGGAAGATACACGTCTGGCGGACAGTGTTTGTGGCGTCACGGCCGCGGGCGCGCTGGCGCGGCGCCGCGAGCGAGGCAATCGTTCCGAGACATGACCACGCCACCGCAGGGCCCGGGCGCCCGCCCGCGAGATCCGATGCACGGGGTCACGCTCGAACGGATGCTGAACGAGATGGTCGCGGAACTCGGATGGGCGCGGATGGGACGGCGCGTGCGGATCGCCTGTTTCACGAGCGATCCGAGCGTTGCCTCCAGCCTGAAGTTTCTGCGCCGCACGCCGTGGGCGCGCGCGAAAGTCGAACGGATGTATCTCGACCTCGTGCGCGCCCGTCCCGCCGCGCCAGAACAGCCGTAGCGCGGCTCAGGCCGCGTGCGTGCGGGCCCAGGCGGCAATCTCGGCGTGGGTGGCGAACCAGACATTGCCTGCTGCCTTGGCGTGGCGGATGAGTTCGTCCACGATCCACACGCGTGACCGGTGCGTGATGATGTGCGGGTGCATCGTCACCTGAAACAGTCCACCGGCGGCGTGCGCCGCGTCGAACTCGCGGCGGAAGATGTCGAAGACCGCCTCGGGTGCGGTGTACGGGCGCAGCGACTGGAAGCGGTGCATGCTCAGGTAGGGCGCGTCATCGCGGATCCACTCCACGGGGAGTTCCACGATGCCGGTCGGTTCGCCGTCGAGCTCGAGTTCGTAGCAGTCGACATCGGCCATCAGCGACGAGTCGTACTGCAGTCCCATCTCGCGTTCGATGCGCAGCGTGTGCGGGCTGAAATCCCACGACGGCGTCCGCAGACCAACGGGACGCACGCCGGTGATGCGCTCCAGGGTGTCGGCTGACCGCAGCATCAGATCGCGCTCCGCCTCATAAGGAAGCACGGAGTTGAGCTCGTGAATCCATCCGTGGATGCCGATCTCATGACCTTCGGCGATCACGCGGCGCTGCTCGTCCTCGTGCAGCAGGGCCGACACCGCCGGCACGAAAAACGAGGCGCGCACGTCGTGAGTATGCAGCAGTTCGAGGAGACGCGGGACGCCCACGCGGGAGCCAAACTGCCCCCACGCCATACGCCCGATGGAGCGGCCGCCCTCGCGCAGCTCGTTGGTCTCGTGATCCGAGTCGAACGAGAGTGCCACCGCGCAGCGTGCGCCGTCCTTCCAACTGGCGGGGCGCAGCGGCCGGCCGGCACGCACCTGATGGACGAGTGCGCGCCAGTGCGACTCGGGCCATTGCCACGGTTCTAGCGCGGGAGTCTGCTGATTCATCGCAAGATCCGGATAAGAGGATGCCGTTCAGCGCAGTGGTTCGTGCGCTGTTTCCTTGAGCGAGAGAATGACGAGTCCGGTCAGGACCGCCGCCGACATGACATACGCCACCCAGGCAATCGGGTTGCCGGTGCGGGCGATCAGCCACGAGGCGATGTACGGCGCGAAGCCACCAAAGAGCGCGGTGGCCAGCGCGTTGCCGGCCGACATCAGTGTGGTCCGGCTGCGGGTCGGGAAGATCTCTGCGATGGCCGACGGCCCGGCCCCCGAGTACAGCGAAATGACGAGCCCGAAGAGCATCTGGCAGGCGGCGATGGCGGCGAACGAGGGGGCCGAGAGAAAGAATCGGGCGGCAGGGTACGGCAGGATGATGAATGCGGCGCAGCAGGCAAGCAGCAGCGGTCGCCGCCCGACGCGGTCGGAGAGGGTGCCCATCACGGGGATGCAGACGAGCAACACCGCGATGCCAATGGAGTTCGACCACAGTGCCTGCGCGCCGCTCAGCCCGGCGTAGGTGCGGGTGAACGTCGGCATGTAGTTGATGTAGATGTAGAACGCGACCGTCCATAGGACGGTGAATCCGGCGGCGCGGGCCGTAAGGCCGACGGCCTGCGCACTGAAAGGCACGGGTGCGGGTGCTGTTTCCCTGTAGGCCGGCGTCTCCTGAATGGAACGGCGCATATACAGCCCCACCGGGCCGATGATGCCGCCAAAAAGGAACGGGAGACGCCACCCCCAGTTGGCGACCTGATCCGGGGTGAGCACCGTATTGATGGTTGCGCCGGTCACCGAGCCGAGCAGGACGCCGGAGACCACGCCGACCTGCTGCAGGCTCCCGTAGAAGCCGCGCCGCCCTGGTTCGGACCACTCGACCATGAAGGCGGTGGATCCGCCCCACTCGCCACCCGCCGAGAAGCCCTGCATCAGGCGGGCGATGACGATGATGATTGGCGCCGCGATGCCGATCGAGGCGTAGTTGGGGGTCACGCCAATGAGCACCGTGCCCGCGGCCATCAGGAAGATGGTGAGGAGCAGCGAGGTGCGCCGTCCCCTGACGTCTCCGATGCGGCCGATAATGAGGCCGCCAAGCGGACGCGCCAGAAAACCGACGCCGAAGGCGGCAAACGACGCGAGCACTTCGCTGGCCTCGTCGCCGCTCGGGAAGAACTGTTTGCCGATGACGGCCGCAAAGAAGCCGTAGACGGCGAAATCGAACCACTCAAGCACGTTGCCGAGCGATGCCGCGCCCACCGCAAGCCGCGCCGCTTTCGCGCTCGTTGCATTGTCCGGAACGGAAACCGGGTCCAGGCTCACGGGAGTACCAGGTGGGTGCGAAGGGCGCGCCGACGGGAGACGCCGCGCGCCAGATCGTGCTGGCGCGTGCGGGCGCTCAAGAATGCACGCCGGAACTGATGACGGCGAGTCGCGGACGGGCATCGGCCCGTGAAAAACGTTAGAATCAGGAATCGCTGCGTCATGGAGACGTGGCCTCAACCGATTGGTTCTCATGCGCACTCTCCGCGCGCTGGCCCTCCTCGCCCTGGTGCCGGCCGCTCTCGCCGCCCAGCGCCCCGCTCAAGACGCCGGCGCCACCGGCCGGTTTGACCTGGGCAAGATGTGGACGTTTGAATACGCCCCGTCCGAGTACTTCTCCAAGACCTATGGCTTTGCGGCCGACTCCGCGTGGTTCGCCCGCGCGCGCCTGGCGGCGCTGCGAATTCCGGGGTGCTCGGCGGCCTTCGTCTCGCAGGACGGGTTGATCATTACCAACCATCACTGCGTGCGCGGGACGGTGAACGCGATCAGCCGGAAGGGGGAGAACCTCCTCGACTCAGGCTTCGTGGCGGCCACGCCGGCCGATGAACGCCGGATGCCCAATATGATTGCCGACCAACTGCTGGCGGCGGTGGACATTTCCGACGACGTGAACAAGGCCGGGGACGCCGCCGCCGAAGGGGCCGCGCGCGAGGAAGCGCGTCGCGCCGCGACGGCGGCAGCGCAGGCGCGGTTGAAGGCCAAGTTTGCCACGCCGGGCGACTCCGTCTGGGTGCAAGTGGTGGGGTTGTACAACGGAGCACGCGCCTCGGCCTACGTCTTCAAGCGCTACACCGACATTCGCCTGGTCGTCGCCGCCGAGTTGGGCGTGGCCAACCTGGGTGGTGACTGGGACAACTTCACCTTCCCGCGCTACGCGCTCGACTTCGCGGTGATGCGCGCCTACGGCGCCGATGGCAAGCCGGTAGCGAGCCCCGCGCATTTCGCCTGGGGTGGTGGCGCCGACGGGGTGAAGGCAGGCGATGTGGTGTTCGTGATTGGCAATCCCGGTGCGACGCGCCGGCTGACGACCATCAGCCAGCTCGAGTACCAGCGCGACGTGGCGCTGCCGTTCACCGATCACTACCTCTCGTCGCACATCGCCGCGTTGAAGGCGTTCCGCGATGCGAGCACGGACGCGGTGGAGCGGGCCAACGCGATGGTGTCGATGCTGGGACTGTCCAACAGCTGGAAGCCGATCGGCGGCCGGCTGGAGGGGCTGCGCGACGCGAACATTGTGGGGCGCCGGGCCTCGATCGAGCGCGATCTGGTGAGCGCCATTCAGGCCAAGCCAGAGATGAAGGCGCGTTACGGCAAGTTGTTCGATCGGATGGGGGAGTTGCAGCGCCAGCGCGTGAAGTCGCGCACCGCGCTGCAGGCCTTCTCGATGCTGATTGGTCCGGCGGCGAGCAGCACCACGCTGCAGGCGGCATACTGGGCCTGGCGCGTGCAGCATGGACCGGCCGATTCGGTGGCGGGATTCCGCCAGCGTCTGGCGCGGGTGCGGCCGCAGGCGGCCGGACTGGAACGTCGTTACCTGGCTCTCTCGCTGGGCGATATCGCGGCCGCCTACGGCGAAGGCCACGAGTACGCGCGCGCCGCGCTGGGCGGCCGTACGCCGGCCGATGCGGCCGATGCCCTGCTGAAGGCGACGGCCGTCAATGATACGGCGGGCGTGCGTCGCGCCGCGGCCGGTGAGCTGGCGGCTGATCCCGCGATGCAGCTGATGAATGTCATCATGCCGACGGTGCTCGCATTCGAAGCGGAGCAGGCGCGCATCAACGCCGAGGAAGCCACGCTGTCGGCGCAGATTGGGCGTGCCCGGTTCGAGCTGTATGGGGCGACCATTCCTCCCGACGGGTCGTCGTCCCCGCGCATCGCGGATGGCGTGGTGCAGGGGTACGAATACAACGGCACGTTCGCGGCGCCGTTCACGACGTTCTATGGCGTGTACGACCGCAATCGCAGCCACGGGCAAGCGTCGGATTGGGAGCTGCCGGGACGCTGGCGCATTCCGCCGATGGGGCTCGACCTGGGGACGCCGCTCAACTTCGTGTCCACGGCCGACAGCTACGGCGGCAACTCCGGGTCGCCGGCGGTCACCAAGGATTTGCGGATCGTCGGACTCAACTTCGACCGCAACATCAACGCGCTCGTCCGCGACTACATCTATCTGCCTGAACGCGGGCGCAACGTGATGGTGGATGTGCGTGCCATTCAGGAGGCGCTGTCGTATGTGTATCGCGCTCACCGTGTGGTGCGTGAGCTGACAACGGGCCGGATGTAAACGACCAATGACGACGAAGCCCCGGCGCGCCATCTGGCGTCCGCTGCTGCTGGCGGCGGGGCTCATCGCCTGCGGGAGCGAGCAGGTGATCGTCGCGGGACCGCTCCCGCCGGACGGCGTCATCGAGGTCGATTTCCGCACGGACAAGAGTCAGTACACGCCGGGCGCCGCCGCAAAGACCACGATGGTGAACCGCAGCACCCGCACGCTCGTCATGGGGTTCTGCGATGACGTGCTCGAGCGGCAGGCGGGGGACGTGTGGGTCGAGATTCCACCCGGCAATGTGGCGTGCATTGCGATGGCGCTGATCATCGCTCCGGGAGATTCGGCGACGCTGGCCTTGGATCTCAAAACGGCCAGCGTGGCGGGCACGTACCGGGTGCGGCGGCGGTTCAACGCGACGCTCGGCACGAGCGCCGAGCTGATGTACCGTCGGAGCAACACGTTTTCGGTGGCGCGCTAGTGTTGCTGCTGCCCACCACACTTCCCCCACTGGGTCTGCCGATGCTGCGTCCTCTCCGTGCGATCGCGCTGGTTGTGCTGGGTGTCTTTGCGGTTGCCGCCGTGCCTGCGTATGCGGCGTTGGCGCAAGCGAAGCCCGCGCAAGCGAAGGCTGCGCAGCAGAAGGCGGCGGACGCGCCCTCGCGGCAGCAACTGCTGACTGCGGCGCGCGAGATCATGATCGCCACGCGCTACGGCACGATGGTCACCAATGGACCTGGCGGAACGCCGCAGGCGCGCATTGTGGACGCCTTTGGTCCGGACACGAGCCTCACGGTGTGGATCGCGACCAATGCCCAGACGCGCAAAGTGGCGGAACTGAAGAAGGACCCGCGTGTGACGCTGTTGTACTTCAGTCCGGTGAACTTTGAATACGTCACGATTCAGGGGCGCGCGACGTTCAGCACCGACGCCAAGGACCGTGAGACGCACTGGAAGCGTGACTGGAGCGCGCTGTACCAGAACGAATGGCGGGGTAGCGACTATCTGCTCATCAAGGTCAAGCCGTCGCGCGTGGAAGTGGTGAGTACGCGCCGCGGCATCAACACCGATCCGGTGACGTGGCGGCCGGCGAGCGTCGAGCTGCCGTAGCTCGCGCCATCTCGAATTGGCAGCCGCTCCACGCGCAGCGTGATGACGCTGTGTGGCGGCACGGAGATGTGCGTTGGTGCCACCGTCCCCGGAGCTCCATCGGGGCCGCTGATCATCACGCGGCGTGCGACACCGTTCCACCGGATTGTCGCGGACTGCGCGTCGGCTCCGGGATTCCACAGCCGTACAAGATCGGCCGCGCCGTCCGCTGTAGGCGCCAGTGCCGTCACCACGAGGTGCGCATTGTCGAGTAAAAACGCCGCGCCGATCGCCCCCGGCGCCCCCACCTGCGGCGGCACACTCGCAAAGAGCCCTGCGCGCGTGGCACGCGCTGCGTCAAAGCCGTCGTGCGGGATTAGGGACATGCGGAACGTGACCGGTCCCGGCTGATCCGCCTTGAAGTTCGTGTGCCAATAGTTGTTCATCACGTACGCGACCAGTTCGGTGCCGGGACGCGCAGTGCGCAGCC
>JARIEY010000047.1 GCA_031127085.1 Gemmatimonadota bacterium | reverse complement strand
CTGCAGCACACGCAGCAGCTTGACCTGCGTCGCCTGCGTCGTCTCGCCGATCTCATCGAGGAAAAACGTGCCGCCTGCCGCCGCGGTGAAGAGACCGGACTTGTCCTTCACGGCGCCGGTGAACGAGCCCTTCACGTGCCCAAAGAGCTCGCTCTCGAGCAGTCCCTCAGGCAGCGCACCGCAGTTGATGGAGAGGAAAGGGCCGTCGGCACGCGTCGAGAGATCGTGCAGATAGCGCGCCACCACTTCCTTGCCGGTGCCCGACTCGCCCGTCACCAGCACCGTGGACTCGGTGGCGGCCACCGCCTCGGCCATCCGCATCACCTCGAGCCACTTCTTGTTGGCGCCGATCGGAGCGCCTTCGGTGGCACGGTCACGCCGGCGGATTTCGCGCTTGAGCGAGGTGTTCTCCACACGCAGGTGCCGGTGCTCCGCGGCGCGCCGCAGGATGGCAACCAGCTCGTCATTGCGGAACGGCTTCTGGATGTAGTAGAACGCCCCTTCGTTCACCGCCTGCACCGCCGTTTGCAGGGTGGCCTGTGCGGTCATCAGGATCACGGGCACGTCCGCATCCTTGCGGCGCGCCGCGGCCAGAATCTCCACGCCGGTCACCTGCGGCATACGGACGTCGGTCAGCACGATGTCGTGTGACCCCTGTTCGAGCGCCTCAAGTCCAGCGCGACCGCCCTGCGCCACCTGCGGAGCAAACCCCTCGCTGCGCAGCAGAATTTCGAGCGTCTCCAGGATGCCGGTCTCGTCGTCGACGACGAGCACTGTCGGCCGTGTGCGGTCACTCACGTCGATGCTCCGGTAGTACGGGGAAGTTGTGGCAGCAACACCGTGAAACGCGTGCCTTCGCGATCAGAGTCGACCAGCACGTAGCCGCGGTGCGCCTCGATAGCGCGGTGGGTGACCGCCAACCCGAGCCCCGTGCCGCCGGGCTTGGTGGTGCTGAACGGCTCGAACAGCCGCTCCGCGACGTTGGGATCGATGCCCGGACCACGGTCGGCAATGACAATCTCCATACCGCCGTGGTCGAACGAGACGCCGGACGGCAGCTGCGCGCGTACGACGGCACGCGCCGTCACAGTCACTGGGCTCCCGGCCGGCGACGCCTGCATCGCGTTGAGCACCAGGTTGAAGAGCGCGCGGTGCAGCAGGTCCTCGTCGCCAAGGAACGGGAGCGGCGCCGACGGAACCTGTACATCGAGATGCACGCCCTCCGCCTTGCCCGGATGGGCCAGCGCCAGCGCGGCGGCGCCGCGCGTAATCTGGCCCAGGTCCACCGGCTCCATTCGCGTGACGCGCACGCGCGCGAAATCGAGGAACTCGGTGAGCAGCCGCGACAACCGCCCCGACTCGCGCACGATCAGGTTGCCGAGCGTCCGTTCATCGTCGGTGGCCGCTGGCCGGCGCGACATCTGCTCCACGGCGCTCTGGATGGAGGCCAACGGATTGCGGATTTCGTGGGCCAGCGAGGCCGACAGCTCGGCCACCGCCTCGAGGCGCTGCGCACGCAGATTCAGTTGCTCGAGCCGCTTTTGGTCGCTGATGTCCTGGAAGATCGCCGTGGCGGTGCGCGGCACGTGTTCGCCATCGCCCGGATCGGAGGTCGTCGTGACCCCCATCGGGAAGGCAACGCCATCGCGCGTGAGATAGCCCTCGGCGCGACTCAAATGGACGCGATCACGCAACGCCTGGTCGAGCGCGTTGCCCACCACGGGCGCGACGCGCCGGAGGTCGGCGATGACGGCGCGACCAATCACCGACTCGAGCGGAAGTCCGAGCAGTTCGCTGGCCATCGGGTTGGCGTACTGCAGCACGCCGAACTCGTCGACGGTGACGATGGCACTGCGGATGTTGGCAAGAATATCGGCCGCGCGCAGCCGCGCGCTGGCGAGCTCGGCTTCGAGGCGCTCGGTCCCCTGCCCCCGTTCGCGCAGGCGCGCGGCAATGCTGGCCGTGCCGAACGCCACACCCACAAAGACCGCGAGTTGCAGCAGCAGCGCGAGTTCCTGCCCCGTGCTGAGCGCCGCGGCTTCGGAGCGCACGCTCTCCACGAAGATCACGTCGGCGACGTAGAACGTGCTGCCGAGCCCGGAGATCAGCAGGGCGCCGCGCGCGGGGAGCATGATGGCCGCGGAGGCGTTGACCAGGATGTACAGCGCCGCAAAGCCAGACGCCGCGCCTCCGGTCACGTGCACCACCGACGTGACGATCATCAAGTCGAAGATGAACTGCCCGTACAGGAAGGCGACGGTCGGCGGCTTGCGCTGCACCTCGGTCCAGATGGACGAGGCGACCACGAAGATCATCGTGAGCGCGAAGCTCAGCGACGCAATGAGCGTCTTTTCCGGATCGGCCGTCTGCCAGGCCTTGATGGCCGCCACGTAGATGGCGGTCGCCACGGAGAAACGCGCCAGATAGAGCCAACGCACGACGCGCCGAGGGTCGAGTAACCCCCGGAACTTGTCGTCGGCACTTTGAAAGAAGTTCGCGCGCATCGCCCCCCACTCCGTAGCTCTTGCAGGTTGCAAGACGTTCAGGATCGGCGTTTCTGCCGCATTATGCAAGAGCTGATCGGCGTATCGGATACATTAGATTGAGAGGTTGCCCCTTTGTCACCTTGCGTTCGAGCGATGCCTTCCCCGTGCCTTCTGTCGAACCCCTCTTGATCACCGGTCGCGTGGCGATACCGCGCGCCGAGTTGGCAAGCCGCGCCACGCGAGCGGGCGGGCCGGGGGGCCAGCACGTGAACACCTCGTCGACGCGCGTGGAACTCACGTGGAATGTCCGGCGGACGGCCGTACTCACCGAGGTGCAACGCGCGCGCGTGCTGCTGGCGCTCGCTTCACGCCTGGATGACGACGGCACGCTGCGGGTGGTGGCCAGCGACACGCGCAGCCAGTTGCAGAATCGCGCCCTGGCCGAGGGTCGGCTTGCGGCGCTGGTGCGGAAGGCACTCGTTGTGCCGCGCGCGCGCAAGAAGACGCGACCGACGCGCGCGTCCGTGGAGCGGCGGCTCGACACGAAGAAGCGGGCCGGCGACAAGAAGCGCGCACGGCGTGACCGGGGCGACGACTGATGCTGCTCCCCAAGCTCGTCACCACGCTGCGCGACTACGATCGCGCACAGTTCGCCAAGGATGTGGCAGCCGGCGTGATTGTCGGCATCGTGGCGCTGCCGCTGGCGATCGCCTTTGCGATTGCCAGCGGCGTGGGGCCGCAAGCCGGATTGTACACCGCGATCATTGCCGGCTTTTTGATTTCGGCCCTCGGCGGGTCGCGCGTGCAGATTGGCGGCCCCACCGGCGCGTTCATCGTGATCGTGTACGGCATCGTGCAGCAGCACGGCACGGGCGGCCTGACGGTGGCGACGATGATGGCCGGCGTGATCCTGATTGCGCTGGGCCTGGCCAAGATGGGCGGGGTCATCAAGTACATCCCGCACCCCGTGACGGTGGGCTTCACCAGCGGCATTGCCGTGGTGATCGCCAGCGGACAGCTGCGCGACTTCTTTGGCCTCGCGCTGGAGAAAGTACCCGCCGAGTTCGTACTCAAGATCGAGGCGCTGGCCGGTGCGGCGGCCACCGCAGACTGGGTGGCGCTCCTGCTGGCCGTCGTTACCGTCGTCATCGTGCAGAGCGCGCACCGCCTCACCACCAAGGTGCCGTCGCCGTTCATCGCGCTGGTCGTCACCACGGCGGCCGCGCAGCTGATACCACTGGACGTTGCGACGATTGGCAGCCGGTTCGGCACAATCGACGCCTCGTTCCCCGTGCCGCACTTGCCCTCGGTGACGCTGCACACGCTCACTCAGCTCGTGGGCGCGGCCTTCGCCATTGCGGCGCTGGGCGGCATTGAGTCCCTACTCTCCGCCGTGGTGGCCGACGGGATGATCGGCAGCCGGCACCGTTCCAATATGGAGCTGATCGGGCAGGGCGTGGCCAACGTCGTCACCCCGCTCTTCGGCGGCATCCCCGCGACGGGCGCCATCGCGCGCACCGCAACGAACATCCGCGCCGGCGGACGCACGCCGGTGGCGGGGATCGTGCACGCGCTGACGCTGCTGGTGATCACGCTGTTCGCCGGCCGCTGGGCGTCGCTCATTCCGATGCCGACGCTTGCCGGCATCCTGATGGTGGTGTCGTACAACATGAGCGAGTGGCGGACCTTCCGCGGCCTGCTCAGCGCGCCGCGCGGCGACGTGGCGGTGCTGCTGACGACGTTCTTCCTGACGGTGCTGGTCGACCTCACCGTCGCGCTCGGCGTCGGGATGGTGCTCGCCTCGTTCCTCTTCATCCGGCAGATGGGCGAGGCAACGACGGTGCGATCCGTCACCGACGATGACGCCGACCGCGCCCTGCGCGCCTTTGAGTTGCCCGCCGGCGTGCTGGTCTACGAGATCGACGGCCCGTTCTTCTTTGGCGCCGCCGAAAAGTTCCGCGACACGATGGCGGAGATCGAACGCTCGCCCAAGGTGCTCGTGCTCCACGTCGCCCGCGTCAACGTGCTCGACGCGACCGGGCTTGGCGTGATTCGCGACCTGCTGGTGAAGGGCCGTCGCGACAACTCGGCGCTCATTCTCAGCGGCGTGCACTCGCAGCCGATGCTCGCGCTGGGGAAGAGCGACCTGCTGGACGACATCGGTGAGGACAACCTGGTGCCCACGCTCGAGGCCGCCGTGGCGCGCGCGAAGGAACTCATCGCGCTACGCAACACGGGAAGCCACCGCGCGCCGACGACCTAGCCTTACCGACGGCCGAAGGAGACGCCGACCTGGATGGTCAGCAGGTCCGCCCGCGACCGGCGCGGCGAGAGCACCGGATTGCCGGAGCTGTCGAAGGTGATGTCGCGCTCCGTGAGGTACAGCGCCTCGCCGTTCCAGTGGTATTTCACGCCAACGTCCATCGCGGCGCCGCTCGAACCGACCGGAATGTAGAGCCCACCAAAGAGGGTCTTGGCGAAGGTGCCATCGTCCATGTTCGTGGAGGAGGCAAACACTTCGCTGGACGACTGGCTCGAACCCGAGACGCTCGACTCCGTGAAGAAGTACGAGAACCCCACGGAGCCGCCGACGTACGGGTTGACGCTCCGCCCCGGGTGGCCCATCTGCAGGCCCAGTCCGCCGGTGAGAATGTTGTTGGTGGTGTTCACGTCCACGCGAATCAGCCCCAGCGGCCCGGAGCCCAGCGGGGTGCGCAGCGTCTCCGACCCGTAGATGCTGTAGGCCAAGTCGCCACGCAGGACAAAGGGCGAACTGCCCAGGCGCATCCCGACGTAACCGCCAACCCCGAAGACCGCGTTGACGTTGTTGGCGAAGTCGCCTTGCGGCGCGCCGTAGTGGAGGCTGCCGCCGGCGACCAGCGCCTTGGGCGTCTCCGCCGGGGTGGCGGCCGCATATTGCGCCGCGAGCGGCGCGCTCAGTGCGGCGAACAGCGCCGCGACGATGACTCGTTGCATGATCCAACTCCCATACGACCGCGGCCTCGCGGCCAAGCAGGTGACACGGGGCGCCGGTTCGCGCCCCGCGTCAAATCTACCGCATTCGCCGAACCCGAGTTTCACGGCAGACGCAGCGACACCCACCCGTCGCCGAACGGATCGCCCGGCGGCGGCTTGAGCGCCGGCGTGAGCGTGGGCAGCTCGCCGCGATCCTGATAGCGGGCCAGCGCACCCGCGAGACTCTGCCAGTGCGCCTTGGCATCGGCGATCATCGCCGCGGCGGCACGCGCGGCTGCCGATTCACCCAGCCGTCCCACCTCGAATTCCGCGATGGCGCGGACTTCGGGCGAGGCCTCCTTGTTGGCGGCCAGCATCATCACGCCGTCGGTGACGGCGCGCTGCGTGACGCGCTGGATGGCGGCGAGCTTCCCCGATGCCGGCACGGGTGCGTCCCACGTTCCCTTCACGAGGGAGGCGATCGCCTCCTGCAAGGGGAAGCCGTCGGCGGTGCGGGCCGCGTAATGCACCATTCGAGCCGCACGCTCGGGCTGGAGCACGCCGTCGACGATCATCTGCGCGAGCGTGCGGGCCGCGCCAAGTTCGTCGAAGGCAGGGGTGGTGCGCTCATCGGGGAGTTCCACGTTGCCATTGGCGTCGAGCCGCGGCGCAAAGAGCGTCAGCACCGTGTCGGGAATCGCCAGTTCCTCCGGCGCCAGCGCCGCCACCAGCTGCTGCATGGCCTGACGCTGCCGCGCGCCGCTGATGATGCGCGTCGCCTGCTGTCCGTCGCCCTTGAGCGCGTTGGCGTACTCCAGCCCGCCCAGCGTCTTGGACACGCCGTTCAGCGCAAAGCGATGGAAGAAGTAGACGAGCGGGAAACGGTCCTGCAGCATTGCGAGCGGTTCTCCGTCGCGGATGTTGCGCAGACCAAAGCTGCGCAGCGCGGTGCGGCGCACGTCGGCTTGGTGCCGCAGAAACTCACCGGCCGTTGCCGCATCGTCCCACAGGTTCGTCCGCGGATCGGCGGCGCCTTCGGCGCGCGCATCACCGTCACTCAGGTAGAGGTATCCCTTCTTGAGGCCGTCGGCGACAATCGCACGGAGCGAATCTGCTTCCGTGGCGGCTGGGAAGATGCCGTACCCCCATCGAATGGCCCACACGTCGTACGCGCCCGGCCCGGCGTCGTAGGCCGCGCTGATGTCGATGGTGTTGCCGGCCATCCGCATCCGCGGGGCCGGGTAGTCCATTACCGATCCGCGCTCGTAGGTGCTGGCGATGTAGTTGTGGCCCAGACCCAGCGTGTGCCCCACCTCGTGGGCGCTCACCTGCCGGATGCGCGCGAGCACGAACGCCGTGTCGGCAGCCGCGACGTCGGCGCCCAGGAAGGCCGCGTAGATGTTGTAGTCGGTGCGGTTGCGGTGCGAGTCCATCCGCGCCATCCCCTTGAGCATCTCGCCCGTACGCGGGTCGGTGAGCGCGCCGCCCACTGACCAGCCCCGCTCGTTGCGGTTGATCCACTGCACGACGTTGTACCGCGCGTCCATTGGATCAACGCCCTCGGGGAGCAGCTCCACCTTGAACGCGCCTTTCAGACCCGCGCGGTCGAAGGCCTCAGTCCAGAACGCCACGCCCTGCAGCGTGGCCGTGCGCAGCGGTTCGGGAATGCCGCGATCGACGTAGTAGACGATCGGTTCCTTGATGGGGCTCTTGGGATCGTTGGGATTCACCCGTTCCAGACGGTGCCGCGCGGCCCACGTCTGCTCGAGCTGCCCCTGAATGGGGGCGGCGAAGTCCTTGAACGTGACGCCAAAGTAGCCAACGCGCGGATCGGCCTTTCGCGGCCGGAACGACGCATCGGGCAGCCGCAGCAGCGTGATGTGCTGGCGAAAGTTCAGTGCGCGCGCGTCGGGGACGAAGCGCCCGAGCGCTCCCCCGCCCTCACCCGTGGAGGCCATCGTCAGCGCAATGTCGATCTCGGTGTTGTCGGCAAAGCCCTTGGTGTACGGCTTGAACGGGCGGGAGCGGTCGCGAGCGACGGCATAGTTGCCCTGCCGGCTGCGCGCGAGCGTGCCGCCGATGTCATTCCAATCGCGCATCACCAGATCGGTGGCATCCACCAGCAGTCGCCCGCCCTCCTCAGCGACCAGCGGCAACGCTGCCACCGTACTGGACACAAAGCCCTCGGCGACCGAACGCCGGTGGTCGGGTCCGCCACTCGAGCGATACTGCGTGTTCTCGAAGGTCATGAAGACGCGCTCGCCGGCCTTGTCGAACCGCGCCACGCGCACGCCACCGCCCGAGCCGCGGTCGAGGCCGATGGCGTTCGACCCGAGACCGGTGGCGAGCGTGGTCATAAAGAGCAGGCGGGTGCTGTCGCTGGGCAGTTCCAGCAGCACCGCGCCCGTACGGTCGTTCAGATAGACCGGGATGAAGCCGTCGCGACGATCGAGCCCAGCGGTGCGGGCGGCGATGACGGACGGCGCGGCAGGTGCCGGTTGGGCGGCAGAGACAAAGGGGGCGCACGCCAGAGCGAAGGCGGCGATGCGCAGCAGACGGGAGGCAGACATACGAGACCGATGGGCTGGAGACGCGCTCAACCTCGCGCCACGAGGGCGGGGCCGCAAGCGTGCAACCCCGTGCTCAGTCGTTGATGACGATGCGCAGGGAGCCCGAGGTCCGCGGCGGCTTGCGGTTGCCCAGGTGCTCCTCCGCCGCCTTCACCGCGCCGGGGAGCTCGCGCACGGTGGCGAACTCGGCGCCGCCAAGCGAGGCGCGCAGTTTCAGGGGGCCGCGCGTCAACTTGGTGCGCAGCGGCCAGGCATCGGCGATGATCTTCTCAAAGCGCGGCAGCACTTCGGCGACGCTTGCGCCGGGGAGGATCAGGACGAACTCGTCGCCGCGCCAGCGGAAGAGCCGGTCGGTCGGTCGAATGGAGCCGCGCAGCACCTGCGCGCAGTGCCAGAGCAGTTCGTCGCCGGCCAGCGGGCCGTGCTCGCTGTTCACGCGGTGCATGCCGTCGATATCGCACACCAGAATGGCGCCATGGGCGCCGCGCGCCACCTCAAGCCCGACTTGTTCATTGAAGGCACGCTCGTTCAGGCAGCCCGTCTTCAGGTCATACAGCTCGGCGCGCCGTACCTGATCGTGCGCGACATTGAGCGCTTCGGTCACGTCGGCCAGTTCGCGCCCCGTCTGCTCCATCGCGACACCCAGCATCGTGATGCCAAGCAGAATGAGCGATGCGGCCTCGAGGTACGCGTGGAACCGGAGCATCGAACCGAACGGGCCGGTGCTGAATCCGCCGGTGAGCGCGGCGAGCCCGAATGCGCCAAACCAAGCCGCCCACAGGAGCGACGACACGGCAAAGGCGATGGCCAGGCCACTCGAGCGCGGACTGCGTCGCGCATCGGGGAGCATCAGCAGCGTGGCCCCGGCCCACCCGAAGAGCACGAGCATCAGCGGGCTTTCCCAGAGGACCAGCGCCGGCAGTGAGGGCGACGCGAGCGTGGCGATGAGCGAGTAGAAGAGCACG
Source organism: Gemmatimonadota bacterium (assembly GCA_031127085.1). Classification (GTDB taxonomy): domain Bacteria; phylum Gemmatimonadota; class Gemmatimonadetes; order Gemmatimonadales; family Gemmatimonadaceae; genus PNKL01. Next base: position 7,853 of record JARIEY010000047.1, on the reverse strand, counting down.
CTCCCCGCGGTGGCGCGCATCACGACCTGCCGCGGCAGGCTGCGCGCAAACAGGGTGGAGCCAAAGGCGAACAGGCCAACGCCGAGCAGCGACGCGAAGTGCGCCGCGAAGGCGAGCAGCACCATGCGCGTGCCATACGCCGAGGCCGAGGTGTCGCCGACGGTCTCGATGAACGCGAAGCGCGCCACGTACCCCACGGCGAGCGCCGTCCATCCTTCGGACCACGTGGTGCGATAGTCGCGGCGGCGCCGAATGCGTTTGGCCACCTGCATCACGAGGAACGCGAACATCGCCGCCATAGCGGCGGCGGTCGCGGTGCCCAGGAGCGTGACGAGGTAATCGATGCGTGCGTTCATTGGCGGGGGCCGGCGTCGTACCGGCTACACTCTGGAGTGTCGACTCCCGCGCGCGAATTGTTCAGCCGCCCGACTATTAGAGGGCGGCGCCGACGCACAACGGGGGCACCGGCGCTTGCCGATGCCCCCGTGTTCCTGCCCCGTCGCTGACGGTTACGGCTTGACCATCGACTTCACCGACTCCGGAAGATCGAAGAGCTTGGCGTCCACCTTGTCCCACTCGACGGTCGTGAACGTCAGGATCACGTCGCCCTGCGGGGTCTTCTGGGTCATCTTGGACGGCATCTTGATTCCGCCCTGATCCTTGTAGTCGGAAAGGACCGCCGTGATGTCGATCTTGCCCATCTGCGGGTTCTCGATGGTGCGGACGACGCCCGCGGCCAGGCCCGTTTCGACGTCGAAGTACTGGATCGACTCGCCGCCCACGCCCGGCTTCACCAGCTTCACCTTGTAGCACTTCTTGCCTTCGAAGTCCTCGATGCCGACCGTCTCGATGGTCGTGTACTTGCTGACGTCCGGGTAATCGGCGAAGAAGTCGGCCTGCTGCTTGGCCTGCTCGGCCTGCTCACCCGAGAGGACCGAGGCACCCTGCATCGGCTGGATGGCCCACGCGGTGGTGCCGTTGTAGCCCTGCGACATTTCGCCGAACGAACCCAGCACGATCTGCTGGACGAACTGGGCGGGCTTGGCGCGGTAGATATTGATCGGCCCCTCGATCCCCATTGCCGGCATGGAGAAGGTGCCGGCCTGGTGGAGCGACGTGTGCTTGTCGAGCGCCTCGCGGCCGCCAATGGCGGCGACGTGCTTGGCGACCAGCGCCTTGCCGTCCGGCAGGGCCTGCGCCGAGCCAATGGCGGGAACCAGACTGGCGAAAGCCAGCGCGGACAGCGTGCGGCGAATGTTCATGTCTGACCTCGGAGAATGACTGACCGGCCGACGGTGACCGGTCGCTGGAGAAATCTGGGGGAAGGCCTGCCCCGGACGCCATCGGGGGCCGGCACTTTTGTCCCGCGGTCGTGCGTCCGACACTTTGGGACATGGAACTGCTCCTCTCACGCCTGCCGATCTTCGACCGGCAGGAACGTGTCATTGCGTACGAGGTGCTGCACAGCGCGGTTTCGACCGTGGCGGCGGAGCCCGGCAGCGACGAAGCCGTGCGCCTGCTGGTCGACGCCCTGCTGGGCGTCGGCTTGCGCGACGTCGCGGACGGACAGCCGGCGCTCGTGCGTGTCAGTCCGTGGCTGCTGGGCGACTCGACGCTGCTCCAACTCCCGTCGTCGCAGATGATCCTTGGGCTCGATGCCCAGGGGCCATTTGAGGCCGGGACCATGGAGACGTGTGCGGCGCTTTCCGATCAGGGATATCGGGTGGCGCTGCTGGGGCTGCGTCCGGACGCCCCGGGGATGGCGCTGCTGCCGGTGGTGGGCGCGGCGCGCGTGGATGTGCCGTCGCTAGACGCCGACGCGCTGGCCTTCGTCGCCTCGCAGGCCGTGCGCCACGAGGTGCACCTGATCGCCGAGCACGTCAAGGATCGCACGATGCGCGACCGGTGCACGGCACTCGGCTTCAGTGCGTTTCAGGGATACCGGTTCGCGCAGGCGCAGACGGTGGCGCGGCGTGATATGCGCGCGTCGCACGGCGCCCTGATCGACCTGCTCAACAAACTCCGCAACCACGGCGTGCACGACCGCGAGCTCGAGGAAGCGTTCCAGCGCGATCTGCCGCTCAGCTACAAGCTGCTGCGCATCGTCAACTCGGCGGCGATGGGACGGCGCGAAGTCTGGTCCATTGGGCACGCCATCCGGTTGCTGGGCCGCGACGCCCTGTACCAGTGGCTGTCGTTGCTGCTCCTGGGCGGCGGCGGAGCCGGCGGGGTGCAGGGTGAGCTGTCGCGCGCGTCCCTGGCTCGTGGCCGTTTCTGCGAGCTGATTGGCGGCGCCGCGGGCGTGCCGCGCGCCGGACCGTCGCTGTTCATCACCGGTTTCTTCTCGCTGCTCGACATCGTGCTTGGCGTCCCGATGCCCGAACTCGTCGCCCAGCTCGACCTGGCGAGCGACGTGCGCGCCGCACTACTGCATCGCGAGGAGTTCTACGGCGCGGTGCTCTCACTCGCCGAGGCGTACGAGGAAGGCGACTGGGCGACGGTGCTGGTGCAGGGAGCCAACGTCGGCGTGGACGCCGCGCAGATACCGGTGCTCTTCCGCGAAGCGCTGGCCTGGGCCAAGGCGCAGCGCACGTCGGAGCTGGCTGCCGCGTGAGTTAGCGGTGCGGGTTAGCGGTGCGGGGCCGGCAGGCCGGCCTCGATGACCAGGCGCACGCGCTCGCGCTGCCGGTCGCTCCCGCCCACGAGCACGGCGATGAGGTTGTTGTGCACCACGAACATCGGCGGCTCGGCCCACGGATTCGCCTGTCCCTTGGGGATGGCCGAAAGCGTGTCGATGGTGGCGCTCACTTTGCGGCGTGCGACGCTGTCGGCAAAGAGCCACGCGAGCAGGTGCGCCTTGCCCACGCGCAGCGCGACCGGCTTGACCGGAAGCTTCGGGTGTGAGGGGAGCGAGTCGTCGGGGCGCGGCGCCAATCCTGCATTCACGAGCCGCTGCGTGAGCTGCGCCTCGTCCCAGCGGCCGGTGGAGGGCGCCCGCGGTGCGGTGCGCACCTGCTGGGCAACCGCTTCGACGTCGCGCCGGGCCTTGGCCGCCCGCACGACCTTGGGATCCTCGCCTGCGCACGCGGTGAGCAGGGCGACGGCGGGGAGCAGACGAATCAGGCGGTTGCTACGCATATTTGGGAATATGGCACACAAGCATCGCGACGACGACGGTGAGGACCACGACGACCACGTCCGCCTCGACAAGTGGCTGTGGGCGGCGCGCTTCTTCAAGACGCGGGCGATTGCGCAGGAAGCGATTGCCGGCGGCAAGGTGCTCTATAATGGCGAACGCCCCAAGCCGGCCCGCGAGGTGCGGCTGGGCGATGAGGTGCGTCTGCGGATGGGCCCCTACGAACACATCATCCTCGTGCGCGAACTCAATCCGCGGCGCGGGCCGGCCAAGCAGGCGCAGACGATGTACGAGGAAACGAGCGCGTCGGTGGCCGCCCGTGAGAAGCTCGCGGCGCAGCTGAAGGCGGCGAGCGCCTTCAACCCGCAGGCCGCCTGGACGGACTCCAAGAAGGACCGGCGCGACCTGCGTCGGATGCGCGGCAAAGACTGAGCAGCAGGCAGGCGCCAAATCAGCGGCGCCCCTGCGTCAGTCGCGGCGCCACCCTTCGGCGATGGCCACGAGCGTGGCGTCGTCGAGCCAGTGGCCCCCTTCAAACGTCACGAGCTCGTAGCGCAGGCCCGCCGCCTCGAGGTTGGCCTGCTCGTCGGCCACTCGCTCGGGCGTGGCGTACTTGTCGCGGCTTCCGATGACCAACTGCAGGCGCACTTGGCGCAGCGGCGCGTCGGCCGACTCGATGTCGAGTTCCGGAGCGATCATCCCGCCCCAGCAGACGAGCCGCGCGGGACGCACCCGCCCCGATGCCGCCCACCGCGATGCGGTGGCCGTCCCCTGCGAGAAGCCGAGGACGTGCAGCGGCGGCGGCACGGGAGCGCCCTCGGTGATAGTCTCGAGTACGAGGTCGAGGTACCGGAGATAGTCGCCGATCTCGGTGTCGCGCTCTTCGCGCGTCATCCACGAGGCGCCGACGCGCCGCTCGGCGGTCGCGCTGCCCGGCTGCGGCTGGTAAAACCGCGAGAGCGCTTCGGGGGCCACGACGCACCGGCGGCCGTTGTCGAGGGCGGCGCATTGCGCGAGGAACTCGTCGGCCAGCTGGCCATACCCGTGCAGCACGATCCACAACTCGTCGGCCTGCGCCGGCGGTGGGCCGAAGGCGGCGTACCGGGCAGTACGTGGAACGGTCAGGCGGGCGGTTCGAATTTGGGGCATCCTGCAAGTTGGCGACCCTGCCCCCCCAGCGGCCAGAGGGGCCTGACCGCGTTGCGCCATCTGGGGCGAAGCGGCTACAATTCGCGCACTGAACCGGAGCGAACCCAAATGTCCAGCCAGCACGACGTGTCACCGACCTCGCAGGGGTGGGGGGTGGCCGCCTTCATTATCGTTCTTGCGATCGTGGCAAACACGGTGGCGTACAAGATCCATCAGGCGACGTACCTCAAGCCCGACGCGCCGGCAGCAGCGGCGGCGGAGCACTAAGGCGCGCGTTTTTGCGGTGACATAGCAGGGGACGGTCCCACGGTGACGGAGCGAGCGGCGGCGGCCTTTTCGGCCCCCGCCGCATTTCGTTTTTCGGGGGCAGGGGCCGACACTCAATTCCGTAGCGAGCCTGCCCACCGCCGGGCCGGCGGCCCGTCCACGCCTGGGAGCAATGACCGAACCCCTCCACTGCCCTGCTTGCGGCGAACCGGTGAACCCGGGCTCGCGCTTTTGCGCGCAGTGCGGTGGCGCCGTGGTCTCGTTGTCGACGGAGCCCGGCGTGCGCACGGCCATGCGCGAGAAGGCCCGCCAGGATCTGATGGACCGGCTGCAACTGGCCACGGCGGATGAGTTTGAGATCCTGCACGAACTCGGCACAGGCGGCATGGCCTCGGTCTTCCTCGCCCTCGACCTCGCGCTCGGCCGCAAGGTGGCCATCAAGGTGATGTCGCCGTCGCTGCTGCTTGCCGATGAAGTGGCGGTGGAGCGGTTCAAGCAGGAAGCACGCACCGTCGCGGCCCTGTCGCATCCGCAGATCGTCCCCATCCACGCGGTGCGCGAGGTGGCGGGGCTGATGTTCTTCGTGATGCAGTACATCGAGGGGAAATCGCTCGAGGCGGTGCTGAAAGAGAAAGGCCAGCTTGCCTTCGGCACCGTGCAGTCGTTGCTGGTGCAGGTGGGCGGGGCGCTGGCCTACGCCCACAAGCGCGGCGTGGTGCACCGGGACGTGAAGCCCGCGAACATCATGCTCGACGATGAAGGGTGGCCGATCATCATGGACTTCGGCATCGCCAAGGGAACGAGCGCCAACAAGCTCACCCAGGCGGGCCAGCCGATCGGCACTCCCGAGTACATGAGTCCCGAGCAGTGCGTGGCCACGGTGGTGGGCGGCGCCTCGGACCAGTATTCGCTGGGCGTGGTGGCGTACGAGATGTTGACGGGAAAGATCCCGTTCACCGGCGAGACGGGGATGGCGGTGATGATGGCGCACGCGGTCGACCCGCTGCCGCCCATCGAGTCGTTGCGCCCGGACTGCCCGCTGGCGCTGAGCAAAGTGATCCGGAAGATGCTCGAGAAGAAACCCGAGCATCGATTCCCGTCGATGGCCGACGCGGTGGCTGCGCTGCGGGCAGCGTCCCTGGCCTCGGTGGCGCCGGCGGTGCCGCCGAGCGCGGAGCGCGAAACGTCGGGGCGCGTGGTCGGCCGCGTGGGGCAGGCGCCGCGCACGTCGGAGCCCACGGCGGCACCGGCCAAGGACACGCTACCGCGTGTGAGCCCGCTGCGCGCGCGTTTGATGGAGCGGCAATCGAGCGCCGCTGCCGCCGCCAACCTGGCCGCAGTGACGCGGGCGCCCGAGCGTCGAACCACGTCGCCGGCGGTGATCACCACCCCGATGGGACTGCCGCTCATCCACCCCACGGAAGAGCGCGACCCCGAGGTGCTCGAGGGGGCCGTTGCCATCGTCGAACTGTCGGCCACCGAGCCAACGGTCGTGGTGGGGGAGCGCGTGACGCTGCGCGCCACGCTGCGCGACGCCGGCGGCCGTCGCATTGGCGGGCGCGCGGTCACGTGGCAGTCGAGCGCGCCGCGCATCGCCAAGGTGAACGACGAAGGGACCATCTTCATCCTGGAACGCGGTTCGGTGGACATCTCGGCGACGTGCGAGGGCGTGGTCGGGTCGGCGACGCTGTATGTCTCGCGCGTGGGCGTCCATCGCCTGGCGGTACACCCGCGGGTGAGCGACTTGTCGGTGGCGGACGAACTGCAGTTGCACGTCGACCTGCTCGACCGAACCGGCGCGCGGCTTGGTGGCCGCGTGGTGGAGTGGACGTCCACCGACCCCGCCGTGGCCGAAGTCGATCAGAGCGGCCGCGTATATGCGCGCACCGAGGGCTGGACGACGATCATCGCGTCGAACGCCGGCATTACCGCCTCACTACCGGTGCAGGTGCACCCGGCGACCATCGCCGTCTTCCGTGTGGTACCGGTGACAGCGACGCTCGCCGTCGGCGAGACGCTGCAGTGTCAGGCGGTGGCGGCCAACGCTCAGGGACGCATTATCCCCGACGTGGAAGTGGCGTGGGCAAGCGGCGACACGTCAATCGCCGCCGTCGCACCGGACGGCGTGGTGCAGGCGTTACGGCCGGGGATCGTGAAGATCGCGGCCGGTATCCGGGGGCGTCGCGCGACGGTCAGTCTCACCGTGTCGCGCGACGAGCATACCCGTTAGGTCTTGTGCCGGAACGTGATCCGGCCGCGGCTCAAATCGTAGGGCGAGACTTCCACCGACACGCGGTCGCCGGCGAGCACGCGGATGCGGTGCCGGCGCATCTTCCCCGCCATTGTGGCGAGCACATCGTGTCCGTTCGTCAGCAGCACCCGAAACGTGGCGCTGGGAAGCACTTCGCTGACGGTGCCCTCGAGTTCGATCGCTTCTTCCTTCGCCATAAGTCCGGGTCGTCGTTTAGCGGCCATTGCCGTGCGCCCCGGCCGCGGGGGAACCTTGTAATATACTGCCGCTGAACCCCAGAAAACAGGTTGTGTCAAACGCCATTAGAAATGTCCCCGGTGATCGACACGTCGACCAGGCGGTGGCTGTCGCTGGGGGGCACCAGCGGTTAGCGTCTATGGTCTCCCTTCCCCTGCCCATGTTCCGTCGAATTTTCCCCGCTCTGCTTACCGTCGTCGCGCTTGCGCCGGCGCTCCCCGCGCAGTCCAACGCCGCGTTCGACGCCGAAGTGCGCAAGCGCACCCAAGCGGTGATGCCACAGGTGGTGGCGTGGCGCCGCGACCTGCATGAACATCCGGAGTTGGGCAATCGCGAAGTGCGCACGGCCGGGGTGGTGGCGGCCCAACTCAAGGCGCTTGGCCTGGAAGTGCGCACCAACGTGGCGACGACAGGCGTGGTGGGGATCCTGCGCGGCGGCAAGCCGGGCCCGTCCATTGCGATGCGCGCCGATATGGATGCGCTTCCCGTGACCGAGGAAGTCGACCTGCCGTTCCGGTCGCGCGTCAAAGCCGAGTACAACGGCCAGCAGGTGGGCGTGATGCACGCCTGCGGCCACGACAATCACGTGGCAATTCTGCTGGGCGCGGCCACCGTGCTCGCCGGCATGAAGGACAAGTTGCCGGGCACGGTCACCTTCCTGTTCCAGCCCGCCGAAGAAGGGCCGCCGGCCGGTGAACGCGGCGGCGCGCAGGTGATGATTGAGCAGGGAGCGATTGACAACCCCAAGGTGGAGGCCGTGTTTGGCCTGCACGTGCGCCCAGGGCCGGCGGGCGAGGTCGGCTACAAGGCCGA
>JARIEY010000046.1 GCA_031127085.1 Gemmatimonadota bacterium | reverse complement strand
GCCGATGCCGGAGACGAACATCGTCTGCTCCGGAATGAGCTGTTCGGCCGCCAGCAGGCGCTGCACGGCGGTGAGGACCGAGTGGTCACCGCAGCCGGGGCACCAGCGCGCGCGGGCGCCCTCGTACTCCGACATCTCGTAGTGGTGGCCCTCGTTCTGGTCGAGAACGGGGAGCAATCCGCAGGTGTAGCTCACTTGGCACCCCCACGCGGCATACGGCCGCGAATGGCTTCGACAATCGACATCGGGCGAAGCGGCTCGCCCGGCACGCGACCCCAGCAGTCCACATCGACGAGCGTCGCGTTGCGCAGCAGCATGCTCAGCTGCCCGCGGCGGCGGTTCTCCTCGGTGATGTACGGGTCGCCGATTTCATCGGAGTAGTTGATCTCCACCGTCATGACCTTCTTGAACTTGGTGAAGATGTCCTTCAGCCCCGGCTCGAGCGGCGAGAGGAAGCGCAGGTGCAGCGCGGAAACCTTGAGCCCGTCCTTGCGCGCGCGGTCCACGGCCTCCTCGATGGCGCCCTTGGTGCTCCCCCAGCCGACGACCAGCAGATCGCCGCGCTCGTCACCGTAAACCGTGGGCGGCTTCAGCAGGCTCTGCAGCACCGCGATCTTGCGGCTGCGCATGGCCGACGAGTGCTGATGGATGTCGGCGCTGTAGGCCACCTTGGAGCGGTCGTCGTGCGCCAGGCCGGTGAGCGTGAACATGCCGCCCGGGCGTCCCGGGATGATGCGCTCGCTGAGGCCCGTCTGCTTGTTCCAGTCGTACGGCTTCTGCCCGTCGCGCACGGGGGCCAGATCGAGCGGCGCGGCCTGCCACTGCTCGTCCAGTTCCGGCTTGGTGTACGGGGAGACGCCGGTCGCGAGGTTGGCGTCGGTCAACACCATCACCAGCGTGCGGAACGTTTCGGCCAACCGGCGCGCGGTGATCATGATGTGGAAGCACTCTTCGATCGTCGCCGGCGCCATCACGATGTGCGGCGCGTCGCCGGTCTGGCCAAAGAGGGCGGCCAGCAGGTCGGACTGTTCCACCTTGGTCGGGAGCCCCGTGCTCGGGCCGCCGCGCTGCACGTCCACCAGCACCAGCGGCGTCTCGGTCATGACGGCAAGGCCGAGGAACTCGGTCTTCAGCGCCATCCCGGGGCCCGACGTGATGGTGAACGCCACCTTTCCCGCGTACGAGGCGCCGATCGCCACACCCACGGCCGCGATTTCGTCTTCGGCCTGGTGCACGATGCCACCGAACTTCTCGAACACCTCGGAGAGGTAGTGCGAGACCGAAGTGGCCGGCGTGATCGGGTACATGGCGCAGAGCTCCATGCCCGAGGCCAGGCAACCCATGCCAATGGCCTCATTGCCGTTCATCACGACGAGCGGCTTCTCGGCCGGATGCGTGGGAATCTCCACGCGAATGTCGACGTGCTCTTCGGCCCAGTGGAAGCCCAGTTCGAGCAGCGCCACGTTCTGCTTGTAGACCTCCTCGCTCTTCTTGCGGAAGGCGTGGGCGATCTGCTGCTTGATGAGCTCCATGTCGCGCCCGTAGATGCGGGCCAGCAACCCGAGGGCGAACATATTCTTGCCCTTCTTCGGGTTGTCGACGATGGTGAGGCACTCGTCTTCCATCGCCACCGGAACGATCCGGTAGTTCTTGGTGCCAAGCTCCTTCATCGCCGCTTCCCAAGCCGCGACGATGTCCGGGTCCTCGCTGCGCGCCCACTTGTCCTCGATCAGGAGGACGGCGTCGTCGGCCAAGGAATCCACCCGGTGGCGCGCGAGCAGTACCTGCTCGTTGAACGCGATCACCAGGTTGGTGCGGTCACCCCAGTTGGTGACCGTATGCTCGCCCAGGCGAATGCGATTGCCGGACGCGCCCTCGGGGACGCGCGGCGGCGGCTGGATCTCGGCCGGGATGAGCTCGACGGTCCACACGCCGTTGCCCATCTTGGCCGAAACAGCGCCGAAAATTTGTCCGCACTTCTGGGCGCCCTCGCCCGAGTCGGAGACGATCTCTACGGTATGCTCCGGGACGCGCAGGACTTTCGGCGGCGCTGGAGCGGCGGTGGCGGAAGCGGCTGACATGTTCGCGCAGACACCTCATGGGAGATGACGTCGGCGGGCGCGATGCAGTCGAGGCAAAGGCTGTGGCGTGCACGCCGGGCTCGTATCACTTGTGGCCGCGGCGATGTCGGGTAAACCACGCCCCATGGGGGCACACCGGCATCTCACCTCGGCGATTCAAATTCCCATAGTGGTGGCACCCTCGTCTGTCGGGGAGAGGCGGGGAGTTCCCTAAAGGGTTCCCCTACTCCAAACAGGCCATTTGGGAAGCGGAATCCCTGTCAGCCGTTGCCCTCAGCATCCCCCCCAACGTGACACACCTCATTGCGCGCCGGGGAGCGGTCGCTGAGACTTCGAGGATGCGCATATTTTTGCTCTCTTTCACGCTGCTTTTTGCAGGTCGGGCGCCGGCGCAGGCCCCGCCGACACCCGCCGCGGCGACCGGCCCAGGGCTGGCCAGTTACGTGGCCGCTTCGGTGAACGGCGGCAGGCTCCCATCCACGGACCAGGTGACCGATCAGGCGGGGACCCGCTATCTGGTGGAGTTCGACGAACTGGTGCTCGCCATCCGGGCCGGCAATCAGTTTCGCGCCTCGCTGCGCTACCGGCAGTCGCTGGCCATCAAGGGGGCGGCCATCACCCGCGAACCGATCCAGTCGATGACCGTGTACGGCCGCTACGAAGTGCGTGGAAATGCACTCCGATTCGTCCCCGATCCCAAGCGCGGGGGGCGGGGCATCGAGATTCTGGACGGGACGTTCACCGGAGGCCGGATCGACGTGCCCTTTTGGTACCGAAACGGACAGGTCTCACGCCAGGCGCAGGTGGTTCTGAAGCGAGATCCGTCACGGTTTTGAGGCGCGAGCGCTGGGGCGAACGCGCGGTTCCGTCGGCGCGCCGTCGCGCCGAGGAACCCTCGGAACGCCCACCTACCCCGCGCGCCCCCGCAGCCCATTGAACAGCGCACGAATCTGCGTCGCGCTCTCAAGGTTTACCGGATCGATCTCGTAGTACTTGTTGTCGAGATACCGTCCCGTGGCCGGGAAGAACGGTGGCCGCCGGTTGGTCTTTTGGCATGGGTCGACCGTCCGGTTCTCACGCAACCCCGTGCCGGCCCCCGCAAACGTCGCGGAGATGACCTGCTCAATCACCCCGCCCGTCTGGTTGATGCAGCCACCGGACGTGGTATTGCCCGTGCCACAGGTGATGGACGGACTCGTCTGCTTGTTGCCGCCATAGTTCTCTACACCCACGGTGCCGGTGAGGCTCATGGTGATGCCGTGCAGCGTGAAGTGCGGCGTCCCCATCAGATAGGCCGCACCCGCCGCGGTGTTGATGGCCTTTGGCCGGTTCATCGCGTTGTCGGTGATCATGATGTGGTCGCGCCCAATAATGCCGAGGAAGTTCCGGCAAATGGACGTCACCGGGTTCTGGTCGTAGGTCAGGTCGTCGATGAGTCCGACGCGCCCCAGCACGTACAGCGTGACGTAGCCGCGCAGCGAGCCGCTCACGTACACTGGGCCGGCCGTGAAATGCACGACGCCCTTTGACGAAAGGTTGTACGGCTTGGCGAGCGGGAAGAGATACGTGCGCTCGGCGTCCTGGCGCAGTGTCGTGGGAACCGAAGGCAGTTGGATGGTGGCGGCCGCTTGTCGCCAGACGCCGAGGGTCACCGCGGTTCCGCCGCATCGCCCGGTGGCGTTGGTGACGTTCACCATGCAGGTGCGCGGATTCGGCGTGAACGTGGAGTCCTGTCCGCCGTACTGCGTCGACGCACCGCACAGCGGGCCCGCCGCCCACGTATAGGGCGCCCCATTCGACGGGTTCGGCGCGGTGAGCCCACAGTTGGTGGCGTCCACCAGCCGTTCGGTCAGCATCAGATACGGCGACCCGACGGGATAGCACCGCGCGGTGGGCAGACTGGCGATGGCGACCACGCCGGCGCGCGTGTTGGCGTCATAGGTGTTGGCCTGCGCCGCCGTCACCGTGGGGTACGTGCTCGACCGGATGCGCGTCTTCACCCAGCCCTGCTTGAGCACGGCCACCGGGTAGAACTCCTGGCGTCCGCCAATGGTGAACATGGCCCCGCACTGGTTCTGCAGAATGGGATCAGTCAAGGCGACGGGGGAACCGTTGAGGTCGGCGCGCAGGCGCGTGGTATCAATGCCGGCGGCCAGATCGAAGACGCGGGCAAAGCCGTCTTCCTCGCCCAGCGTACCGTCATTGCCCACGTCGAGCGTCACGAACTCGATGCGTGTGCCGCGAGTGGCGTTGCCGCTCGTGATGCCGGAGACGCCCGCCCCCGCGCCGTCCGTGGCGCGCGCGCTGGAACCGCTGACCGGCGTGAAGTTGAGATTGCCCTGTGTTGCGTATCCGGGCAGGAAGTTGAGTTTCGTGACCGTTGGATACGGAATGGTGGCCGAGCCAGGGCGCGTGGCGATGCCGCTGTAGTTGGCGGTGCCGCTGATGGTGCCCACAGCGCTGACGGTGTCGAAGTACGTGGGTCCGGGCGAGCCGGTAGACGCCCAGTTGCCGTTGGAATGCGAACGTCCGCGAATGAACTCGCCGGTGGAATACGCGAGGCCGCTCGGCCAGGTATTCGTGAACATCGCGAACTTCGAGAACGACTCCGCCGCGAGATCGAGGCGGCGCACGTGTCGCGTGCCGCCCGCATCGTACGCGGTGGAGACGACGGTCACGAACTGGCCGAAGCGCCCCACGGTGTCGCCGGTGAATCCGATGTAGGTGTTAACGCGCGCCCGCGGAACGACCACGCCCTGCGCATCGGTCAGCGTGCGCCCGGTGTCGAGCTGCACATACGACGTCTCGGGAATGGTGCGCTGGAACAGCGTGTCGCGATTGACCCGCGACTTCGCGATCTGCAGCGCCTGTTCGGCGGCATAGCGGAAATCGCGCTCGCGCTCGTGCAGGCGCAGCAGGATGCCGCCGCTCGACGTGAGATAGATGGCGGACATCGCGAGCGCCGCGAAGCCGAGCGTCAGGGTGAGGACGAGCAGCAGCGCCGACCCGCGTCGGTCGGGCGCCTGCCTGGTCGCGGCGGACATCAGCACATTCCTGGTCATGGGACGACCACCGTGGCGGTGAGCGCCGGGGTTGAGTTGGCGGGCGAGCAGTCCTGCGCGACGACGGCGTACTGCCAGCTGCCACTCACGGGCGGCTGGTCGTCGAAGGTGTACGAGCCGGCACCGGTCGCCGGGTGGTTGGAGAGGATGGTCCAGCTTCCCCCCGCGCTGGGCCGGCGCTGGATGAAGTAGAGCGCGACGTCGCGCTCACCCCCTCCCTCCTCAAGCGAGGGCGTCCAACTGACGCGCACCGAGACGGGCGCGCCATCGGCGTCGGTGATCAGCGCTGCCGCCGGCGAGCGCGCCGGGAGCGGCTCCACCCCGCAGGTCTCGAGACGCAGCAGGCCCGCATTGAGCAGCTTCACCGACGAAGTCATCGTGCGAATCACGTCGCGGTTGGCGCGCCCATCGCGGAACCAGGTGGAGATGCGCAGGTCCACCACGCGCAGCGAGTCGGTGACTCCCGACGCATTGTCCCAGTACAAGGGCAGGCTGGCCGACGCCACCGCCGACAGCACGCCTGAGGCATCGGTGCGCCAGTAGCGGAAGAAGGACGAGTCCGATGGCACAATGAGGTTGCGCGCCACCACGGTGCTGTCGCGGTCATTCACGCGCCGGAAGAGCGAGTACGCGTCGGCCCGGGACGTCGAGGCATCGGGCAGCAGAAAGAAGGTCACGGTTTCGGCCGGCGAGCGATTGCCCCCATCATCGAGGTAGCTCGCCGTCGGGTACGACCGCACCGAGCCCGGCAACGTCGTGGCCTGCGCCGGCTCCCAACTGTTGGCCGAGAGCGAGTCGGCGTCGGGGTTGTAATACACGGCGCTGCGATCGCCCGACGTGCGCGTAACCAGGTCGACATTGAACGACAGCGCCATCGCGTCGGCATAGACGATGACAGGCTGGCCGGTGATGCCGCCGGCGAGCCGCAGTTCGCGGTCAATCAGGCTCTGCACCGCGCGCAAACTCTGCAGCGCCTCGAGCCGTCCGGCCCCCGTCTCGGCGGCGCGCGCCTGCACACGGAAGAACGACACGGCGGCTCCCATCACCACCATCATGATGACGAGCGCCAGCATCAGCTCCACGAGCGTGGCGCCGGCGCGACGCGAGCGCACCATCGATGCGCGTCGCATCAGAAGGCCGCGATGGATGTGGTGCGCCGGATCACGGGGTTCAGCCCCCGCCCCGACACCAGCACGGTGACCGTCACGAAATCTGCCGTCGTCGTGGGCCCGGTGCGCGTCACGAGCGTGCGCCGCGTGAATCCGGCCCAGGCGTTCGTCCCCGTCCACGTCTCGGTGACGTTGTTGTAGGTCGACACCAGCGTCGTGTACGAGCGGAGTCCTTTGATCTGCTCCACGCGCGCCGTGGCAATCTCGCTCCCCATCGTGCGGGCGAGCACGTCCGCGTTGGAGCGCGTGAACTTCTGCGCCACCGCGGCGAAGCCGAGGAGGGAGGTGGTCAGAATGGTCATCGCCACGATGACCTCCGCCAGGCTGAAGCCGCGACGTGCGCGCGTCATTGCGTGGTCCGGATCCAGGCGGATCCGCTCCAGCGGTAGACATCGGCGCGCCCAGTGGTGGGCGAGATGATCAGCGCGCGGAAATCCGTGGAGACGGTGGCGCGCATCGTGATGTAGAGTTCGAGGTCGGTGCTGGCCGACCCGTCGCGGCGGAAGATCACGCCCGGCAGCGCCGAGACCACGCGCAACGACGTGCCCTCGATGGCGCCGCCGGACGAGCCGCCCGTCACCCGCCCCATCGGCGGTCGTACGAAGCGCGTCCCCTCTTCGAGTCGCCGGAACGAGACGCGATCGGTGGTGTTCAGCGTGTCATTGTTATTGTAGTCCTCCACCACACGCAGTCGCGCATACGTCGTATCGAACGACACGATCACGTTGCTCTGTCGCGTGATCGCGTTGCGCTGGGCTTGCTGAAGGAGCGTGCGCGTGAGCAGCACCGCGGCATCGGCGCGATACGCTGCGGTGCGCGCACGCGGGATCGCCATCGCTGACACGATGGCGAGGATTACCATCACGATCAGCATTTCAATGAGAGAGAAGCCGCGGCGTGTGTGCTCTGCTGCGCGCGACATCGTGTGACACCATGTCCCGCGCCACCGCCGCATTTCGCCACTTCTCTTGCAGGGGCCTTCGTCGACCTGAACCCGCACGGGTCCTCCCAAGCGTTCCATCGTGCGCGGCATCGACACGTTGTGATGCTTCCTCAGCCATCCGTGACGATTCGGCGCTCCGTCGCGCCAGCCGCGTTTGCGTCTGCCCTTGTGCAGGGCAATGTCCATGCCGCGTCGCGTCACGCGTGGGCCTCGCCGCCCACGTCTCGTTGATCGCTGACGCGACGAAAAGGACGTGCGCAACACGCGAACCATTGGGCGAGCGCATTCACCAGTTCAACGAGTGTCGCGCGGCATCGCGGCCGCGCCGCACCCACTTGAAGCCGCCGCCGCGTTCCGCCACCTTGCCCCTGTGCCCAACGAGTCGACGCCGACCGACCTGAGCCGCCGCATGGCGCGCGTGCATACCGCGGCACTGTACGCGGCCTGCTGGCTGCCGCTCGCGGTCACGTACATCGGCGTGCTCACCTGGATGACCGGCGGCGCGATGTCCATTGGCGCCGTGACCGCAGCGGCGCTCTTGCACACACTCGGCCCCGCCGTGCTCGGCGGCGGTGTCTGGTGGCTCGCCGACCGCGGACCGCCGGCCCTGCCGCTGACGCTGGCATTCGTACGGCGCCATCTGGCAGGTGCCACGGCCTTCATCGCAGCATGGATGGCGTGGGAGGTCGCGATCGGCGGCCCGCTGGGTCCGTCACATCCGCCCGACCCGATGCTCTGGCAGTACGTGCTCCCCTGGCAGGGGATCATTGGCGTGATGCTGTACGCCATCGTCGCCGCCGTCAGCTATGTGCGGCGCAACGCACGGCTCATACACCGGATGGCGGTCGCCGCCGCCGATGCGGATCGGCTGCGCGCCGAGGCCGAGCTGGCCGCGCTGCGCGCACACCTCGACCCGCACTTCGTCTTCAATACGCTGCACGGCGTGATGCAGCTGCTGCGCGATGATCCCGCACAGGCGGAACGCGCGCTCGAGCAGCTGGCCGACCTGCTGCGGTACGTGCTGCGCCTCGACCGTGCGCGCGTGCGGGCGCTGCCGTTGGAGAGTGAATGGCGGTTTGTGCAGAGTATGCTCTGGCTCGAGCAACTGCGCCTCGGTGACCGGTTGCACGTGGACGCCGAGCTCGAGGACGACGCCCTGGCCTGCGAGGTGCCGCCGTTCACGCTGCAGCCGCTGGTGGAGAACGCGCTGCGCCACGGGATTTCCCCGCACGTCGCAGGCGGACGCGTGCGCATTCGCGCACGGCAGACGGGCGAACAGTTGGAGATCGAAGTGGCCGACGACGGCGCGGGGGCTGCCACCACGCCCGATGAATCAACGCCGGGTCTTGGGCTGCGTGCCGTCGCCCGCCGTCTGCGCGCACACTTCGGCGATGAGGCGGTGACCGTGCAGGTGGAGACGGCCCCCGGTGCGGGATTCCGCGTGTGCTTGCGCATGCCCGCCATTCCCGCCACCGGCGCCGATCAGGCGCTCGAGCTGCGGCCGTGAACGCGCCGATCCGGACGCTGATCGTCGACGACGAGCCGCTCGCGCGGCGCGCGCTGCGCGCCCTGCTCGCCGAAGAAGCGTCGGTCGCGATCATCGGCGAGGCGCGCGATGGCCCGGAGGCGATTGCGGCGCTGCAGCAGCTCCGGCCCGAGCTGGTCCTTCTCGACATACGGCTCCCCGGCGCCTCGGGCCTCGAAGTCCTGCAGCGCGCCAACGTCGACGTGCGCGTCATCTTCAGCACCGCGCACGACGACTACGCGGTCGCCGCCTTCGAACTCGGCGCCATCGACTATCTGCGCAAACCGTTCGGCCGCGAACGGCTGCTCCGCGCCGTGGCTCGCGCGCGTCCGCAGGTGCTGGCCGCGCGTCAGGCGCGCGCGGTGGGCGCGTCGCTGCACGACCAGTTGCAGGTGGCCGGCGACCTCGCCGTGCCGCGCACGCGCATCTTCGTGCGGGAGCAGGGCAGCGTCTTCCCGCTGCGCTGCGACGACATCGTACGCGGCGAGAGCGACGGCGACTACGTGGTGCTGCACGCGCTGGGACGCCAGTTCCCGGTCTACTTGAACCTCGGCGACTTGGCGCAGCAGTTGAATCAGGAGCAGTTCGTGCGAGTGCACCGCTCGCACCTCATCAACCTCGACCACGTGGCGTCGGTAGTGGCGCACGACCCGTCCCGCGTGGCAATTACAATGAAAGACGGCTCACAGGTCATCGCGAGCCGAGCCGGCACGCAGTTGCTGCGCCGCCGGTATCGCTGACCCTCTTCCACTCCCTATGCGCGCTTTCGTGCTGGGCGGCGCTGCCGCCGCGCTCGTTACACTCAGTGCCCTGCCCTCCGCCGCGCCGGCACAGCGCTCCCCGTCGGCGGCGATCGCCACGCAAGTTCGTGCGCGCTTTGACGGGCAGCAGGCATTCGCCACGGTGGCGTTTCTCGATCAGTTCGCGCGGTGGCCGGGGGCCCGCGGCTTCGACGCCTCGATCGACCACATTGCCGCGCAGCTTGAGCAGGCGGGGTACGTGCGCCAGGACAAAGCGGCGCCGAATGATCGCCTGACGTACCGCATCGAGCGGTATCCAATGAATGTGCCCGCCTGGGAGGCGGTGAACGCGGAGATGCGCATTGACGGCGCCGCGTCGCCAGTCCTGCAGTACGCGACCAATCGCAACATGCTCGCGAACAACTCGTACGCCACGCCAGCCGGCGGCGTGGTCGCCGAAGTTGTCGACCTCGGGACGTACACACCGGCCGCGCTCGACGCGGTGGATGTGAAGGGCAAGATCGTGTTGGCCGACGGTCGGGCGAGCCAGCTGTTCAGCGATGCCGTGGGCAAGCACGGCGCGGTGGGCGTGCTGGCGTACTCGCTCCCCGCGTACAGCCAGCCCGAGAAGCACCGCACCAGCATCATGTTCCAGTCGATTCCGCTCGACACCGTGCATCGCGGTTGGGGCATCAACCTGTCGTACGCGGCGCGCGCGGAGCTGCGCGCGGCGCTCGCCCGTGGGCCTGTCACCCTGCGAGTGACCACGGATGTCGCGTGGACCCAAAGCGCCGTGGAGCGCACGGTCGTGGCCGACGTGCGTGGGAGCGCCGCACCGGACGAGCGTTTTGTCTTCAGCGCGCACGTGCAGGAGCCGGGGGCCAACGACAATGCGTCGGGGGTGGGCGCCCAGATGGAGATGGCGCGGGTCACGGCGCAACTGCTGCGCGCCGGCAGCATCGACCCCCGGCGCAGCATCACATTTCTGTGGGGCCTCGAGATCCGCAGCACCGACCGTTACATCACCCAGGATTCGGTGCGTGCCCGCGGCATTAAGTGGGGACTGTCGCTGGATATGGTCGGCGAAGACACACGCAAGACCGGCGGGACCTTTCTCATTGAGAAAATGCCTGACCCCTCGTCGGTCTGGACGCGCGGTGAGGACCGGCACACCGAGTGGGGCGGGCGGCCGCTCGACAAGAGCGCCATCGTGCCGCACTACTTCAATGACTTCGTGCTGCAACGGTGCCTGGAGCAGGCGGCTACGAACGGCTGGGTCGTGAAGACCAACCCGTTCGAGGGGGGCAGCGACCATACGCCGTTTCTTAAGGCCAAGATGCCAGGGCTCCTGTTCTGGCACTTCACCGACCAGTTCTATCACACCGACGGCGACCGGATGGACAAGGTGTCGGCCGACGAACTGAAGAACGTGGGAGTGAGCGCGCTGGTCAGTGCGCTCGTCCTTTCGTCGGCCGACGGCGGCGCGGCGCGCGGCGTGGTTGCGGAAGTCACGCGCGCGGCGCTTGCGCGGCTCACTGTCGAGACGTCCTTGAGCACGCAGTCCGTGAAGGCGGGTGGCGAGGTCTTGAAGGAGCGAGACATCCTGCAGACGTGGGGCGCGTACTTTGTGGACGCGCTGCGCGCGACGGCTGAGATCGAGGTGGGTGGTGCCACGGCGAGCACGCGCGCGGCCATCGATCAGGCGGTGCTCACGGTACAGGCCGCCACCCGTGAGGCGCTCAGCCGGCTGCCGTAGCGGCCTTCCGAATGGGCCGGGTTCGCGCCACCTTATGAGGGACTGTCACGCCGCGCTGATCGCGCGGCGTTGTCTTGCCCCCCTAGCCCCACACGACATGTCGTTCCGTTCGATCGCGCGGGCCGCGCTGCTCGCGGCCGCGACCGCTCCCGCTCGCGCCCAAGGGCCGAGCGCGCCCCCCGCCGCCGGACTGCCGCTCAAGGCCGCGCGCACGCACACCTTCACGCCGACGAAGGGCACCTGGCTTTCGCTCGATGTCTCGCCCGACGGCCAGCGCATTGTCTTCGACCTGCTCGGCGACATCTACACGCTGCCGATCGGCGGGGGCAAGGCGACGGCCATCACGCGTGGCCTCGCCTTCGACGCGCAACCCCGCTTTTCGCCTGACGGCAAGCGCATCGTCTTCATCTCCGACCGCTCAGGCGGCGAGAACGTCTGGCTGATGGGGGCCGACGGCAAGGACACGACGGCGCTGACGACAGGCAACGCCAATATGTACGTCTCGCCCACCTTCACACCCGACGGCAAGTACGTGGTCGTGTCGCGCTCGGGTGGGACGTTCGGCACCGCCAAGCTCTACCAGTATCACGTCGACGGCGGCCGCGGGATGCCGCTGTCGATGACCCCGGCACCCGCGCCGACGCTCAAGCAGTTGGGCGCCGCGTTCGGCAAGGATCAGCGCTACCTCTGGTACGCGGCGCGCACGGGGGACTGGCAGTACAACTCCATCGGCGCGCAGTACCAGCTGTACGCCTGGGACCGCGAGTCGGGACGCACGTCGCAGATGACGCGCCGCGGCGGCTCGGCCTTCCGCCCCGTCCTGTCGCCCGATGGCCGGTATCTGGTGTACGCGGCGCGTTTTGAGATCAAGACGGGACTGCGCATCCGTGACCTGCAGACACAGGACGAAGACTGGCTGGCCTATCCGGTGCAGCGCGATGAGATCGAATCGCGCGCACCGATGGACGCCTACCCGGGGTTCGCGTTCACGCCCGACTCCAAGGCGATCGTCGTGTCGTACGGCGGCGAAATCTGGCGCGTGCCGGTAGACAAGAGCGCGCCGACCAAGATTCCGTTCGAGGCCGAGGTCAAGCTCGAGATGGGCCCTGAGGTGAAGTTCGGCTACCGTGTGGACACGGCGGCCACCCTCACGGCCAAGCAGGTGCGCGATATCGCCCCATCACCGGACGGCACCAAGCTCGCCTTCTCGGCGCTCGACCGGCTGTACCTCATG
The DNA here is from genome assembly GCA_031127085.1 of Gemmatimonadota bacterium. Lineage (GTDB taxonomy): Bacteria > Gemmatimonadota > Gemmatimonadetes > Gemmatimonadales > Gemmatimonadaceae > PNKL01. The sequence continues at coordinate 4,882 of JARIEY010000046.1, read as the reverse complement.
GATCTGCCGACGGGCACGCCGCAGCGCGTCACGAAGGGCGAGACCGGTGAGTTCAGCCCGGTCTGGTCGCCCGACGGCAAGTCGATCGCCTACACCACCTGGAGCGACGCGTCCGGCGGCCAGATCATGCGCGCGACGTTTGATGCGAAGAAGAAGGAGTGGAGCACCAAGGCCGTGTCGCCAACAGGACTCTATACGGACTTGGCCTGGTCGGCGTCGGGCGATCGCATTGTCGCCGTGCGCGCTGCGGCGCGCGAACTGCTTGAGGCTGGCGCTGCTTTTCAGGGAGCAGCCGCGTCGGAGTTCGTCTGGTTCCCCGCCGCGGGCGGAGCCGCCACGGTCATCATGCCCACGAGCGGGATGGGAAATCCGCACTTCACCGCGAACCCCGACCGCATCTTCGCCTACGGGCGCGAGGGACTGGTGTCGTTCCGGTGGGACGGCACGGATCTGAAGACGCACCTCAAGGTGACGGGCCCCATGCCGCCGGGTGCTGGGACCGACGAGCCGATGACGCTGGACGCCGGGCTCGACGCCGCCGAAGGGCAGCGCTGGGTGGGCGGCCGCGCTGCCCGTCCGGTCTCGGCTATCGTGCAGCACTCCACGCATCTCGATCCCGCCGAGCCCGCACCGCCGCAGCCGCCGCCGGCCTCGCTGGTGCTGATGGCGCCCAAGGGTGATCAGGCGCTGGCGATGGTGGGGATGGACTTCTATTCCGTCACCGTGCCGGAGATCGGGTCGTCGGCGCCGACGGTATCGGTGGCTGATCCCGCCTCCGCCGCGGTCCCCGTGCGCAAGCTGAATGACGTGGGCGGCGAGTTCCCCACGTGGACGGCCGACGGCGCACGCGTGATGTGGGCGCTGGGCAACGCCGTCTGGACGTACGATCTGGCGCGCGGCAAGGCGGTGGATGATTCGTTGAAAGCCGACGCGAAGCTGCGCGCGGAACTGCGAAAGGATCCCGCCAAGAAGGACAGCGTTGCGCGGCTCGACTCGCTGGCAAAGGCCGATACGGTGGGCGGCAAGAAGCCCGTGAAGCCCGGCTACAAGCCCGAGGAGCGCCGCATCGCCGTGACGGTGACGCGAGACGCACCGCGCGGCGCGATGGTCTTCCGCGGCGCCAAGGCGATCACCATGAAGGGGCACGAGATCATCGAGAACGCCGACGTCGTGGTGCGCGACCAGCGCATCGTGGCCGTGGGGGCGCGCGGCAGCGTGGCCATTCCCGACGGCGCAAAGATCGTGGATGTCTCGGGCAAGGTCATTCTGCCTGGCTTCGTTGATACGCACTATCATCCGCAGTGGCTCACGCCGCAGGTGCACAACACGCAGACTTGGCAGTACCTCACCACGCTGGCGTATGGCACGACGACCACGCGCGATCCGCAGACGGCCGTCACCGACTTCATGACGTACGGTGACCGCGTGGCGACGGGCGATATGATTGGCCCGCGCATCTACACCACGGGCCCCGGCGTCTTTGCCGGCGAAAACATCAAGGACCTCGACCACGCGCGGCAGGTGCTGACGAAGTACGCCAAGTACTACGACACCAAGACGCTCAAGATGTATATGAGCGGCAACCGCCAGCAGCGGCAGTGGATCATCATGGCGGCGCGCGAGCTGGGAATCATGCCCACTACCGAGGGCGGGCTCGACCAGAAGCTGAACATCACGCACGGCGTCGACGGCTATCCGGGGATCGAGCACACCCTGCCGATCACCCCGAAGTACGACGACGTGTACGAGTGGTACAAGGCGACGCAGACGGTCAACTCACCGACGCTGATCGTGGAATACGGCGGCCCGTTCGGCGAGGGATGGTTCTATCAGTCGGAAGATCTGCTCGGCGATGCCAAGCTGCGGCGCTTCACGCATCCGGTGGACTTCGACTCCAAGGTGCGGCGCCGCGGCACCGGCAACGCCCCCGGACCGGCCGGCTTTGCCGTGAAGGAGGAGTACGCGATGTGGCAGCACGCCGAGGACGTGGCCCGCACGGTAAAGGCGGGCGGGCGCATTGGCGTGGGGAGCCACGGCCAGCTGCAGGGACTCGGCATGCACTGGGAAATCTGGCTGCTGCAGAGCGGCGGGCTGCCGACGCACGACGCGCTGCGCGCGGCGACGATTGTCGGCGCCGAGGCGATTGGCCTCGGGCAGGACCTCGGATCGCTCGAGGCCGGCAAGCTGGCGGACATCATCGTGCTCGACAAGGATCCGCTGGTGAACATCCGCAACACCAACACGCTGTCCCACGTGATGGTGAATGGCCGTCTCTTCGATGCCAGCACGCTGGATGAGACCTATCCGCGCGAGCGGAAGCTCCCGGCGCAGCCGTGGGCGTACAAGGTGCCGTCGCCGACGGCCGGTATGCGCTAGTCGTTTCACCAAGAAACGCGAAGGGCGCGAAGGGGCGGGTTGCCCTTCGCGCCCTTTCGCATGCCCGCCCGCAGCTAGCCGCGGAACTCCTTGGGCACCAGCAGTTGCTCGATCCCCTCGTACACGGCGATCAGGTGCCGCACGTTGGAGACGAAATCAATGCGGCTGACGTCGATCTCGAGCACCGGGCCGTGGTACCATCCGCTGGCCCGCAGGTTGCCCACGAAGTCGTCGTACCGCGGATTCAGCGCGCGCACGAGGCGCACCAACCCTTCGGGCAGGTCCTCGCCGCCCCCTTCCTCGTCGCGCTGCCGGTCGCGGATGTTGCGCAGCAGGTTGTCCACCGGGCTCTTGAGAATCACCAGCAGACCGGGGCGCACCAGCGGCCTGAACTCCTCCTCCAGGCGGGCATCAATGACCCGCAGCGACTCGGCCGTCAGGAACGGTTCGTCCATGTCGCGGTGCAGCACTTCACAGAACGCGTAGCGGTCGGCGAGCGGCGACCCGTCGATGCAGGTGGAAGCCTGCAGGTGGGGCATCGCCTGCAGCTGCATCTTGCGCAGGTCGAGATACGCGTGCTGGATGTCGAGCGCGGCCTGATGCAAGTGACGTTGCGCTGACTGCAGCGCGGGGCTGCCGGCCTCGGCGTCCTTCTGCGTCACGATGAAATCGTTGATCGCGCCGTAGTACCGGCCGAGCGTACGCTTGGCCGAGTGCTTGGCCGTGGCGAGCAACGGGTAGAGCGAGGCGTTGTTGTGGACGTGGTCTTCAAAGCCTTCGTCGGGGAGTTCGAAGAGCGCGTTCATCCCCGTGCTGTAGGCCAGCAGCTTGACGAGCGAGCTCTTCCCCGCCCCGATGTTTCCCACGCAGGCGATCAGCGTCTGGTGGCGCGAGAGGTAGGTGAGGAGCCGCCGCTCGACGTTGGTCAACCGGTTGGCGATCTCGTGCCGGCGGATGCCGGGATCCTCCACCACCTGCAGCGTGCGTCCAGTCTCGGCGGTCACGGTTCGAGCTTCCTGGCCGCAATCATGCGGCGCACTTTTTCGCGGATGGTGCCGGCGGCGACGTGCACGTAATCCGGATGCTCGTACATGTCGATCTCGGCGGGGAGGATCACGATGTCGGCGTCGGGCGGCACGATAGCGACTTCCTGATACTTGCGCAGGGTGCCGCGCCAGTTGGCGGACAGTTGTTCGTACCCCTCGTGGATCTCCTCGAGGTACTGCTGACTGATGCCCGCCGCGTAGTCATCGCCGTTGGCCGCGCGCTGGAGGCGCCGTTTCTCGAGCAGCACCGGCTCGGTGCGCAGGTAGACGGTGAGGTCAGGAAGGCGGATGCGGTCATGCTGCATCGTCTGGTGCAGCAGCGTGTGGTAGAGCCGCGCGTGCGCCGCCGGCATTTCGCCGGCCGCGATCATGCGTTTGACGAACACCTCGGGACCGTCGAGGAACGGACGGTCCTCGAGAATCAGCACGCCGCCGCCGCGCTGTTCGCGCGTCATCAGGTGCCGGATCTCGCGCTGCTGCAGCACGCGCATGTGTAGGAACGCCGTTTCCGTGGGGAAGATGTTCGCCACGCGGTCCTGGTAGAAGAGCGCCAGACATTCGTCGGTCAGCGACCCCTTTTCCACGCGTTCCGTGAAGGCGTAGGTGTCGCCGTGTCCGATGAGTTGCTGCAGGTCGCGCCGATACGGCGGCGCGGCGAGGGCGTTCATGAGCGTTGTCTTCCCGGAGAAGAGGTTGCCCATGATGCCGATATGGAAGTTCATGACTTCGCCTGCTCCTTTACCCACGAATCGCGCAGCGTGACCGTGCGATTGAAGACCAGCGCCCCCGGCCGCGAGTCGTCATCGGAGACGAAGTAGCCGGTGCGCTCAAACTGGTAGCGTGTCCCTACGGGATCTGCCGCAACGCTTGGCTCGACCTTCGCTCCGCGCACCGCGACCAGCGAGTTCGGGTTCAGAACCGACGTGAAGTCCTGTCCCTCGGGGAGGTTGTCGGGATCGGCGACGGTGAAGAGCGTGTCGTAGAGGCGCAGTTCACAGTCCACGGCGTGCGCGGCCGAGACCCAGTGAATGGTCCCCTGCACCTTGCGGCCGTCGGGGGCATTGCCGCCGCGGGTGGCCGGGTCGTACGTGCAGCGCAGCTCGGTGATCTGGCCGCTGGCGTCCTTCACGACCTCGGTGCACGTGATGAGGTAGCCGTAGCGCAGGCGCACTTCGCGTCCCGGGGCGAGCCGGAAGAACTTCTTGGGCGGTTCTTCCATGAAGTCGTCGCGCTCGATGTACAGCTCGCGCGTGAACGGGATCTTGCGCGACCCCGTGAGCGGCACGTCGTGCGGATAGTACGACGCGTCGAGTTCGTCGACTTCGCCTTCCGGGTAGTTGGTGATCACGACCTTGAGCGCGTTCACGACACAGAGCACGCGCGGCACGCGCATGTTGAGGTCGTTGCGGACGGCGTGTTCGTAGGCTGCCATCTCCGTGCGGGCGGGCTTGCGGGCAATG
>JARIEY010000045.1 GCA_031127085.1 Gemmatimonadota bacterium | reverse complement strand
GTGCTCGCCGAACTCGGGGCGGACCTGAAGTTCTGGAAGGTGCGGATGCGCCCCGGCGCGCCCGTCGGCTTTGGCGCCGTCGCCGGCATTCCGTGGATCGGGCTGCCGGGCAATCCCGTGTCCGTGATGGTCACCTTCGAGCTCTTTGTGCGCCCAGCCATCCTGCGGATGCTTGGGCACGCACGACTGTACCGGCGGCCCGTGCCCGTGACGCTGGAGGAGCCGGTGACGATCGGTGCGCGGCTGACGCATTTTCTGCGCGCGGTGGTCACCACGCAGCCGTCGGGTGAGTTGACGGCGCGTCTCACCGGACCACAGGGATCGGGCATTCTCACGTCGATGGCGCGCGCCAACGCGCTGCTGATTGTTCCCGAGGACCAGCCGTCGCACGCCGCCGGCAGTCAGCTCTCGGCCTTGCCGCTCACGCCGCTGGCGAGTTTCGCGGAGTCGTTCGCGCTGTGACGCCCTCGACCGAGGCGTGGGACGCGGTCGGAGCGTCTCCTGAGCTCGCGACGCTGGCGCAGCGTTTCGTGCTGCGCTCGCGCACGCTGCTGGTCGGGAACCGGCAGTGGACGCTCGAGATGCCGTGCAGCGCCGAGGATTTGATCAGCGAGGCCGACTTTGAGCGCGACGAGCGCTTGCCGTACTGGGCGGATCTGTGGCCGTCGGCCATCGTGCTCTCGCGCGCGATCGCCGCGCTCGACGGGCGCGGCAGGTCCGCCATTGAACTGGGGGCTGGGCTCGGGCTTCCTTCGCTGGCCGCACTGGAGGCCGGCTTCGCCGTGACCGCCACCGATTACTACGCCGACGCTCTCCTGTTCGCGCGTCGCAACGCCGTCCGTATCTTTGGGAGGGATCTCTCCACGGCGCTCGTGGACTGGCGCGCCATGCCCCAGGACCTCGGCCGCTTTGACCTGGTGCTGGCCGCCGACGTACTGTATGAGCGGCCCTACGCGCCGCTGGTGGCCCGGGCGGTGATCGGCCTGCTCGCCCCGGATGGCGTGGCACTCATCGCCGATCCCGGACGCGTGGCGCTACAGGCCTGTCTTGAGGAATGCCGCGCACTGGGAGCGACCGTTCGGACGCACGACGTGGTGCCGCACGAGGATGGGGCCGCGAAGCACACGATCACCATTCACGAGGTACGGCTCGGGTGAACCAGCCGTTGCTGCAAATGGACCTGCGTCTTGTCGCCGCCGCCATCGTTGTGCTCGGGGCCGCCGTGGGGTTCATCTGGTGGTATGGCAGCCGCCTCCGCCGCGAGCTCGGCCCGCTCCCGGGAGCGGACCCTTCGCGCGATCCGCTGGCGCCACCGCCCGGCGTGCCGTCGACGGTGATCAAGGCGCTGCAGCAGCGCGGGCTGGCATCACCCGCGCAGTTGGCGCGAATGACCGAGATGGAACGCCACCTGCTCTTCACCACGATGGCGCGCACCATCAACCAGGAAGCGGAGGGCGACGAGAGCCAGCGCCCATCGATGACGAAGGCGTTCATTCGACCCGAAGAACTGCCCACGTTGTACTGCCCCACCTGCAGCTACCGGATCGAGCGGTTCAGCAGCACGCCGCCGCTCACGGGCCAGTGCGAAACGTGCGGCGCACGCGTGATCGTGCGGCGCGACGGGCCGCGCATCCTGCTCACGGTGCTGCCGCGCGAAGACACCGAGTTGCGACGCCCTTCGCCGGCCGATGCCGACTAGCCGCGGCGGCCACGCAAGGAAAGCCGCCACCGCGCGGCCCTCGGATTCCTTACTCCCATTCCGAGCGCGCCACATCAAATTCCCCAGTAGTACGTCGGCCGACGCGGGTCGACGAACCGAGTCCCCGTTGGCGTCGCTTCGAGGTCCTGCATGTCTCGCTTCCTGATTCGTCCGCTCGCGCGGTGCGCCGCGCTGGTCATCGCGGTCTCCCTCTGGCCGAGCACCGCCCACGCCATTCCGCCCTTCGCGCGGAAATACGGTGTGAGTTGCTCCATGTGCCATCAACCGGTCCCGCGTCTCACGCCGTTCGGCGAGAATTTTGCCGCCAATGGCTTCGAGATGGCGGTCGGCGAGGCCCCGCGCGACACCATCGCCACTGGCGACCCGTTGCTCCGCCTGCCGCGCACGCTGCCGCTGGGCGTTCGCGTCGAGATGTACCAGCGCCTGCTCGCAGATCGCGCGGCGGGAGAGGCGACGTTCGACCAGCAGAATCCCTGGATCGTGAAGCTGCTCAGTGGTGGGCAGATCGCGGACAAGGTCAGCTACTACATGTACTTTCTGGCGACCGAGCGTGGCGAAGTCGCCGGACTCGAGGACGCGTATGTGCAGTTCACGGATCTCGGCGGCAGCGGTGTGAATCTGTTGATGGGACAGTTTCAGGTGTCCGATCCGTTGTTCAAGCGCGAACTGCGCCTTTCATACGAGGACTACCAACCCTATCGCGTGCGCGTCGGCAAGACGCGGGCGGACTTGACGTACGACCGCGGGATGATGGCGATGTGGTCACCACGCGAGGGTACCGACCTGGTGCTGCAGATGGTCACGGGCCAGGGTCTGACCGCCGCGAACGACGCGCGCCAATACGACCGCGACAACCAGCAGAACTGGGCGTTGCGCGCCTCACAATCGCTCGGACCCATTCGGCTTGGCCTGTTCGGCTACACGGGGCGCGAGGGCGCAGACGGCTCCTCAAGCACCATGCGCGTCTTCGGGCCGGACGCCACGATCGACATCGGGTCGGTGGGCGAGCTCAACATCCAGTACCTGCGTCGGTGGGACAGCGATCCGTTCCTGGGCAGCTGCTCAATCGCCACACCCTGCGCGGGTAGCCGGATACGGCCCTTCAGTACGACGGTAAACTCGACGCTCGCGGAGGTGACGCTCTGGCCATCCGGGCCCGCCTCACGCTGGTACGTCACCGGTCTCTACAACGCAATCGACGCGGACGCCCCCGTGGTCTCGCTTCGACTCGGCGAGCAAGGTGACGCGCCGCCGTATCTCACGGCGTTTCGCACGGGTTCGGTTGGGCTCCACTATGTGCTTCGCCGCAACGTCCGGCTGCTGGGAGAGGGATCGTGGGACTTCGAGCGCGAACGCGCGCGCCTCATCACCGGCTTCACCCTGGCCTTCTGATATGTCACGTTCCGTCTTGTTTTCTCGCAACGCGGCCGCACTCGCGGCCCGCGCGCTCCGCCTCGTGGCCACCGGTGTGCTGCTGACCGCGCTCGCCGCCGTGGCGCGGCCCGCCGCCGCGCAGGCCGGCGATGAAGCGCTCGTCGCCAAGGGCGACAGTATCTTCAAGGGCCTCCTTGGGAACGGCCTCTGTCACACGTGCCATGGCCCGAAGGGCAAGGGAATGAAGGGGCTCGGGCCCGACCTCACCGACGGCGTCTGGCTCCACGGCAACGGGTCCGCCGACTTTGTTCAGCAGCTGGTGCGGACCGGCGTTCCCGCGCCGAAGAAGAGTCCGACCATCATGCCCCCATTCGGCGGCATGCCGCTCACGACAGAGCAGGTGACTGCGGTCACCGCCTATGTGCTGTCGCTGCGCGCTAAGCCACAGGGCAAGTAGAACCAGCGACGGATCGCGCATACAACGAGGCCCGGCTGCGTTGCGCAGCCGGGCCTCGTTGCGTTCCACTCGAATCAGGCGAGCCGGTCGGCCACCACTTCAGCGATGTCGTACACCTTCACCGTCTCGTCGCGCGCCGAGATGGAGTCGTGCAGCATCGTCATACAGAAGGGGCAGGCCACCGCCACGGCTCCCGCGCCCGTCGCCAGGGCCTCGTCCGCCCGCTCCGCGTTGATGCGCTTGCCTTCGCTCTCCTCCATCCACATACGGCCGCCGCCCGCGCCGCAGCACAGCCCGCGGTCGCCGGAGCGGGGCATCTCCACGAGATTCACCACCGGGAGCGCCCGCTTGAGCGTCTCGCGCGGCGCCTCGTAGATCTGGTTGTACCGCCCCAGATAGCACGAGTCGTGGTACGTGAAGGTGCTGACGGCCTCGTGCAAGTCGTGGCGCAGCGGCACGCGCCCTTGCGCCATCAAGTGCTCGATGAAGGTCGAGTGGTGGATGACGTCGTAGTTGCCGCCGAACTGCGGATACTCGCTCCCCAGCTGATGCATGCAGTGCGGGCACGCCGTCACGATCGTGCGCACTTTGTATTTCTCCAGCGTCTCCACATTCTCGCGCGCGAGCATCTGGTACAGATACTCGTTGCCCATGCGGCGCGCCGGATCGCCGTTGCACTTCTCCTCACGGCCGAGGATGGCGAAGTTGACGCCGGCCGCCTGCATGATCTTGGCGAACGCGACGGTCGTCTTCTTGGCGCGATCGTCGAACGAACCCATACAACCCACGAAGTACAGGATGTCGGCCGTTTCGCCGCGCGCATGCAGTTCGGCCATCGTGGGAATGCTCATCCCGTCCGACCACTTGCCGCGATCGCCGGGATCAAACGCCCACGGCGACCCGCGCTGCTCCATGCTCTCGAACGCCGGCATCACCTCTTCGGGAAACCGGGACTCCGAGAGCACCAGGTTGCGCCGCATCTCGACGATCACTGAGACGTGATCGATGGAGACAGGGCACTCCTGCACGCAGGCGCGGCATGTCGTGCACGCCCAGAGTTCCTGTTCCGTGATGAATCCGTCGAGCAGCAGGCGCGCATCTGCCTTCTGCCCTCCGCCATCTGCCATCAGCACTTCCGGCGCCCGAATCTCCAGCCGCTCCCTCACGTTCACGATGATCTTGCGCGGCGACAGCAGCTTGCCGGTCGTGTTCGCCGGACAGACCGCGGTGCAACGCCCGCACTCGGTGCAGGCGAAACCGTCCATCAGGCTCTTCCACGACAGGTGCTCCACATCCTTGGCGCCGAACTGCTCGACGTCGGCCTCAAGATCCATGTACGTGATGACCCCAACCTGCCCCGGACCGTTCGTATTGGACAGGTAGACGTTGGGGAGCGACGCCACGACGTGCAGATGCTTGGAGTACGGGAGGTAGTTCAGGAATCCCAGCACCAGCAGACCGTGGGCCCACCAGCCGATCTCGGAAATGACGGCGGCGGCGTTTGCGGGGACGAAGGCCACCATCGTGGCCAGCGCGTACGAGAGCGGCCGATAGAACGGCGTGGCCGCCTCCGGATGCGCGACCATATGGAAAGCCTGATCGATGAACATCGTCACCATCAGCGCGCCAATCCAGCTGAGGATCAACAGCGGATCATTGGCGTGCGTCTCGGCCCCCTGCAGCCGCTTCACGCGGTGCGTCAGGCGGCGGAAGAGCGCAAAGGCGACGGCACCGATGACGAGCGCGCCCCACAGGTCCTGATTCGCCAGATAGAACCGGTACGCCCACTGCGGCATAAATCGCGCAAAGCTGAATCCGGGCACGATCCCCGCAGCGATGAACTCCACGGTGCCGGCGCTCAGGATGCCGAAGCCCCAGAAGATCGCCGCGTGCATTGGCCCCGCGATCGGGTCGCGGAAGATCTTCCGCTGGAAGATGCCGATCGTGAGCAGGTTGGCGACGCGCCGCGGGACGTCGTCCCAGCGCGAGTCGTCGAGCCGGCCGATGCGCAGGTAGGCGACCAGCCGCTGCACGTTGGAGGCGAAGAAGCCGGCGGCGGCGACGACGATGAGGGCGAAAATACCGTTCGATGCGGTCACGAAAGACTCACTGGGTGATAGCGACGGACGGGGGGCCCAGCGCGCGCCGAGTGGAACGCGCCGCCCCAAACGCTACGTCACGGGCGCATCGCCGACAAGCGAATCGACCCTACCACTTGGCCTGCGACCCCCACATGCTGTGCGGAATCGCGAAGACCACCATCGTCACCACCGTGGCCACGACAATGGCCGTCTTGGCATCGCGGCCGCCCCGCAGGCGCCACGCGGCCAAGATCCAGGCCACGCCCGCGATCAGCGTCTTGTTGTCGGTCAGGTCGTAGCCGAACGGAACGCCCGTCCAATAGGCGTCGAACGCGTACTTCTGCACGATGGGCCCAAGCACAAAGCCGCCGAAGAGCAGCAGCGCCGTGGTCACAAAGGCCCAGCGGCGCGAATCCCCGCCGCCCACGGCGGCAAAGAGCGCGCGCATCGCGAACAACATGCCAAAGAACATCGCCGCGACGTGGGGAATCAGGATCCACGTCGGCACGTCGCCCTTGAACCGGGTCACCGCGGCCTGCGCGGGGAAGACCACCTGCGTGCGGTCTCGGATCAGCCGCACCCGGTACTCGAGCTTGCCAGCCATCGGCATCAACGCCTCCGGCTCCGGCGGGAGTGCCGTCGAGAGCTCCGCGCCACTCCGCGACATGGCCAGCACGCGCCACGGTTCATTGGTGGGATAGCGGCGCCACTCAACGACGCCCTGCACGGCCGTATCGGCGACCGTCACCGTCACGGGCTGGCGCCCCGTAATGGAATGCGTGCGCAGCAGCTTGTACGCGACGGTCTCTCCGCCCAGTTCCACCGACCCGCGCACCGGATAGGTCGGCCCCGTGCGCCGTTGGTAGATCGCCGAGATCAGCGTCACCACGACGGCGAGCGTCCACTGCAGCCAGGGCTTCTTCAGCATCGTTTACGCCCCAGCCTTGGCCTGCTTCACGGCCTCGGTCAGCACGGGGAGCACATCGAGCACGTCGCCCACGATGCCGTAGTCGGCGGCCTTGAAGATGGGCGCCTCCTTGTCCTTGTTGATCGCGACGATCGTCTTGGAGGTGCGCATGCCGGCCAGGTGCTGGATCGCGCCGGAAATGCCGCACGCCACGTAGAGATCGGGGCTGACCAGGCGGCCGGTCTGACCGATCTGGTCCGAATGCGGACGCCAACCGTCATCCGTGACCGCGCGCGTCGCGCCCACCGCCGCATTGCCGAACGCCGCCGCGAGGTCCTCGACCAACTTGAAGTTCGCGGCTTCCTTGAGCCCGCGCCCACCGGCAATGATCACCGGCGCTTCGCCAAGGTCGATCTTGCCGCCGGCCGCCTTCTCCGTGAGCGTCACCTTCACACGCACCGCCGTCGGGTCGATGGCCGATGCGATGGCCTCAACCGCCCCCGCCTTCGGCGACTCCATCGGCAGCACCGCGCCCGCACGCAGCGACAGCAGCGCCGGCGTGGCCTTCAGCGTGAAGCGCTGCACGATCTTGTTGGTGTAGCCCGGATGCGCCACGGCCACCGTGTCGCCCTGGAACACGAACTCCGTCACATCAGACGCGTAGGCGAGCCGCATCTTCGCCGCCACGCGCGCCACGAGATCGTGCCCAAGGGCGCTCGCGGCGAAGAACGCCGCGCGGTATCCGCTCCCCAGACGGGCCGCCAGCGTCGCCGCCAGCGCTTCGGGGTTGTAGTTCGCAAAGGCCTCGTGCTCGAGCACCAGCACCACATCGGCGCCATGCGCCGCCAAACGGGCCGCGTGCTGCGCGACACCGGGGGCGCCGGCCAGCACGGCATGCACCTGACCACCGGTCGCGTCGGCGACCTGACGGGCTGCCGTGACGGTCTCGAGTCCGGCGCGACGAAGCTCGCCGAGGCGTGTTTCGGAAAACGCAAGAATATTGGTCATCAGAGCACCTTCGCCTCTTCTTTGAGGAGGCGGACGAGTTCGGGGACGGCGTCCTTCCCCTCGCCGATGATGCGCCCCGCAGCCCGTTCGGCCGGGAGTTCCATCTTGTCCAGCGAGTAGGTGATGGCGCCCAGCTGCGCCGGCTTCACTTCCAGCGGCTTCTTCTTGGCCGCCATGATCCCCTTCAGCGATGGGTATCGCGCGCGGGCAATGCCCTCGTCGATCGTCACCACGGCCGGGAGCGGACACTCGACCAGCTCGTAGGCCCCTTCGAGTTCGCGCCGCGCCTTGACGACGCCGCCCTCGACATTGAGCTGCGAAATGGCGCTGATGAGCGGAACGCCCAGCAACTCGGCAACGAACGCGCCCGTCGACCGGTTCTGCGTGTCCACCGCCATACGGCCGCAGAGCACGAGGTCGTAGCCGCCGTCCTTGAGCTCAGCGGCTAGCGCGGTGGCGATGGCCAGGCCGTCGCTCACCGGCGCGTCGTGCTTGAGCTGCACGGCACGGTGCGCGCCCATCGACAGCGCCTTGCGCAGCGTCTCCTGCACCACGTCGGGACCGATCGAAATCACGGTCACTTCGCCAGCGCCGAGCTTTTCAGTGATCTGGATGGCCACCTCGGCGGCGTAGCCGTCGAAGTCGGACATATCGTACTTGAGCCCCGCCTCGTCGATGCCGGTCCCCGACGGAGCAATCTTGAAGCGCCCTTCCATGTCAGGAACGCGCTTGATGCACACGGCCAATTTCACCGTGAAATCCCCCAGTGAGAGTGCGAGTGAAAGGTACATCGCCGCTCGGAGGGGCGGCAGACGGAGAATGGTGGACGCCGGACGGTGGATTCCACGACAACCGGCCCACATCTTTGCCGAGGCACCCTGCCATCTGCCATCTGCCATCTGCCATCTGCCATCTGCCATCTGCCATCTGCCATCTGCCATCTGCCATCTGCCATCTGCCATCCGCCGTCTGCCACCCGCCACCTCCCCCCTGCCTCCCCATGCCTCTCGCCCTCGTCACCGGCGCCTCCGCCGGCATCGGCCGCGCCTTCGCCGAGTCGCTCGCGCGCCGCGGGTATGACCTCATTCTCGTGGCGCGCTCCACGGCACGCATCGAGGCGCTCGCGCGTGACCTCGCGGCCTCGCACGGGGTGCGGTGTGACACGTGGACCAGCGACCTGGCGTCCGAGGCTGGACGGGAGGAGACGGCCGCGCGCATCGCCGCCCTGCCGCGGCTCGACCTGCTGGTCAACAACGCGGGCTTCGCCACGACGGGCAAACTTTCCAAGATCCTGCTGGATCCGCAGATGGACATGCTCCGTCTCCACGTCCTCGCGCCCATGCGGCTTGCCACGGCGGCCCTGCCACGGATGATCGAACAGGGGGCGGGGGGGATCATCAACGTCAGTTCCATCGCCTCCTTCCTCTACGGCCCGGGCAACGTCAACTACTCGGCCACCAAGGCGTACCTGACGTCGTTCTCGCTCGGGCTCGACACCGAGGTGCGAGGCGCCGGGGTGCGCGTGCAGGCGCTCTGCCCCGGCTTCACCCACACGGAGATCCACACCGAGATGCCGCACGTAAAGCGGCAGATCCCGGGCTGGCTGTGGGGGAGCGCCGAACGCGTCGTCGAGACGTCATTGCGCCAGCTGGCGGCGGGCGGCCCGGTGATTTGCATCCCGGGCACCCGCAACCGCATCCTGCGCCGCCTGCTCACGCTCCTTCCACACGCTCTGCGGCGTCGCCTCGCCGTGCGGAAACGGAAGCGCTGAGCGCGCTACGGCTTCAGCGACTTCTCACGCGCCGCGCGGAACTCGTTGCCGGGCTTCCACTCGGGCCACTTGGCCGCGTTCGCCACGCGATACCCGATGGCGAAGTCGAAGCGCAGATCCTCCGCCGCCCCCGACATGTCCCACCCCGCCTTGATGTCGTCGCTCGGCTTGTGGTAGTCGTTGGCCACGTATTCGGCGCGCTTCGTCATCCCGTACGTTGAGTCCTTGCCCACAAAGGTGACGCCGGCACCGGGGTAGAAGGCGGGAACCCCGACCTTCGCGAAGTTGAAGTGATCCGACCGGTAGTAGTAGCCCTTTTCCGGCTCCGCATCAGGCCGCAGCGTACGGCCACCCTGCTCCGCCGCCGCGGCGCGCGCATAGTCATCCAGATCCGACGCGCCGTAGCCCATCACCACGATGTCCGACGTGCGTCCCCACGTGTTGAGGCCGTCCATATTGATGATCGCCACCGTCTTGTTGACGGGATACAGCGGATTGGTGGCGTAGTACTGCGAGCCAATGAGCCCCTGCTCTTCCGACGTCACCGCGAGGAAGAGAATCGTGCGCTTCGGCGGCGCCTTGGCCGCCACGAACGCTTTGCCGAGCGCCAGCAGGCCGGCCACGCCGGTGGCGTTGTCTGACGCGCCATTGTAGATGGAGTCGCCGTTCACGACGGCGCCGACGCCGAAGTAATCCCAGTGCGCGTTAAAGACCACGTATTCGTTCTTCAGCGCCGGATCGCTCCCTTCCAGCTTGGCGATCATGTTCCGCGAATCGACGGCGCGCAGCGTGTTCTTCAGCTCGATGCGCGCGGTGACCCCCAGCGGAACCGGCGCAAACGCCTTGGTCGCCGCCTTCGCCTTGAGCGCGTCGAAATCCTGACCGCCCATCGCGAACAGGGCCTTGGCGCGATCGAGCGTGATCCACCCTTCTACGTCGCTGCGCGTCTTGTTGCTGTCGGGGGTCGCGAGGTCAAACTGTTCCGCGGTCTTCCCCTGCACGACAGCGAATGGGTACCCGGCCTCCGTGGTCTCGTGGACAATCAGGACGCCGGCCGCCTTGTGCTTCATCCCCTGCTCGTACTTGTAGGTCCACCGGCCGTAATACGTCATCCGCGGGCCACCGAAAATCGCCGTATCGGCGACCGGCGGATCATTGACGAGCACGACCATCGTCTTGCCCGCGAGATCGACGCCCTTGAAGTCGTCCCAGCCAAACTCGGGCGCCTCCACACCGTATCCCACGAACACCAGTTCCGAGTTGCGCAGCGCAGCCGTGGGCGCCACGTGCTTGGTCCACGCGACGAAATCGTCGCGCCAGCGCAGCGTGGCCGACGTCGCGCCCTTGCTGAACGTCATCGTGGGACTGTTCGTGACCGTGATCCCCACCAGCGGCGCCTTCTGGAAGAACGTGCCATCAGGATTGCCGGGCTGCAGGCCGATCGCCTTGAACTGCGCCTCGAGATAGGCGGCGGTCTTCTCCTCGCCCGCGGTGCCCGGCGCGCGACCGAGCAGCGAATCGTGGGCCAGCACGCGGATGTGCTGCATCAGCGTCGCCGTGTCGATGGCCGCCAGCGCCTCGGCGGGCACCGTGGCCATCGTGGGATCCTTCGGTCCGCCGCAGCCAATGGCGAGCGCGGCAATCAGAACGAACGCGCGATGGAGCGTGGTCTTCATCATCATGTGGCCCACCTCTTGGAAACACAGGGGGAAGAAACAACACGTGCCTATTGCATCACCGGGGCGGGCGTGTTCTCGGTCAGATATCGGCGATGCGGAATGAACCAGGCCAGCGAGCCGACCACCGCCACGGCGGTGGCCAACGCAAACCACCCGGGCACCAGCTGCGCGCGCCAGAGCACCGCCGTGGCGGCGCCGAGCACGACGAGCCGCGACGTCTCCAACGGGGACGCCCAGCGCTCGGCCTCGAAAATACCGCCGATGGCGGTCAGCGAGACCGCGACGTAAAAACCGCCCGCGGCCAGCTGCAGCGTCGGCAGCGTCGATGCGCCGGAGAGCAGCAGGAAGGTCGCCACCAGCGCGCACGTGAAGTGGAACAGGCCGTACGCCGCGAGCGAGCCGGGAATCTTGGGATCGTACCGCTGGAACTCCTCGGGCCGCACCGGCCGCGGCGCCACACGCCCGCCAAGCCGATCGGGGCGCCACCCCGGCGGCCCAAAGACGTACATCCAGCGCTCGCGCCACGACTCGGCGCGCCAGACGGACGCCGCGATGTCCCAGAAGACATGCACGTTCGCCCAGAGCGGATTCCAGCTGCGCAACGGATGCGTGAGCCCGTAGACGGGCTCCTCCTGCTCTACCACGAAGGTGCCAAACAGCCGGTCCCACGTGATGAAGACCCCGGCGTAGTTCTTGTCCTGATACTCGGGATTGACTCCGTGGTGCACGCGATGGTGCGATGGCGTGTTGAGCACATACTCGGCCACGCGCCCCAGCTTTCCGACCGCGCGGGTATGAATCCAGAACTGATAGACGAGGTTCAGCGCGTTGCACGCGACGAACATCTGCCACGGCATACCCAGCACGGCGAGCGGCGCGTAGAAAACCCAGGCCATCAGCCCGTGCAGTGAACTCTGCCGGAGCGCGACCGCCAGATTGTACTCCTCACTCGAGTGGTGCACCACGTGGCCGGCCCACAGCACGTTGATCTCGTGCGCGTACCGATGGCTGAAGTAGTACGCCAGGTCCACCAGCACAAAGGCCAGCGCCCAACTCGCCAGCTCCGGCGCGCGCACGCCGAACCACGGGAAGCTCGCGACGCCCACAAAGGGCGCCGCCGAGGGCCAGGCTGGCGCGCCCAGCCAGGCCTGCAGCGTCCAACGCTCGCCGATCCAGATGAAGATCCCGATCGAGAAGAGCTTGGTGAAGACACCGCTGATCTGCGACAGGATGCCGCACGAGAGGTCGGCGATCGAGTCGTTGAGGCGCAACAAGTGCCGACCGGACCGGGCGGAGTATGCCAACTCCACGCCGATCAGCAGGAAGAAGAACGGGATGGAGTAGAGGATGATGCCCATCTACCCGCGACCGCCCGTCATCCAGTGGCTACGGTGCACCGTCACCCCTTGAACGCATTCATCCCGGTTTCCGCCATCCCGATCACGAGCGAGTGCACATCGTGCGTTCCCTCGTACGTGTACACGCTCTCGAGGTTCGCCATGTGCCGCATCGCCGAATACTCGGCGAGAATGCCGTTGGCGCCCAGCAACCGGCGCGCTTCGCGGGCGATGTCGGTGGCCACGTTCACGTTGTTGCGCTTGGCCAGGCTCACCTGCTGCGGCGTGTAGGTGCCGGCGTCCTTCATCCGGCCCAGATGCAGGGCGAGAAGCTGACCCTTCACCAGCTCGGTGAGCATGTCGGCAAGGCGCACCTGCTGAATCTGGAAGCCGCCGATGGGACGGTCGAACATTACTCGCGTCTTGGCGTAGCTCAGCGCTTCCTCGTAGCAGGCCATTGCGGCCCCCATCGCGCCCCACGCAATGCCGTAGCGCGCCTGCGTCAGGCACATCAGCGGGCTCTTGAGCCCCGACGACTTCGGGAGGATCGCGTCGGCCGGCAGGTGCACATCGTCGAGCACGAGTTCGCTGGTCATCGAGGCACGCAGCGACAGCTTGCCGTGCGTCTCCTTGATGGTGTACCCCGGGGTGCCCGTGGGGACCAGGAAGCCGCGGACGCTTTTGCCGTCGTCGTCGCCCTCTTCGGTCTTGGCCCACACCACGCCGACGTGCGACAGCGAACCGTTGGTGATCCACATCTTGGCGCCGTTCAGCACCCACGTCCCGTCGGCCTGCTGGCGCGCCCGCGTGATCATCCCCGCCGGATTGGAGCCGTAGTCCGGTTCGGTCAGCCCGAAGCAGCCAATCGCTTCGCCGGTCGCCATCTTCGGCAGCCAGTGGCGCTTCTGCTCCTCGGAGCCGAAGGTGAAGATCGGATACATCACGAGGGCGCCCTGCACCGACGAGAACGAGCGGATGCCCGAGTCGCCGCGTTCGAGTTCCTGATTGATGATGCCGTAGGCGACGTTGCTCAGGCCAGCGCAGCCGTATTCCTCCGGCAGGTTGGCGCCGAAGTAGCCCATCTCACCCATCTCGGCGATCAGTTCGGTAGGGAAGCGGCCATCGACGTAACACTGGCCGATAATGGGCATCACCTTTTCGTCGACGAAGGCGCGTACCGAGTCGCGAATGGCGCGCTCTTCCTCGGTCAGGGCGGCGTCGATGTTGTACAGATCGCCGGTACGGGGCTTCAGCGCCGGCGAGCCAAGCAAGGAATCAGTCATTGGAAGACCGTGGGTATGCAGGTGTGGGACAACCCTTAATACTAACCTCAGTCGGGTGGTGCTCACCACGACCGCGCGGGACGCCCCGGCGGCCTCACGTGCCGCGTAGAGCGTCGCCTCGGCTCAGTCCACCACGCGCTTCGCCCGGCCCACAATCCCGACGTCGCGCGACTTCTCGCGGAACCGCCGGTCGTGCCCCAGCGGGTGGCCCTGCTCATCCTGCCACTGGTGCACCATCTCGTGCAGCAGAGTCTCCAGCGCCTCGGCGACACCGTGACGCCGCACGTGGCGACGCGAAATCGCGATCTCCGCGGGACGCCCCTGCTGCGCCGGCGCGTAATGCCCCAGCCGCGCGCGCATCCGCCGAGAGACGCGCACCGTCACGCGTCGCAGCGTGCCGCCAAACCGCTCGCGGTTGTAGCGCGCGTGCCACTCCCCCAACGACGCCGCCAGCTTCTCGTCGTCGGGGTGTGTACGCTCCGGCGCGCGCGGGGCGCGGCGTTCCTCGTCGCCAATGGGATACCCGGTCAGCACCCGGCGCGCGGCCAGCCGCTCGGCGCGCCGGCTCGCCATCAGGAACCGGACGATGGCGCGGTGCACGGGCTCCGGGGCCGCGAGAAAGGCCCGGTGCACCCGCAACGTGCCGTCGGTGAGACTCACCATCACGGAGCGGTTCCGCGTCAGCGTCATCGCACGAACGCCGCGCAGGCCGAAGCCCTGCAACCGGACCAGGAACTCAGCGCCCGTGCGAGGCGGTCCGTGGAACTCGAGCGCCAGTTGTCGCGTGTCACGGGAGGCCGCGCGCAGACCGCGCAGGCGGCCAATCAGCGCGCGAAGGACCACGAGGCCGCCGGCACGAAATCGGACGCGGCGGCACTCCACTCATGCCGCACGATCCCAATCGTCGCCTCGTCCCACGCCACCTCGTGATAGCAGACGGGCCGCCCACCACGCGCACGGTTCGACAACGTGTTGACTTGCGACACGACGAAGCGCCGCGCCCCGCGCGTGACTTGGGCGACTTGCGACTCGTGGTCGTGGCCGCACAGCACCAGTTCACAGGCCGTGGACGCCACGTCATCGAGGCCCCGCTCACGGGTCGTGAGGCCCCACCGGTTCGAGAGCGTGCCGCGCAGCACGTTGTGGTGAACCATCAGCACCCGCAGGTCGCCCGCGGGCGCGGCCGCCAGTTCAGCCGCGGCGCGCCGACGCTGCGCCGGGCGCATCGCCCCCACCACCGACAGATCGCGCAACCGCGTGGTCAGCGTGTGCCACTGGATGCCGTGCGACGTGTTGATCGATGCAAGCGTCATCCCCGGCGCGTGCAGCGACGGCTCGAGATCGGTGGCAATCCACTTCCGGTAGCCCCGGTACATCAACGCAGGCACCCCCGCCCCGCCCGCACACCACCACCACGCCACATCGTGGTTGCCCGGAATCACCGCCGTGGGCGCCGACGCGCGCGCCTGATCCACGAAGGCCTTCGCCCTGGCGAACTGCGCGCGCGTGTTGCGCTGCGTCAAGTCGCCGGAGATGGCCACCACATCCCACCGCCGCTCCGCAAACCGCCGCGCCACCGCCGCCACAGCGTCCTGACGCTCGGGCGGGCCAAAGTGGATGTCGGAGAGGTGGACGAGCGTGGGCATGCGCAGCGGGGACCGGACTCAGGGAGCGACCACGAGGTCGGCGATGCGCGTTGCAAGTTTCTGCAACAATGCAGGTGAATACGCCGCCGCACGGTCACCCTGCAGGTCCACTTGCCATAGTGCGGTGTTCAGGCGGGCATCAACCAGGAGCAGGCGCACGACGAGATGCGCGTCCCCCGGCCCACCGTCGACGCGCAACTCCACGGGCATCAAGACGTATCGTGCGTCGTGCAGCGCCACGACGCGGCGGAGGTTGCCCGCCAGCGGGTCGGGAATGGCGCCCTCCTTGCCCGTACCGTTGCGCACCGAGAACGCGCCGAGGTTGCGCGGATCGGCGGCGTACATCGCATTCCGACGCGCCGAGCGCTGCACGTCGGCCGGCGTCGCCCACATCCCCTTCAGTCCGTGCTCGTCGAGCGCCTCGGACAGCAGGCTGTCGAACGCCGCTCGGATGATCGTCGCGGCCGGCGTCTGCCAGGCGAGCGTGTCCGCGCGGTAGAACTGCACGGGAACCACGGCCACCTTGGTGGCCGCATACTGCGCAAGCGGTGCCGATTGTTGTGCGCCCAGCGCAGTGGCAGCGGTCAACAGCAGGAGAAACAACCGGCGCACGAAACACCTCAGCGGGGAGGGACGCCGAAAGGTAGACATTGCACCACCCCCTGCGCGATGCCCATCTTCTCCCGTCGCCTCTTTCCCCTCTACCGGGCCGACCATGCCACGCTGGGCCTCCGCAGTGCTCTGGGCCGCCATCGCCGCCACCGGCGCAGGGGCCATGGGATATCTCGCTCTTTCACGCGGCGAAGCGATCAACGCCGCCTGGCTGCTCACCGCTGCGGTCTGCACGTATCTGGTCGGGTATCGGTTCTACAGCCGAATCATCGCCGCCAAGATCTTTGCGCTCGACGAACGGCGTATGACGCCCGCCGAGCGACTGCAGGATGGTCGCGACTACGTACCGACCAACAAGTGGATTGTCTTCGGGCACCACTTCGCCGCCATCGCGGGCCCGGGTCCGCTGGTCGGGCCGACGCTCGCGGCCCAGTTCGGGTACCTCCCCGGGGCGCTCTGGATCATCGTCGGAGTCGTTCTGGGCGGCGCGGTGCAGGACTTCGTCATTCTCGCCGCGTCGGTGCGGCGCGACGGCAAGTCCCTCGGGCGCATTGCCCGCGAAGAGATCGGGCCGGTCGCCGGCGCCACGGCGCTGGTGGCGGTGCTTGGCATCATGATCATCCTCATCTCGGTCCTCGCGCTCGTCGTCGTGAAGGCGCTGCAGCAGAGCCCCTGGGGCACGGTCACGATTGGGCTCACGATTCCCATTGCCATGCTGATGGGCGTCTACCTGCACTACATCCGTCCGGGGCGCGTCCTCGAGTCCACCAGCATTGGCATCGTCCTGCTGATCGTCGCGCTCTACGCCGGCCGCTGGGTCGCCCAGGATCCCACGCTTGCCCCCATCTTCACGCTGACAGGCCCACAGCTCGCCAAGTGGATCATCGGCTATGGCGTAGCCGCGTCGATCCTCCCTGTCTGGCTGCTGCTCGCCCCGCGCGATTATCTGTCGGCCTTCGTGAAGATCGGCGTCGTCGTGGCGCTCGCCGTCGGCATTCTCATCGTCCTGCCGCCCCTGCAGATGCCGGCGCTCACTCGCTTCGTGGACGGCACAGGGCCGGTCTTCGCCGGCAAGCTCTTCCCCTTCGTATTCATTACCATCGCGTGCGGCGCCATCTCGGGCTTCCACTCGCTCATCGCGTCGGGCACCACACCCAAGCTACTGGAGCGCGAGAGCGACGCGCGGTTCATCGGCTACGGCGCGATGCTCACCGAGTCGCTCGTCGCCATCATGGCGCTCATCGCGGCCTGCGTCCTGACGCCGGGCATCTATTTCGCCATCAACGCCCCCGCCGGCCTCATCGGCACGACGGCCGAGAGCGCCGCCGAGGCGATCCGGGCGTGGGGATTTGTCCTCGACCCCGCGCAGTTGCACGCGCTCGCGGCCAACGTGCAGGAGCAGACGCTCCTGTCGCGCACCGGCGGCGCCCCATCGCTCGCGGTCGGCATGGCGATGCTCTTCTCCAACGTGCTGGGCGGCACCAGCGCGATGGCGCTCTGGTACCACTTCGCCCTGATGTTCGAGGCGCTCTTCATCCTGACGACGGTCGACGCAGGCACCCGCGTCGGGCG
>JARIEY010000044.1 GCA_031127085.1 Gemmatimonadota bacterium | reverse complement strand
CATTCGACGGCGGCGCCGGCAACCCGGGTCGTCAGAAGCTGGTTGAGATCGAGAACGTGATCTGGCGAAGGTTCGGGAACGTGAACGCGTCGATCGCGTTCAGCGCGCCAGAGCCGAGATCGCCACCACCCAGGCCCACTTCCGGATCGTAACCCGTGTAGCTGGTCCAGGTCTTCAGGTTGCGACCGATCAGCGACACGGTCCAGTCGCCGCCAACCGTCGGCAGCTTGCCAATGCGATAGCCGAGCGACAGTTCGCGGAGCTTCACGAAGCTGGCGTCTTCCACCGTGTGGTTGTTGGGGCCAAGCAAGTCGTACAGACCGCCGATACCGCCCGTCTGCACCGCGCGGAAGTAGTAGCCGAGCGGCTTCGCATCGGCGACCGACTTGCCGTTCTGGTCGGCTTCGGCGACCTGGAAGTCACCCAGCGACCACTGGCGCTGCTCGTTCCAGATCGACTTGCCAACCGTGGCGTCGAGCAGGGCGTACACGGTGAACTTCTTGAACGCGAAGTTCTGGCTGACGGACCAGTGGAAGTCCGGGAGGGCGTTGCCGAGCTTGCGCAACGGCACCGCACCCGTCGAATCACGCCACGGGATGACCGTACCCCAGTTGAGGTTGTCCAGCGTCGTACCGCCGCCCCACGGCGCCTGCGCGGCCGGGAGACGCGTGTACCACAGGTTCTTGGTGATGCCCTCGGCCAGCGTGTTGCCGGCGCCGACCCACACCACGTACCCGTTGCTGTTCTTCTGGAACTCCTGGCCCGGGCCGCACTTGGCAGCGAAGGCCGCCGGCAGCTGCGAGCAATTGTCGACGAAACGACGGCCCCACATCGAGCCGAAATCTTCGCCCTGCTTGATCTTGAACATCGTCTCGGCACCCTGCGCACCGGCGGCGGAGTAGAACGTCTCCGGCATGTCGAGGCGCGTGATGACCGACGTGGTGGCGTCCCAGTTGAAGCGGACCGAGTACGACAGGTCGCGCTTCTGGATCACCGGCACGTTCAGCGAGACTTCCCACGTGTTGTTCGTCAGCTCACCAGCGTTCTGCCACTGGCGGGCGAAGCCCGACACGGCCGGCGGCGTCACCGGAAGCAGCTGGTCGTTGATGACGTTGTGGGCCTTGGTGATCGTCAGGCCGTACTTGTTCATGACCTCGAGGTCGAGGCCCAACTCGATTTCACGCGACACTTCCGGGCGGAGGTTCTTGTTGCCCAGGAACGACGGCGCAAGCGCGCCACCGGCGCCGATCGAGAACGTCTCGTACTGGGCGCTGTACTGCGGGCGGTTGCCCGCCGTCCCTTCCGAGGCGCGAACCTTGAGGTCCGAAATCTTGGCGACCTTGAACCAGGGCTCTTCGCTGATACGCCAGGCGAACGAACCACGGCCGTAGGTCTGCCAGCGCTGCGAAGCGCCGAACAGCGAGGCCGCGTCGCGGCGCACGAGGCCGCCGAGGATGTACCGGCCCTTGTAGTCAAGATCGATGTTGGCAAACATACCGAGCGCGCGAACCTGCTCGGTGAAGCCGCCGATGTACTGGTTGGTCACGACCGCGTTCGGATCGGCCAGGCCGGGTACGGCCAGGTTGGCGCCGCCGAGCGACTGCCCGCGATCATCCGAGGCCTCGTACGACGTGCGCAGCGTCAGGCGCGAGTCGAGCGAGTTCTCAAACCACGACTTGCGCATCGTCACCATCGCCGCGCCGTTGATGGCGAACGACTTGCCGTTGCTCCAGTCGAGCGAGCCGAGGTTGTTCGAACTCGAGGCCGTCGTGCGGTAGCCACGATCGAGCTGGCCCGTCTGGAAGTTGGTACGACCGTCGTAGCCGAACTCGGCCGACGCGTCGATCCACGTCAGCGGCTGCCACTTGGCGTTCAGCGCGCCAACGAAGCGGCTGATGCGGTTCTGCGGACGATAGAACTCGGCGTAGTACGCCGGGTTGAAGTTCTGCGCGCCCTGCGCCTGCGCGACCGTACGGACGAAGAGACGCCCCTTCGAGTCGCGACGCGTGAGCTCGGCGTTGGCCGGCTGACGCGAGAGGTACAGCCACTGCACGCCGCCGTTGTTGTCCACGGCGTCGGTGAAGGCGGTGCGCACGCCAAAGTTCCAGTTGCCTGCCATCTGCTGGTCGATGTTCAGGCGGATCGAGTTGCGCGTGTAGCCGTTCATGAAGCGCAGCGAGCCCTGCTGGCGGAACATGTTCGCCGAGGCGAAGAAGTTCGTGCGGCCAACGCGGCCCGTGGCGTCCACGGTGTTGTTGTACGTCTGCCCCTTCGTGAGCATCTGGCGCATCGGCGTCCCGGTCTTCGGGAACGGATTCGACAGATAGAGGCCGCGGAGGTTCACGCCGCCCGGGTTACGCGAGATGCCGCCGTCGTTCGTGAACGTGGCGGGCGGGAGCGAGAAGTCCGTTCCCTGATCGTTGATGCGATACGCTTCGGCGTAGATGTCCACCGTGCGCGTGCAATCGGGCGCGCCGCCGGTGGCAATGCAGAAGCGGGTGAAGTCCTGATTCATGAGCATTACGTTCGACTTCGGAATGTCGAGCACATTCTCAACATCCGACGAGCCGTACTCGGCGCCCACGCGGAACTTGATGCCGTCCTGCGAGTTCTTGCCCGAGCGGGTCGTGATCTGGATCACGCCGTTGCCGGCGCGCGAGCCGTACATCGACGACGCCGCGGCGCCCTTCACCACTTCGACGTTCTCGATGTCTTGCGGATTGATGTCCGCGAGGCCGCCCTGCGAGACCACGCCGTCAATGATGTACAGCGGTTCCTGGCCACGGCCGCCGCCGTTGATCGACTGCGGGCCACGGAGAATGATCGACGGCGCCGAACCGGGGCGGCCGCTGGCCGACACGATGTTGGCACCCGCGACCTTGCCCTGCAGCTGCGCCAGCGGGTTCGAGCCGGCAACCGGCACGTCCGCCTGCGAGACCTGCGCCACGGTGAAGGCAAGCTTCTTCACTTCCGTCGCGCCCGTCACGCCCGTCACGACCACCTGGTTCAGGCGGTTGACGTCGATCTTGAGATCGAAGTTGTGCGTCTGCGTGCCGGCGGTCAGGGTCAGGTTCTTGACGATCGGCTGATAGCCGATCGCGCGAACGCGCATCACCACGGCCTGCCCGCGCACGCGGGCCCCGGGGATCACGATCGAGTACACGCCCTGAGCGTTGGTACCCACCGAGATGGTCAGCGCGTCGATCACAACGTTGGCTCCGTACAGCGGCTGCCCACCATCCGACAAGATCTTGCCGGTAATGGTCGCGTTCTGCGCCGAGGCAGACGCGGAAGCGCCGAGCAGGAGAGCCAGTACTGCGGTCGTCATCCAGCGAAACCGAGTACTCATGGTCATCGGACTCCCTCAACAAAAGGTGAAGAGCTAAACGAACTGCCGACATCAGGAGCTTCGCACTGCTGCCCCGCAGACGCGGAGCGGAACTTCAGCGGGGCCACCGCGTAATAGGTGATGCGCCCGCAAGAACAACCATCGTAGAATCGCCGCCTCTGAATCACGTGCCTCGGCGATACAAAAACGTTACGCCCTTGAGCATGGCTCCAGGGCTTCACACTCCCATACCCGCGGAGCGTGATGTTCGTCACAGGCGGTAATCCTACCGGCGGCGAAAGAATTGTGCAACCCGCTCTGTAGGGGGATGCTTTACACCCCGTAAACATGGGTTTTGACTGCAGACGCCTTCTATTTAGATACTCGTTTTTCTCGGGCGTCAGGTCGGCGTCAGCTGTCCTCAAAGCCCCTGACGCCGTCGCGCTGTCTGCGCGGCCCTGCACGGCCCGCGCGTGACATGCCCCACGCAAGCGGCCTATCTTCTCCGCAATGCCCCCGCGTCGTGCCCTCCCCCTGCTCGGCTTCGCGCTCGGTTGCCTGACGCTCGCGCCGCACTCGGCCGATGCGCAGCGCCGCCGCGAGTTGGCACCGACCCTCGACTCACTCTACCGCCAAGCGCAGGCCGCGCTCGCCCACGGTGACAGTGCGCACGGCATCGATCTGCTGGAGCAGGTCCAACGGCGCGCCCCACGCTTTCCGGGGGCCTTCTTCGACCACGGCGCCATTCTCGCGCGACGCTCCGAGATGGGGCTCGCTCCCGATGATGTCATCCGCCGGCACCGCGCCAGCGAAAAGCTGGAGCGTGCACTCGACCTGGATCCGAACAACCCGCGCTATCTCCTGGAGCTGGGACGCTTACGACTGAAGACGCCGTTTCTGCGCATTGAAGCCGAACGGCTGTTCGCCAAAGCGCAGCGGGCCGCACGCGATGCTGGCGACCCCGCGCTGCTCGCCACCATCGAATATGAACTGGGGCTCGTCGCGGCCCGCCGGTTCAATGCGCTGCGCCACCGCCGCATCCTCACGGGCACAACCACGGCGCTCGACCTCGACGCGGCGGTCAACGATTGGCACTACATCCGCGACTTTCTCGAACAGCGCACCGCGCCGGTCACCGAGGCGGGTGAACTCGATCGGCTCACCGCCGAAGAGCACTTTCACGCGGCCCTCGCCGCCGACTCCACGCACGGGGGAGCCGCCGCCGATCTCCTCGCGCTCCTGTACGAATCAGACCGAACCGAGGAGATGCTTCCGCTCGCCACTACCCTCGCGCGCCGGCAACCCCGCGCGCCGCGCACGTGGCTGGCCTACGGACTCGCGCTCTACGCGACGGACCAACTCGCCGAGTCCGCCTCGGCCTTTGATTCGGCACTCGCCCTGCTTCCCGAACCGACGCGCGACGCACTGCTCGACGTCACCCAATGGCTGCGCCCCGATGACGCCGCGCGGCTGGCCGGGTTGCCTGCGGAGGTGCGAGCAGCCACGGCACTCGCGTGGTGGCGATCGGCCGACCCGCTGGCGCTGACCCCGGTGAACGAGGCGCGTGTGACGCTGCTGGCGCGCGCCGCGTACGCGGACTTGCGCTTCACTTCAGAAGAAGCGGGGCTCGCTGGGTGGCGCACCGACCGTGGACAGATCTGGATGCGCTACGGCCGCCCGGCGGTGATCGCCTCGTTCGCGCCCGAGACCCAGGAGACGAACGGGGCGGAAAGCACCGCGCGCATCCTCACGGTCTGGTGGTATCCCGCCACCTCACTCCGGTTTGTCTTTCGCGGCCCTCCCGCCATCAACGCGGCCGGCTTCGCGGGCAACTTCCGCGCGTACGCTGACAACGCGCGTCGCATCATCCCCATGCGGCTCGATGACGCGCACGCCGCGCTTCGGCTCGACACGGTCGCGGTGCAGGTGGCGCGCTTTCGGTCGAGTGCGGGCGCACGCGTGGAACTCTTTGCGCAGTGGCCCACGGACCGGATGCTCGCGGATGTTGAACTGACGCCGGCGCTGGTGGAGGGAGGTTTTGCCTTCGGCGAGGGCGCTGCGTACCGCACGCCCCGGATGATCCGCGACACCCTGCACCTTCCTGCCGGGCGCCACGCCCGCGCCGTGAGCCGCCAGTGGGCGCGCACGGTGCATCGTGCCGGGGCGTACGCCTATCGCATTGAGGCTCGCCAGCCGGACACCGGCCGCGGCGCGCGCGGCGACGGCACCGTGGACCTGTCGCCCGCCGAGGCCGCGCCAATCGGCGCACCGGGACGGTTCGACATCTCCGACCTCGTGATCGCCGATCGCATCGTAGCGCGTGATGCCGTGTCGGTGCCCGACACGGCGGCCGGTCCGCCAGCGCGCGTCGCAGCCACCCGAGAGGCATTCAGCATCGAGGCCAACGCGGCGATGCGCTTTGCGCTACGTGATACCGTCGCGCTCTACTGGGAGACCTACGGCGCAACGGTGGACACGGCCGGCGTCGCACGCTTGCGCGTCCGTGTGACCGTTCGCATCCTCTCCATCGACCGGGGCCGAGCCTTCACCGCACGCGTGCTGGGCGGCCTCGCCGACGCCGTGGGCCTCAGTGCCGTGGGAGAGGAAACCGTGTCGCTGGCCTACGAGCGCGCTGTCGCGGTGGGGACGATGGCCCCGCACCATCTGGCGCTCGGGCTCGGCGACGCGCCGGCCGGTCAGTACGCAGTAACCGTCGATGTCACCGACCTCGGCGGCCGACGCACGGCGCGCACCGAGCGCACCATCACGCTTGAACGCGCGGCACCGTGAGCCACCGAGTCGTGGGCCGGCGTTCCGTGAGCCGCCATTCCGTGCCGTGGCTCACCGCCGTGACGGTACTGCTGTGCTTGGCCACGCACGGCACAGCGCCCGCACTCTCTGCGCAGGCGCGCCCCGCGACCGACGACCGTGCGGCGGCGCCGCGCCAAGACCTGGGTCGCACCGAGGAGGCGCCGGTGGCGGGCCGACGCCGGATCCCGCGGCGCGTCACGATGCCGCTCGTCATGGGCGCGGCGGCGGCCGCCGCCGCGTCCGCGTATTTCATAAGCGAGGCTGACGATCCCGTCGGGTCCTGCACGGGGCCCCGTTGCGTGCTTCCGATGAGCGTCGGCGTTGGGTTCTTCGTTGGGTATCTGATGGGGCGCGAGATGGACCAGAGCCACGCGCTGAGGTATAGCCGCGGAGCGCCGGTGAACGCGGGCGGGCAGTCGCTGACCCTGCCGGGCGAAATGCAGTTCCTCGCGATTGGCCCGCAGCGTGGCGCGGCCGGGGGAACCACGGGGGCGGCCGGCATCCAACTCTTCACCGTCGACGGCGCGCCGCGCGCGCTGGCCCGTCGTGCCGCAGGCATTCGCGGCCTGCGCGCCCTGGACGTGCAGGGCGAGCAACTCACGCTCGCATCCTCCACGGGGCTGTACGAGTTCGCTCTCGACTCCTCGGTGGGTGCGCGCGTGCGCGATGGCGACATCACGGCGCTCGCGCGCCTGCGCGGCCGTCGTGTCGTCGCAATTGGCTCGCGCCTCGAGCTCGAACCGGTGAGCGGCGCCTGGCGGGCGCGCGACACGGGGCTGTCGGTGCGGGCGATGACGGCCGACCCGCAGGGCGACGTGCTCTGGGTGGCGACCGACAGCGCGTTAACGGCGTACGTGCTCTCGGGCGATTCGCTGGCGCCCCGCACGTCTACGCGCCTTCGCGGCGGGGCGCGCACGCTGCGCAGCGACGGCACGCGCGTCGTGGTCGCCGCCGGCGAGCGCGGAGTATGGCTATACGACATCGATGGATCGTCCGCGCCGCGCGAGCGGTTCCTCTGGGCCGGCGCGCGCTTCGCGTACGACGCCCTCCTCACACACGAACGCCTGTACGTCGCCGGCGGCGGCGAGGGGCTGTATGTGCTCGACGCACGCGCCCCCCGCGGCACCGTGCTCGGCCTCGCGCGGCACGTCGGCTTCGCCATCGCGCTCGGAGAACGCGGCGAGTACACTTATGTTCTCGACCGCGCGGCTCCCGCCGTGCACCGCATTCGATCCGACTTTCCCCTCCGCTGATGCCCCGACTTCTCCGCCCGCTGCTCGCCCTCGCCCTCACTGGATGCGCGGGCAAGGACGGCGTGGCCGCGACGCGCGCCGCCGACGCAAAGTCACTGCAGCCCGCTGCGGCGTCCGCCGCGGCCTCCGCTCCGGCCTCCGCTCCGGCCTCCGGCCCAACGTCGCCGGCAGACTCGGCGTCCGCACTCCTCGCCAAGGCCGACGCGGGTCGAATACTCGGCAACCCGGCCGCGAACGTCTGGCTGATCATCATCAGCGACTTTCAGTGCCCGTTCTGCAAGCGCTGGCACGACGAGACGTGGGAAGTGATTCGCAAAGAGTACGTCGAGACCGGCAAGATTCGCGTGGCCTACGTGAACCTGCCGCTCGAGATGCACCGCAACGCCTGGCCGGCCGCGCACGCGGCGATGTGCGCCGCCGTGCAGGGGAAGTTCTGGCCGGTGCAGGATGCGATCATGCGCTCGCAGGACGCATGGAGCGGCCTCACCGATGCCCATCCCGCCTTTGAGCAGCTGGCGAAGGCTGCCGGGGCCGATGTCGATCAGCTGCGCGCGTGCGTACAGTCGTCGGCGATGCGCCCCATCATTCAGGGCGACATCGACCGCGCCAACAACGCGGGGGCGCAGTCGACGCCAACGTTCTTCGTCGGCGGCAAACCGGTGGTGGGCGCCCAGCCGCCCGCGGTCTTCCGCGAGGCGCTCGACGCGGCGCTCGCCGCCAAGCCCGCCGGCAAGTAGCCGCTCGCTGATGAACGCCGCGCTGCGCGCCGCGTACGCCGCCGCCGGTACGCTGGCCGAGTGGGCGGCCGCGCATGCGAGCGGCGACGGCAAGACGATGGCGTCGCTCGCCGGGCGCCGCGGCGTACTTGACCGCTTTGCGCAGTGGAGCGCGGCCCACCGTGATCCCGCCCGGCCGCTCGTCTGGCTGCACGCCCCCTCAGTTGGCGAAGGGTTGCAGGCGCGCCCGGTGATTGAGCTGTTGCGCAAACACCGGCCGGATGTGCAACTGGTCTACACGCACTTCTCAAGCAGCGCGGCGCCGTTCGCGGCGCGCATCGGTGCCGACTACGCCGATTATCTCCCGTTCGACACGCGCCGTGCCGCGCGCACGCTGCTACGCGCCCTTCGGCCGAGCGCGCTCGTCTTCAGCAAGCTCGACGTCTGGCCCGTGCTCGTGGACGAAGCCGCTCGGCAGGGCGTCGCCACGGCGATGATCGCCGCGACACTCGGCGAATCGTCGGGACGGCGCGGCGCGCTGGCCCGCGCGCTGCTGCACGACGCGTACGGCGCGCTGCGCGCCATAGGAGCAATCGATGCCGCCGACGCCGCGCGGCTCATGGCGATGGGCGTGCACCCCGCGCGGGTGCAGGTGACGGGCGACACCCGCTACGATCAGGTGTGCTCGCGCGCCGCCGCGGTGGACCGCACGTCGGCACTGCTCGCGCCACTGCAGAGCGAGCGGCCAACGCTCGTCGCCGGCTCCACTTGGCCCTCCGACGAGGCCGCATTGGACGTGGCGTGGCGCGCCGTGCGCGCGCGCGTGCCGACCGCGCGTCTCATCATCGCGCCGCATGAAGTCACGGTGCCGCATCTCGCAGCCATCGAGGCGTGGTCGGCGCGCGCCACGCTGTCGTGCGCTCGACTGGGCACGCCACAGGCATCGCGCGCCGACGTGGTGCTCGTGGACCGCGTCGGCGTACTCGGCGACCTCTACGCGCTGGCCGATGTGGCCTTCGTGGGCGGCGGCTTCCACGCGGCCGGACTGCACTCGGTACTCGAGCCCGCCGCGTTCGGCGCCCCGGTGGTTCACGGGCCCCAGTTCGTGAAGAATGGCCGCGACGCGGCGCTGTTGATCGAGGCGGGGGGCGGTCGCGCCGCCACGGACGCCGAAGCCCTGGGCGCCGTGCTACTGGAGTGGCTGGGTGATGCCAGCGCGCGCACCGCCGCTGGCGCGGCCGCGCGCGCGATGGTGCACCGCGGGATCGGCGCGGCGGAGCGCTCGTTTGCGCTGGTCGAGGGGCTGCTGCGCTAGCCTGCTGCGCGCTGGCGCGGTGCCCTGTCCGCGCAACGCATCGTTGCCCCTACTTCCGCAGTCCCTTCGGCGTCCAGGCGACGCTGAGCCCAATGCCGTTGCCCGAGCCCAGGTAGTCACTGCCCCCCGCCGTGGCGGCAATTCGCAGCGCCACCTGTTCGGTGATCTGCAGGCTCCCGCCGATGTCGATGGCGACATTCAGCTTGCCGTCCGATGCGCCGAGTTTGCAGTCGTTGCACCGGTCGAAGGAGAGCCGCGGATGCGCAAAGGGCGTCACGCTCAGGCCGCCGTCGAGGAGAAAGCGATGGCCTACGGAGGCACCGACCGGCACGCGCACGACGTCGTGGCCATTGACGCCCGAGAGACCGACCCCCGCTGTCAACGCGACGTCGAACGGAAAGTCGGCCGTGCTGCGCGTCAACTGCCGCGCGGCGTGCGCCCCGAAGACGAGCCGCGATGACGCGTTGCCATCCGGGTCGGCCAGGCCGGCATCTATCCCCACCTGCCAGAGCGGCGAGACTGCCTCACGCCACTGGAATAGCAGCGTCGCGCCGGCGCGCCCGCCATCGGCGGCGGCAAAGTTGTACTCCCGCTCCACGAGCGTCGGCAGTTGGAACGACGGATAGGTATACGACTGCGCGCCCGCGAGCGCGGGGATCAGCAGGGCGACGGCAAGAAGGCGCTTCACGAGACAGAACTCCGGCATAAGCATTGGGGATCGTACCCCAGACGAACACCGAAAGTCCCGCGTCACTCGGCCCCGGCCACCGCGCTACCGCCGGAACTGGTACGCCAGCTTCACGAAGATCGCGTCGTCGCTGCGCCGCAACGCCGAGTACTCGTCGGCACGCGGCGCATCGCTGCCCGAGCCGTAGCCGAAGAACGCCACCGTGCCCGGCGTCGGCTGATACGACGCCAGCCAGTCGACGCGAAGCCGACTGGCAGCCACGGGGGTGCTGGCGGCGCCGTTGACGTAGAGTATCCGGCCATCGGCGTCGGCGCGCAGCGCGTCGCGCCGTTCTGACCGGTACTCGCCCACGACGCGCACGAAGGTCGCGCGCGAGAGCTGGTACTCGAGCTTGAGGCGCGGAATGAGCGTGCGCGCGTACTGCGAGCCGTCGAGACGTCGCGTGATGCGCGAGGACGCGAGCGTGCCCTCCACGCGCGCCGCGGCCGTGGGACGCAGCGTGAGCGATCCCGACACCTTGAGGTCTGTGCCGCGCGACCCTTCGGCAAAGATGGGCGACGTGGTGCGCTGCACCGTCACCGAGGCGTTGAGGCGTTGCATCACCGGCGTGCCCACCGTAAACCGAAGGTCGGCGAGGCCGGACTGCCACGCAGCGGGGTGATACGCCGCACCTGATGCACCGGGCCCGGTGGTGTACCGGGTGTAGTTGGACGGATCGACGAAGAAGAAGAGACGCCCTGCCTCGCTCGTCACATTCCAACCACCGCGCAGGCGCAGCATCAGCGTGACATTGTCCTTGCCCTCGAGCGGCGCGCTGGAGAAGGCGCCGCCGGAGCGCCAATAGCGCGTGGGCCCGAAGAACGTGGTGATGCTCTCCAGGCGCGCGCCGCGTGCGCCGTACCACGACAGACGGTTGAACACGTTCCAGCTGGTGATGTTGGTGCGCGGCACAAAGCCCGCCTGGCTGCGGAACTCACGGCCGATGTCGATCCACTTGGTGTTGTAGCCCCAGTGCCGCCCCGTCCGGTCATTCTCGAGCTTCCAGATGGCCCCTTGCTGCGTCAGCCCGGTGGCATCGCGGGTCGCCGCGGTGCCAAGCTGCGCCTCCACGTAATACAGCTTGCGGTAGACCAGCCGCGCGTCGGCCGCCACCACGCGGTTGTACGCGCTCCCCTGCTCCTTGTCGGTGACCGTCAGTCCGATGTTCGACGAGCCCCCCAGGTCACGGCGCAGCCGTCCCACCTGAAACTGCGCGTCGCCGCCCGCCTGATGGTCGAGCGCGCTCAGCAAGGCCACACTGTACGCCCCCAGCTTGCCCGTCACCTTGCCGCCCACCGAGGGGTCGACCAGCTGACGCGTGTACACCAGCTGATTGGGAGTCGCGAACAACTCAATCCCTTCGAGGAAGAACGGACGCTTCTCCGGGATGTAGAGCGCAAAGCGCTCATTGAGCGTCACCAATCCCGCGTCGCTCTCCACCTGCGAGAAGTCGGGATTGAACGCTGCGTCGAGCGAGAGCTGCGTGAAGCCGAGCCGGAGATTGGCTCCCGCGGTGGTCATCGCCGCGTCACGCGAAAACTCGCCCGTTGCGGTCCGGGTGCCCGCCTGCGCGCTCGTCACGAACGGCTGCAGTTCGGTGACAACGCCGCGCTGCAGATCGTGCAGCCCCGTCAGCGTGCCGCCCTGCGCGATAAAGCTCGCGCCCGCGCGGCGCACATCGGTCCAGGTGTCTTCGTAGCCCGACGCCGGCGAGAAGCGATGCACGTTGAAACCCCACGACTGCGCGCCCGTCCCGGGAATGCGCAGGCTCTTGAACGGGATGCGCATCTCCACTTCATAACCGCGCGCGGTCAGCCGACCGCGCGACTCGTAGTAGAAGTCGGGGTTGTAGTCGATGCTGCCGCCAAACATGTTGGCCGCGCTCACCGCCCCTTCCGTGCGCACCCCGTCGAGCTGCACGCCCAGCGCGTTGACGCCGAACATGAACGCGCGGCGCTTGTCGTTGAAGGTGTCCAGGTAGAGCAGCACGCGATCGTCGTTGCTGATCTTGTCGCGGTCGGCGCGCGTGGCGCGCAGCGAGGCGACATCGGTGGTGAAGGCGCGAATGCCCACTACCAGCGCATCGGGAGCGTACCAGACCAGCACCTCGGTGCGTTCCTGCGCAGGGCGGCTGTCGGACGGCATATACTGGCGGAAGCCATCGAGCACGGTGGCCCGCTGCCAGACGGCCTCGTCGAGTACGCCATCGATCGCCACCGGCGCCTCGATGCGCGGAATCGCCACCGACGGCCGTGGCTCCTGCGCCCCCACCGCCGCACTTATCGCGGCACCCACCAGAAGTGCTGAAATTCGCATCCGGCAAAGATATCGGACCGCGTAGTGCGATCCTACCCTGCCGAATCGTGAATCCTGAATGCCCCCTTCCCCATCCCCTTCCCACACCCTGCTCCCTTCCCCTTCCCACCCCCTTCCCCATCCCCAAAGCAAAAGGCCGCCCGAACACAGGCGGCCCCCACCCAATCCCCACTCGTCGATCTTACTTAATCACCGACGCCTTCTCCGTCACCACGCGCACGTTGTTGTCCACCACCTGCACGAAGCCGCCGGCCACCGCAAAGCGCGCGGGCGTTGCCCCTTCGACCCGCAGCGTCCCCTGTCCGAGCACCGTGATCATCGGCGCATGGCTCGGCAGGATGCCCACCTCGCCGTCGAATGCGGGCGCCACGACGGACGTGGCGTCCCCTTCGAACAGCGTCGCTTCCGGCGAGACCACCGAGACCTTGAGCATGGGTTACGCCTGCAGCTTCTTGGCGTTTTCCACCACGTCCTCGATCCCGCCGGCCATGAAGAAGGCCTGCTCCGGCAGATGATCGAACTCGCCCGCGCACAGGCGCTCGAACGACGAGATGGTCTCTTCGATCTTGCAGTACTTGCCGGGGATGCCCGTGAACTGCTCGGCCACCGAGAACGGCTGCGACATGAAGCGCTGAATGCGGCGCGCGCGGCCGACGACCTTCTTGTCGTCTTCCGAGAGCTCGTCCATGCCCAGGATCGCGATGATGTCCTGCAGTTCCTTGTAGCGCTGCAGAATGCGCTGCACTTCGGTGGCCGCCTTGTAGTGGCGCTCGCCGATGAACTGCGGATCCAGGATGCGCGAGCCCGACGCGAGCGGATCGACGGCGGGATAGATGCCCAGCTCGGTGATGGCGCGCGAGAGCACGACCGTGGCATCGAGGTGCGCGAACGCCGTCGCCGGCGCCGGGTCCGTGATGTCGTCGGCCGGCACGTAAATGGCCTGCACCGAGGTGATGGAGCCGTTGCGCGTCGAGGTGATGCGCTCCTGCAGGTCGCCCATCTCCGTGGCCAGCGTCGGCTGGTAACCCACGGCGCTCGGCATACGGCCGAGAAGCGCCGACACTTCCGACCCCGCCTGCGTGAAGCGGAAGATGTTGTCGATGAAGACCAGCACGTCGGCGTTCTCACGATCGCGGAAGTACTCGGCGACCGTCAGGCCGGCGAGACCCACGCGGAGACGCGCTCCCGGCGGCTCGTTCATCTGGCCGTAGATGAGCGCCGTCGAGTTGATGACGCCCGACTCCTGCATTTCCAGGTAGAGGTCGTTCCCTTCGCGCGTCCGTTCGCCCACGCCGCAGAAAACCGACTTGCCGCCGTGACCCTTGGCCACGTTGTTGATGAGCTCCATGATCAAGACCGTCTTGCCCACGCCGGCGCCGCCGAAGAGGCCAATCTTGCCGCCCTTCACGAACGGCGCGATCAGGTCGATGACCTTGATGCCCGTCTCGAAAATCTCGGTCTTGGGCTCGAGGTTCACGAAGTCCGGGCGCTTGCGGTGAATCGGCCAGCGCTCGACCTCGGGGCCGATCGCGGCGCCGTTGTCCACCGGCTCGCCCAGCACGTTGAGAATGCGCCCGAGCGCCGCGGAACCGACCGGCACCGAGATGGCGCGACCGAGGTCCACGGCCTCCATGCCGCGCACCACGCCGTCGGTGGTGCTCATACCCACCGCGCGCACCTGGTTGCGGCCGATGTGCTGCTGCACCTCGGCGACGACGCGGATGTGCTCGCCGCTGTCGTTGGTGACCTTCACCTCGAGCGCGTTGTACAGGTCCGGCAGGTGGTCGGGTGCGAACTCAACGTCGATCACGGGGCCGATGATCTGGACAATCTTCCCGATGTTCGTGGCAGTGGCAGTCGTCATAGTGATGGTCAACCCTGGAGTGCCGCAGCGCCGCCGACAATCTCGGCGATCTCCTGCGTGATGTTGGCCTGGCGGGCGCGGTTGTAGGTGCGACGGAGGATGTTCAGCATCTCCCCCGCGTTATCGGTGGCGCTCTTCATGGCGGTGCGCCGCGCCGCCTGCTCGGCGGCGGCCGTCTCGACGAGCGCGCGATACACCGCATTGCGCACGTACGAGGGAAGCAACTCGGTGAGGATCGTGTCCGCCGAGGGGTAGAGCAGGTAATCGCGCCCGGCCCCCGAGCGCTTCGGCGCGGCCACCGGCAGCACACGCTCGGTGTGCGGCGGCGTCGACAGCACCGAGTTGAACTTGGAGTGAACCACGTAGACGGCGTCGATGGCACCCGAGATGAAATCGGCCATCAGCCCGTCCACCAGCGACGCCGCGTTGGCCGCCGTCGGGATATCGCCAATATCGGTGCGCGCCGTGAGGATCTCGCGGCCGACGTAGCGGAAGTACCCGATGCCCTTGCGGCCGACGACGTGCAGATCGACCGTGGCGCCCTGCTCCTCGAGGTAGGCGACCGTCATCCGGGCCTCCTTGATGAGATTGGCGTTGAAGCCGCCGCAGAGGCCGCGATTCGCCGTGATCAGCAGCACCGCCACACGGCGCTCCGCCGCGGGCTGCCGAAGGAGCGGGAAACGCTCCGCCAGTTCCGCGTTGAAGAGACTCGAGATCACATCCCCGAGCGCCTTCGCGTACGGACGCGCCGCCGACACACGGTCGGACGAGCGCTTGAGCTTCGACGTCGCGACCATCTCCATCGTACGCGTGATCTTCCGCGTATTCTCGGTGGTCTTGATGCGACCTACTAGTTCGCGGCCTTTAGCCATGAGTCAGGACAGTGAAGGCAGATGGCGGATGACGGAGGGCAGACGGGTCACGCGATCGACTTCTTGTAGGCGTCGATCGCCTGCTTCAGCGTCGCTTCCGTCTCCTTCGACAGCGCCTTCTCCTTGCGGATGGCGTCGCCGACCTGCGGATACTTGGCCGCCATGTAGGCGTGGAAGCCCTCTTCCCAGCCGCGCACCTTACCCACCGGCACGTCATCGATGAAGCCGTTGGTCACGGCGTAGATGATCATCACCTGCTGCTCGGCCGGCATCGGGCGATACTGTCCCTGCTTGAGCACTTCCACCGTGCGCGCGCCACGGTCGAGCTGGCGCTTGGTGGCGGCGTCGAGGTCCGACGCGAAGGCGGCAAAGGCCTCGAGCTCGCGGTACTGCGCCAGGTCGAGGCGCAGACGGCCGGCGACCGAGCGCATCGCCTTGATCTGCGCCGAGCCGCCCACGCGCGACACCGAAATGCCGACGTTGATGGCGGGGCGCACGCCCGAGAAGAACAGGTCGGACTCGAGGAAGATCTGGCCGTCGGTAATGGAGATGACGTTTGTCGGGATGTAGGCCGACACGTCACCGGCCTGCGTCTCGATGATCGGCAGCGCCGTCAGCGATCCGCCCGGGGCGAGAATGTT
Organism: Gemmatimonadota bacterium; assembly: GCA_031127085.1. Lineage (GTDB taxonomy): Bacteria > Gemmatimonadota > Gemmatimonadetes > Gemmatimonadales > Gemmatimonadaceae > PNKL01. The sequence goes on along the minus strand of JARIEY010000044.1, from coordinate 2,136 downwards.
CACGCCGTCCACGACCTTGGGGTCGTTGGAGATCTTGGCGGCACGCTCGAGCAGGCGGCTGTGCAGGTAGAAGACGTCGCCCGGATAGGCTTCGCGGCCCGGCGGGCGGCGGAGCACGAGCGAGATCTGGCGGTACGCAGCGGCCTGCTTGGAGAGGTCATCGTAGACCGCGAGCGTCGCCTTGCCTTCGTTGTACATGAAGTACTCGGCCATCGCCACGCCCGAGTAGGGGGCGATGTACTGCATCGGCGCCGGGTCGGAGGCCGTGGCGGCGACGACGATCGTGAACTCCATCGCCCCCGACTCCTTAAGCTTCTCCACCACCGAGGCCACCGTCGACGCCTTCTGGCCGATGGCCACGTAGACGCAGACGACGCCCTGCCCCTTCTGGTTGATGATTGTGTCCACGGCGACGGCGGTCTTACCCGTGCCGCGGTCACCGATGATGAGCTCGCGCTGGCCGCGGCCAATCGGGATCATCGAGTCGACGGCCTTGATGCCCGTCTGCAGCGGCTCCTTCACCGGCTGACGGACGATGATACCCGGGGCGACCGACTCCACCTTGCGGGTGTGCGTCGCCTTGATCGGGCCCATGCCGTCGATCGGACGGCCCAGCGGATCCACGACGCGGCCGATCAGCTCGGGACCCACCGGCACTTCGAGCACGCGGCCGGTGCGGCGCACGTCGTCGCCTTCCTTGATCTGCAGGTAGTCGCCGAGGACCACCGCGCCGATGTTGTCCTCTTCCAGGTTGAGCGCGAGCGCCGTGATGCGCTCATTCGTCTCGCCGGCGGTGATTTCGAGCATTTCACCCGACATCGCCTTCTTGAGGCCGTAGATGCGGGCGATGCCGTCCTTCACCTCCAGCACCGTTCCGACTTCCTCGACGTCCAGCTTGTTCAGGTCGGCAGCTTCGATTTCACGAAGCAGGATGTCCTTGATTTCACCAGGGCGCAGCGACGTAGACATTGCGAGGCAGGGGAAGGGTACAGGGTGTGGTACAGGGAACGGGCCTGGGAAGGCCGCTCACCTTGGCCGCCGCCGTCACAGGACGGGCGCCGTTTTTTGGTACAGCTTGTGAAATTAGTCACATGCAGGGGCCGACTTCAAGGCATTGCGAGCAACTGGCGGCGCAATGCCCTCCAGACTGCCCCAGCCATCCCCAGCCAAGCGCACACCACGCAAGCCCGGCATCGCCAGACCGCTACCGACGGCTCCGCGAGCGACCCTGCACAAACCGGGCGATCAGATCCCGCGCTCGGAGTAGCGTGAGCGATGCCACGCGAATCCCTGCCACCCGCTCCGCCGTGCTGGTCAAGTGCGAGGGCGACGCGAAACCGAGGACCTTGGCGACGTCCCCCACGTCGTAACCCGGGTTCTTGGCCAGTTCCGCCGCCGCGATCAACCGGACCAAGTCTATCACCCGCTTCAGGTTAGGAGCGCCTTCTGAAGCGAACGACCGGCTCAAGTGCTCGCGCGTCACCCCGAGCGACTGCGCGACGGCGTCGGTGCGCACCGGTCGGCCGCCCGCTGACACGACCAGGTCCCACGACCGTCGTTGGAGCGGCGCATCCAAGCCCAGCACGCGTTCGGCACCGTGGAGCGCCGCGACGAAGCGTTCCGTGAAGGTGTGTGGCATCACCAGCTCACGAAGCGCCGCCTCGTCCACGCTCTCAAACAGCATATCGGTGACATCGAGCGCCGCACACCGCCCGAGCGTCGACGCGTCCGCCACCCGCAACGGCGCCAGCGCAAAGAACGGCAGGCTCGGCAGCTCGCGCGCCAGCGCGACCACGGTCCACGCCTCGTCGCTGTTGCCGGCGAGATCCACGATGACGGCATCAACCAGCGTCGTGGTCAGCACCCGACGCGCGGCCTCGGCGGTGGAGACGATGGAGAGGTGCGACCTTCGCCGGGTGAACGCGCGACGCAACAGATCGCGCGCCTTGTCGCGCGTGGCCCACGCCAGGATCACGGGGACCGCGTCGGGCCGTGCGGTCTCCATCGTCACGGCGCGCGCTCCTCAGTCAACATGGCGCGCGCGAGGGAGAGCACGCGCCGCGCGTTTTCATACGAGACGCGCGACTCGGCCTCGTCAAACTCAAGCCACTGGCAGGCCGTGATTCCCTCCCGACG
>JARIEY010000043.1 GCA_031127085.1 Gemmatimonadota bacterium | reverse complement strand
GGACCTGCACCGTCACCGCCGCGCGCTCCGGCGGATCCGCTGAATGCGTTCGGCGTCTTCCGCGCGGGGGCGTCGCGCGCCGAGGTCGACGTGGAAGTGCACGCGTTGCGCGAACAGCAGCGCGCCTGGCGCGACCAGTTCCGCGCGGCCCGCGGTGACGTGCGGCAGGGCGCGCTGGCGCTGGCCAATCAGCAACTGCAGGACGCGCTCGCCCCCCGCCCCGTCAGCGACGAGGACCGCGTCTGGCGCGTGCGTCGCAAGGCCGTGAACTACCTCGCCACGACGGCCGTGCTCTTCGGCCTCAACATCATCATCAACGATCGCGCACCGTGGTTCCTCATTCCCGCGTTCTTCATGGGCGTTGGGCTGGTGCGCTCGGTGGCTGGGCTCTGGGCCGACGGCATTCCCCTGCGCAAGCTCTTCGCGCGCGCGCCACGTCCCGCCCCCGGCGCGGCGGGCCGCGTCCCGTACGGTGCGCCCGGTGTCGGTGTCCCCGCCATCGCGGCCGGCGGCAGCGACCCGCTTCTCGCTGGCGTGCCGCGCGACGTGATGGAGGGGCGCCACGGGCGCACGATTCGCGATGCCTCCGAGGCGCGGCTCACCATCCTCGACGTGCTTGAGAAGTTGCCGCCCTCGGAGAAGCAACTGCTCCCCGATATCGGGCCCACGGTCAAGGGACTGGTGGAGCGTATCGTCTCGCTGGCGAGCGCGCTGCATCAGCTCGAACAGGATGCATCGCCCGACGCGCTCGCGCGGCTCGACCAGCGCCTGGTCGACGCCCGCGCGCTGGCCGCCGATGCCCCCGACAAGGAACGGCGTGTGGGGCTGCTCGAACGCCAGCGGCAGACCCTCGCCGATCTGGCGGCACGCCGCGATGGCGTCGCCGCGCAACTCGACAACGCGTCGCTCGTCCTCGGCACCATGAAGCTCGACCTGCTGAAGCTGCGGTCCAGTGGCCTGCAGTCGCAGATGGCTGACTCCAACTTCCAGACGCAGGATGCACGCGTCGTGGTGAGCGAAATCCAGCGTGCGCTGGAAGTCGCGGAGGAAGTGCAGAAGCTGCGCTAGACGGAACCGCTGTGCCGCGGGCACGGTACCAGACTCACACTCTTCGGGATGCTTCGTATGTCGTTCCTCGCCCAGCGTGGGGTCGGACGCCTGCTTGGACGCGGGCTCGTCACCCTCGCCATCGTCGGTGTGTCCGTGGCGCAGCCGCTCTCGGCGCAGCAGCCGGTCGCGCGCTCCGAGATCACCGCGCCGCCCGCCATCGTGCAGGGGCGCATCCTCGGCGCGGACAAGAAGGGGTTGGAGGAGGCCGAGGTCGTGGTCGATGACACGGCGCGCACGTTCACTGACCGGAAGGGGCGGTTTGCCATCGATCCCGTGAAGGCCGGCGTGCATGAGGTGCTCGTGCGCAAGATCGGATTCGTCCCCGTGCGCTTTCGCGTGGCGGTCACCGAGGGCGATGTCTGGGATGGCACGATTACGCTGGACCGTACGGCGCAGTCGCTCCCGCAGGTAGTCGTGCTCGATTCAACCAAAGCGCTCAAGAACTATCGGCCGCGCTGGATCGACGGGTTCGTGGAGCGACGCCGCGCTGGGCTCGGGACCTTTCTCGATCGCATCGATATCGAAAACGCGCGAGCGTACAACACGGCCAAGTTGGTGGCCACGGCGCCCGGCATCATGGCGCGCGCTTCGAGCGGCTGGGATGAACTCAACGTCAGTCGATGCGGCAACGGCTTTGGCACCGCCAGCAAGGGCATCGTGTACGTCGACGGCTTCAAAACGGAGACGTCCGTCACGGGCCGGTTCGTGACGTTCCATGATTACCCGCCCGATCGCCTGTGGGCGATAGAGATCTACAAAGGGCGCGGCGTCATTCCGCCGATGTACGACGACCCACAGGCCTGTCTCGTGGTCCTGCTCTGGACGACTCGGCGATAGCGGCCGTCCGCCCTCGCGCATCACGCATCAACGCATCAACGCATCAGCGCGTCAGCGCATCAGCACGGCGGCGACCGCAGCCGCCACCCGGTCGGGCTGATCGAGTGGGAGAAAGTGACGGCCGCCGGGCACGAGCTCAAGCGTGGCGCCCGGAATCGCGTCCTGCAGTCGCCGCGCGACGGCGACCGGGACAAAGGGATCGCGCGCACCGTGAATGACTGCCGTTGGCGCACGCACCGTGGAGAGGGCGAGCGTCGCAGTCTCATCGGCGCGCTGCGCCGCGAGGTGCGCGAGAAGCGGTGCGCGCCCCAGCGGCTGTGCGAACGGCCGAAGAAACTGGTCGAGGGCGCGGCGACCTTCGGTGCGTTCGGCGAACCCGCGCAGCAGCGACGCGTAGGCCTCGCCCGCGAGAAACGGTGCGGGGACGAGCCGCGCAACGGGGAGCAGGGCGCGCGCGGCACGCGTGCGCCAGCGTGGCCAGGCCTCGAACCCCACGCTGCTCACCAGCACCAGGCGCGTCACGCGCTCGGGCGCGTGCACGGCGATCCACTGTGCCACGGCGCCGCCCAGATCGTGCCCCACCAGGCAGGCGCGAGGCACCTGCAGGGTGTCGAGCACGGCGAGCGCTCGCTCCGCGTGCGCGCGCACCGACAGTGCCGCGCCGTCGGGGCGGTCACTGCGGCCATATCCCAGGTGATCCAGCACGATGAGCCGATGCCCTGCGGGCATGCAGCGCACCACATCGTTCCAGAGGTACGACGAGGTGGGGAATCCGTGCAGGAACAGCACCGGCTCGCCGGCCCCTCGGGTGCCGGCCGCATAGTAGTAGAGCCGGTGGCCGGCCAAATCGAGGAATTCCCCGCGCATCCCGGCAATTCTTCCCCAAGAACCGCCGCTTTCAAGTGGCATTGGAACCGTCCGGTCACTCTGGCGCTTTTCGGCAAAAGGAGTATAGTTACGCAACAATTGGCAGGGTGTTGCTGCACAATGCAGTTATCTCATTTACTGCCAACAAGTTAGAACGATGCCAGAAGAGTCTACTCCACCAGTTGTTCCGACGGTTCCTCTGTTCGCGCCACCGCCGCCACCACCGGCTCCGGTGACGTTTCCACTGGGTTGGATCCTGGAAAGCGCGGCACTACCAATACAGTATCGCGCCATCATAGAGGTAGCGAAGCTCGGCGATGAGGTTCCGTCGTCGTACTCCAACACGCCGTATTTCCATAAACCGGCCGTAGAAATTGCGGTCCGGCAGGCCTACGACGGCACCTGGAACAACGCGATGCTCGCGCTGCCGTCCAAGGGCGGCATCGACGGCATCGGCAGCATCAACGCCGTGCGTCGCCTGCTGGAGTTCGGCTGGGACAAGGATTCGCCCGCCGTTTATCAGGCGCGGCGCGCGCTGTTCCGGCTGCTCGCCGAGGACGAAGATCCGGCGCAGCTCTACGAGTTCCAGGCGAAGCCGGGCAAGTCGCACGAGCCCGAAGTGGCCGCGCATCATCGTCAACTGCTGCGTGAAGCCGCTGGGGCAACGCTCGCTCAGGCGGGCTTCGAGTCCGACCCGCGCGTGCGTGGTGTGGCGCGCCGCACGCTCGAGCGCGTGATGGACTATCTGGCGTCGCCGCTCGCGCAAAAGCCGTGGGTGCGCGTGGGCAACCAGCAGGTGCTGGCCGCCGAAGCGTCGCCGCCGTCAGTGTACGCGCTGCAGATGCTGGCGCATATGCCGCTCTTCCGCAGTGAGCATTACACGGCGATGGAGACGCTTTATGAGTATCTCACCCGTCCGCTGCCGCGGCAGGAAGGGGTGCAGATGGTCGGCAAGAAGCTGATGCCGGTGCCGCTGCTCGTGCTCGGCGATTTGCTGCCGCATCGCAACGCGGTGGACGCGGACGTTCCGATGGCGCTGGCCTGGCTCGAGACCATCGCCCGTCTGGGCTTCCTCCGTCGCAATGACAACTGGTGCAAGCTCTTCGAACGGTTTGTCGACGACTGTGGGCGGGACGGCATCTGGCACCCGCACAAGGGAATGGCCGCGCCCAAGACGACCAATCCCTTCGTCTGGCCGCTCTTCCCGCTCGAGGCGGGTTCGGCGGGTGAGGAACGGTGGACCGATGTCACCTTCCGCATCGGGTTGATCGCGCGGCTCTCCGGGCGCACCATCGAGCTCGTGTGACGTCGGGTCGCGTATTCGTGTGTGCTGAGGGCCGGTGCAGGTGACCCGGCCCTCGCATTTTCCCGACGGCTTTCCGGCGTGCACGGCACGCAATGCCACGCTCTCCGACGGCACGCGGCTGCGGGTGGTGGAGAGCGGCGCGGCCGACGGCGCTCCGGTGTTGCTGGTGCACGGCTTCGGCGCCTCGGCGTACCAATGGCGCTACCTGATGCCGGCGCTCGCGTCGGCAGGGCATCGGGTGATTGCCCCCGACCTGCCGGGCCACGGCTTCAGCCAACTGTCGCTCCCCGCTGGGGAATACACACGCGCGGCCTACGCGCGGCGTATGTGGCTCCTGCTGGACGCGCTGGGGGTGATGCGCGCGCCGGTGATCGGTCACTCGATGGGGGGCGCCATCGCCGCCGAGATGGCTTGGCAACAGCCGGCGCGGGTGGAGTCGCTCGCGCTGCTCTCGCCGGCCGGCTTCGGCATGGTCCCCGGTCGCGCCCGCGTGCTGCGATTTGTTCCTGACCGCGTGGCCCCGTGGGCGCGCCCCTTCGCGTCGCGTCAGGCGGCGCACCTGATTCTCGGCGATGTCTACGGCCCCGAAGGGGCCTGGTCGCGACGGGACGAGGAGGAACTGCTGGCGCCCTACGGGCAGCCCGAGATCTTTCGGGCGCTGCTACGGACAGTGAAGGAGTTCGACTTCCGGCTGCACGCCAGCGCGCGGCTGGCGCAGCTGCCGCCAGGCACGCTCGTGCTGTTCGGCACGCATGATCAGGTGGTGCGTCCGGTCGACGTAGCCGCGCGCGTGCGCTCCATCCCCGAGGGCCGCCTCGTGATGCTTCCACGCATCGGGCATCTCCCTCAGGTGGAGGCCGCCGAGCAGGTCAGCGCATTGCTTGGCGCGTTTGTGCGCGAGCGTCGCATAGCAAGTGCCGCCGGCGTCCATTAGGTTGCGAACGTGACCACAGACAAGCGAAAGAAGCAGGGGCCCGCGCCCCGCCGTGCCGTGCGCGGGTCAGGCCAGGCGACGCCGCCGGTCAGCAAAGCCCCCGCGGCAGCGAGCGCCAAGCCCGCCGCCCGCGCCCCGAAACGCGCGCCAAAGAAGGGAACGCCGGCCGCGGCCGCCGCGACGGAAGTCGCCGCGACGGAAGTCGCCGCGACGGAAGTCGCCGCGGCGGAAGTCCCCGCAGCGGGAATCGAGGCCGCTGAAGCTGCCGCGCTCGAGGGGCTCAGTCTGGCGCAGGCCGAAGCGGCGGCGAGCGCCGCCGACGGTGGCGGTTTTGCCGAGCTTGGCCTTCACGCCACGGTGCTGCGCGCGATTGCCGACGCTGGCTACACCTTGCCGACGCCAATTCAGCGGCAGGCCATTCCGCTCGCTCTGCGCGGGCGCGACCTGATGGGGCTCGCTCAGACGGGAACCGGCAAGACGGCGGGCTTCTCGATTCCGATCATCGAGCGCCTGCTCGAGGGCCCGCGCCGCACGCGCGCGCTGATCCTCACACCCACGCGCGAGCTGTGCCAGCAGGTGGAGGAGAGCTTCCGGAAATACGGCAAGTACGCCGCGCTCGACGTGGTCTCCGTGTACGGCGGCGTGAGCTACGATCCGCAGGTGACCGCGCTCCGCGGCGGCGTGGATGTCGTGGTGGCGACGCCGGGGCGTCTGATCGATCATCTCGAGAAGCAGAATGTCAGCTTTGACGAGCTGGAGGTGCTGGTGCTCGACGAGGCCGACCGGATGCTCGATATGGGCTTCGCGCCGCAGATCCAGCGCATCGTCTCGGCAATCCCGTCGTACCGTCAGACGCTGCTCTTCAGCGCGACGATGCCTCCCGAGGTGGAGGCCCTGGCGCGCAAGTACCTGCGCAAGCCCGTCGTGGTGCAGGTGGGGCGGCGTTCGAGCGCGGCAACGACGGTGAAGCACTTCGTCTATCCCGTGCCCAAGCAGCGCAAGGCCGAGCTGCTCGCCGAGCTGCTGAAGGAGAAGTCGATGGATTCGGTGCTCGTCTTCACCCGCACGAAGCAGGGGGCGGACCGCGTCGTGCGGCACCTCGAGCTCGAAGGGGTGAATGCCGATGCGCTGCACGCCGACAAGTCACAGTCGCAGCGCGAGGCGGCACTGTTGCGCTTCAAGGAAGGCAAGACGCGCGTGCTCGTGGCCACCGACATCGCCCAGCGCGGACTCGACATCTCCGGCATCACGCATGTGATCAACTACGATGTGCCGCAGCAGGCCGAAGACTACGTGCACCGCATCGGGCGCACCGGACGCGCCGCGCAGACGGGCGACGCCTACACGTTCATGTGCGCCGACGAAATTGCGATGGTCAAGACCATCGAGCGCACGATCGGCCAGGAGATTCCGAGAATCTCGGTGACGGGATACGATTTTGGAACCTGAAGAAAGACAACAGAAAGACAACAGAGAAACTACAGAGCGACTACAGAGCGACTACAGAGCGACTACAGAGCCAGCTGCGGTGAAGCTTCTGTAGTCTCTCTGTAGTTTCTCTGTAGTTTCTCTGTTGTATCTCTGTTGTATCTCTGTTGTATCTCTGTTGTCTCTCTCACCACCTCACTCTCCCCACCCTCGAGACGACAACCGAGTCTACCCGGCCGCTGCGGGTGACGAGCACGGTCGTGTTCGACACGCCTGTGGCGAGTCCGTCGGGGGCGTATCGCACGGAGTCGCCGCTGGCGGCGAGCCGCACGCCGTGCAGCGCGGCGACGGCGCGGCGCAGAATGGTGTCGCCGGCGCAGGTGACCGTCACCTCTCCGCGCGCGCTATTCACGGTGAAGGTGGCCGTGGCACCGCGCGTGAGCGCGGCCTCGCGCGCATAGACGAGCGCGTCGACGATCTCGGCCACGGCGGCGCGCATCGCCCAGCGGTGGGCGGCCGCGGCTGCCGACGGTACGGCCATCGTCGTGAGCAACGCAACCAGCGCGAGCGTCAGGACGAGTTCGGGAAGGGTATGGGCGCGGCGCATGATGGGAGGAGTGGCGACAGGACGGCGCACGCGCGCGCGTCGCACGTGCGCGCGCCGGGACGACCGCACATCTTGCAGGGCGTCCGTCCGGACGCGTCACCAATTGAGTGCGCGAACCAGCATTCCTTTGCGCCCGCGTCGATCCCGCCCGTGAATGCCCGGAGCTTTGCCATGCGTCTGATTGTGCCACGCCGCCGCTGGGCCCTGGCCCTCGTCGTCCTGCTCAGTGGCTGCCGTTCACCCGCCGCCGATGCGGCCGTTGCCGAGCAATTGGCCCAGATGTCCGACGCGCTGGTCGGTATGCGCGATCAGGTGGCCGTGATGGCGACCACGGTCGACTCGCTCGTGCTGGTCGCTGCCCGGCAGGACTCGGTCATCAAGCAGCTGGCCGCCGTCAATGGCATCCCCGTGCGGTAGCTCGTTAGCCGCGCGCGCGGGCTCAGGGAACGAGCGCTCCGGTCGAATCGAACGCCACCCGATCGCCGCTGGCAAAACGGCGTCCCCGAACGACGGCCGCGCGCCCCAGCCGACAGGCGGCCAGCGTGCCGTTGCGGTGGAAGTACACGGCCGAGGAACGCCCAACGACCTCGGTCCAGAAGCGGATCGGCCGACACGGAACGCTCTGCACGTCCTGCGTGCGCGACAACCACCACATCCGCGGCGCGCCGTCGGGAAAGAGCGTGTGGTGCGGCCCGTCGCTCGATCCCTCCAGCGCGAGCCCGTCGATCACCGCCGGCTTGGTGAGCCAGAAGAAAATCAGGGCGCCCGTGGAGTCGTAGCGCAGCAGCGTGCCCGCCGGGAGGCGGCGCCCCTTCACCGTGTCATCGTGCGCCAGCGTGCAGAGCGTGCCGAGCGGCGGTTTGCGCCCCCACGGCTTGCACGCGAGCGGCGACGATTGCGCCGTCGCGGCGCTCGGCGCCAGCACGGCGCCGAGTAGCGCGCACGCAACCGCGAACCTTACGCGGCTCACGCGTCACCTCCCGGCTGGCCATCGCGGTCGGCGGCGCCGCGCAGCAGGCACAACCCCGCCACTCCCGCCGGTACCGTGAGCAAAGTCAGCGCGATCAGCGTGCCGGCCCGGGCGCTGCCAGTCGGCATCATCGCGGCGCGGACCACGGCGAACGCGCCGAGCGCCGTGAGTGCCATCACACCAACGCCCGCTGGGCGCGGCCAGCGCCGTGCAGCCAGCCCCACGCCGACCAGCGTCGCGCCGGGAACCACATGCGACATCGCGCCGCCCACGCCACCCTCGAGCACACCGAGCAGCGCCAGGAGCGAGCCAATGGCGACGAGAATGCGCACGCCGGCGACGAGCAAGTCGCCGACGAGCAGCAGCCCGGTGAGCGCGCGCACCGTCAGCCCCACCATCAACACGCCAACGAGCATCTCCCACGTGTGATCATGGCGGGCCATCAGCACGAGAATGACCACGATGACGCCGGCGACCATTGCCGCGAAGCCCACATTGCTCGCCTGATACTGGATCTGCAGTTGCCGTTCGTCGACGAGGCGGCGCAGAAAGCCGAGCGAGTGCAGGGTGGGCCGAAGCAGGTACGACGCGACCATCAGCAGCAGGTAGGCGTTGTCGACGATCGCCCCAAGTGCCACGGCGACGAGAAAGATGACGCTGGCCGCCCAGAAGATCTCATCGCGTTTACCCAGCATCGCTGACCTCCAGTTCGAAGAGCTGTTCCACGGTGGTGTTGAGTGCCCGCGCGAGCTGCAACGCGAGCTTGACGGACGGGTTGTAGTCACCACGCTCGATGGCGATGATGGTCTGCCGGGTGACGGCAACCCGCTCGGCGAGCTGCGCCTGGCTGACCTCGCCCTGCTCAAATCGGAGCCTGCGGAGATTGGTCTTCATCGCCTCTGGGGTAGTAGCCTCGGCGCGGCGTGGAGCCCCATCCGGGACCCTTCGGCAAGGTATACTCTCCTTTACGTTATGTCAAGGAGCCTTTACATCAAGGGGTGGCCAGGGGTCGGTGGTCCCGCGGGGAGGTGTCGTTCGACGCGACGTACGTTCCGCAACGGCAATCACTTCGTACATTTCAGCGGCAAGGAGGAGCGATGCGCGTCAACATCGAGTTTTGCGTCATTTGAAACTACGAACCCCGGGCCGTCAGTTTGGCGGCCGCGATTCGTGAGCAGTTCCCGGAGGCCGAGGTGTCGCTGCAACCGAGCAGCGGCGGTCGGTTCGAGGTGACCGTCAATGACGTGGCAGTCTTTGAGAAGTCCCGACTCGGCCGGCATGCGCAGCCGGGCGAGATTCTTGCGCTGATTCGCGCCTCGGTATGACGCCACGGTGCGAGCGGATGCGCCGAAGCGGCCGATACCAATTGAGGAGCGGGCCGCACATCCGTCGTCCGTCCATCGACTTTACTTTCTGCGAATTATGAGAATCGCAATTTCCACCGGCGGCGGAGATGCCCCCGGTCTCAACGCCGTCATTCGCGCCGCCGTCCTGTCGGCCATCGATCGTGGCTGGCACGTGCTGGGCATCAAGCGCGGCTACATGGGCCTGCTTGGCGAGGACGAAGTCATCCCGCTGACGCGCGATGATGTGCGCGGCATTGCGCACCTGGGCGGCACCATTCTGCGCACGACCAATCGCGGCAATCCGTTCCACTATCCGGTCAAGCAGGCGGACGGTTCGTACATCGAAGTCGACCGCACCGACGAGTTGATGGACAACGCCCGCAACCTTGGGATCGAGGCGCTCATCACGATCGGTGGCGATGGTTCGCTGGCCATCGCCCAGCGCCTGTACGAAAAGGGGATGCGCGTGGTTGGGGTCCCGAAGACCATCGACAACGACGTGAGCGGCACGGTGACGACGTTCGGGTTCGACACCGCGGTCACGACGGCCATCGAGGCCATCGACAAGCTGCACACCACCGCGCAGAGCCACGACCGCGTGATTGTGCTCGAGGTGATGGGGCGCGACTCCGGGTTCATCGCGCTGCACTCGGGCGTGGCGGGCGCGGCGCACGTGATCCTGACGCCCGAGATCAGCTGGGACATCGAAAAAGTCTGCCAGCACATCATGATGCGCGATGCGCTGGGCAAGAAGTTCGCGGTTGTGGTGGTCGCCGAGGGCGCCCGTTTTGAGGGCGAGGTTGGTGTGATCGGCGAATCGATGCCTGGTCAGGCCAAGCGTGTTGGCGGCGTGGCCGATCGCATTTCCAAGGCGATTCAGGCGCGGACGGGCAAGGAGTGCCGGTCGCTGGTGCTGGGTCACCTGCAGCGCGGCGGAATGCCCACCGGGTACGACCGCCTGCTGGCCACGCGCTTTGGCGGGGCCGCCACCGAGGCGGTGGCGAACCACAAGTGGGGGCATATGGTGGCGTTGCAGACGCCGGACATCGTTCCCATTCCGATTGTCGAGGCGCTGAAGGAGCGGAAGATCATCGACCCGTCGCACGACACCGTGCGCACGGCGCGCAGCATCGGTATTTCGTTCGGCGACTGAGTCGGCCGAGCGTCGGCCGGGGTGGGTGGATCAGCCGACCCTGGCCGGGGTAGAACGTGGAGACGTAGCGCGGCGGTGCGCTCGATCGTCCGTAGGGCGGAACGAGGCACATTCGGGAGGCAGGTCTGAAGCGCTTTTTCTGGGTCACGACACTACTGGCTGGGACGCTCGCGGTATCGCCGCTGGGTGCGCAGACGAGCCGCGATCGGCGCTCGCCCGTGCCCGACGCCTTGACCCCGCCGGCGGGGATGTGTCGGCTGTGGATCGACGGCGTTCCCGCGTCGCAGCAGCCGGCGCCCACCGACTGCGCCAATGCGATTCGCAACCGACCCACCAATGCGTCGGTGGTCTTTGGCCCGACGTTGCGCGGCGAGTCCAATGAGTTGCGCCCCTTCGGCTCTCGCCGCGAGAAGGCGCTGGTGCGTCCCGGCATGACGAGCAGCTTTACCGGGCGTGCCCGCGATGATGCGCGCGTCCGCGATGATGTCCGCGACCGCGCCGACAGCGCGGTGAAGCCTGCGCCACGCAAGCCGGAGAAGCCGCAGTAAGCCAGCCCCTGCGCCCCGTCACCGATCCGTACCTGCCGCGCGACCGCGACGATTTTGTGCGGAGCGGCACCGGCGGTCGCATTATCGTGATCGCCCCCACGCGGGCGGCGTGCGAGACCATCGAGCTCGCCTTCACGCTCGACATCGAGACGGTGCTGTGGAAGAGCCAGGGGGAGCGCCTGCGTGCGCTGGCCGACCGCCTCACCCGTGAGGGCGCCGTCAATGGCCAGCGGCCGGGCTTCGGCATCGTGGCGGGCACAGGGACGGGCAAGACCCTGAGCATCAAGCCCATCGCGCAGGTGATGCTGGCCACCGACGACCTGCGCGTGGGTGTCATCAACCGCGAGCGCGAGGCCACGCCGGAGACGCCGACGTGGAACGTGATCATCGTGACCACGGGGATCGCGCGGCGCTGGTTCCAGGACGGCGATATCCGCCCGCAGGACACGCTGGTCGTTGACGAGATCCACCAGACCTCCGCCGAGCTGGAGCTGTGCCTCGCGCTCGGCAAGCGCGTGGGGTGCCGCTACATCTGGCTGTCGGCAACGGTCGATCCGGCGTTCTATGCGCGCTACCTGAATGCCGCCGAAGTGATTGAAAGCTCGGCGTTCGATCCCGAGAAAGCGGCCGACGTGCAGGTGATTCGCAAGCTCCCGCTCGAGTTCCTGGACGACAAGTTCCTGCAGCGCGTGACCAAGGAGAAGCGCGGGGTGGGCGTCTTCCTGCCGACGCGCGCCGGAGTGGAGCAGGCGGCGGCGCTGGTGCAGAGCCGCTTTCCGCGGATGAACGTCGCCTTCTATCACGGCGGCGAACCGATTCGCGTCATCCGGCCATTCCTCGAGGGGCAGGAGATCAAGCCGTTCCTGCTGGCGATGACGGCGGCGGGACAGAGTGCGCTCAACGTGCAGGGGCTCGACACGGTGGTGATCGACGATACGCGCTTCACCAACCTGGTGGAGCGCGGCAAGAACGTGCTGACGCGGCTGCATCTGGGGGCCAACGAGATCCTGCAGATGGCGGGGCGCGTGCACGGGCGCGTGCACGGCGGGCGCGTCTTCATCCTGAGCGACCGCGACATCCAGTTTGCCGCGCTGCGCCCAACGGCCCCCGAGTTCCAGCTCGCCGGCGACAGCGAGCGCGTGGCGCTTACCTGCGCGGCGCTTGGCGTACGTGCCGACGAACTCGACCTCCCCGTCCCGCTCGACAAGCTCAGCTATCGGCAGGCGCTTGCCTTCCTCGAGGGGCGCGGCATCGTGGAGCAGGGCAAGCTGTCGCTCTATGGCCGCAAGGTGGAGGCGATGCCGGTGGACCGGCCGTGGGCCGAGCTGCTGGTGCATTGCGACGACGAGCTGCTGCCGTACGTGGCCGTGATGGCGAGCATTGAAAGTCTGCACCGTATGACGCGCGAGGATCGCGACCTCACCGGACTGATTGTCCCTGGGAGCGATCATCTGACCGCGTACAACGTGTACGCCGAGGCGTACACACGCTGCGGATTCCTGGGCGAGGTCTACGGACTGCCGCGCCAGCTGTTCGACGACAGCGTAGGGACGTGGGCCGAATATCGCGGCGTGCTGGTGAAGGCGTTGGAAGATGCGGCGCTCGCGATGGCGAGCATCTATCGCGCCACGGGGCTCGCGCTTCCCGCGCAGATGCCCAAGGTCACGCCGGCGATCGAGCGGCGCTTCACGGCGCTGCTGGCCGAGATCATGCCGTTCGATTTGGTGATCGACGAGCAGACGGCCAGCGGCGACGAGGCGCGCGTATCGAAGACCAGCGTCTGCGGGAGCTGGGGTGCGGTGGCCGGTACGCTGCGCTACTTCGCCGACAAGTGGGGGGTGCCGCGGGCTGCGATTGAAGGGACGCAGCTGCCCAAGGATCTGGTGCGTCGTCACGCCACGGCGCACGCGCCGACGCTGACGTTCGACGGGCGGCACAAGCAGTCGCCGCTCGCGTTGGAACGCCGCGTCTCGTACTACGGCTTTGAGCTGTCGCGCGAGCGCGATCCGGTGCAGGACTTTCCGCGCGGGCTCGAGGTGGAGGCTCGGCACATTCTCGCGGAGGCGATGGCGCGTAGTGAGGCGCACCACGCATCGGTGCAGCGCAACCGGCAGGGGGTGGAGGAGGTGCGCGAGGCCTACCGGCGCAGCGGTGGCACGACGCCGCGGCTTGGGCTGGCCGAACTCACCGCCTGGTACGAGCGCGAAATCGCCGGCGTGCGCACTGTGTCGGAGTGGCGTGGCGCGCGCGCGCTGCTCGATGCGGATGCGTTTGTGCCGCGCGCGGAGCGTCAGCGCCTGATGGCGCTCCCGGGCGCAGTGGAAATCCGCGACCGCGCCGTGCCGATTGACTATGACGTCGAGGAAGGGCCGGCCGGTGTCACTGGCGTGGCGCGCCTGCGGTTGCCGGAGAAGATCGCGCGCACGCTGGTGACGGAAGAACTGCCGCTGCTCGATCGACCGCTTCGTTTCACGGTGGTGCGTGGCGCGCGCGGCGCAGTAAAGGCCGCGACGCTGGATGAGCTGCAGGACCGCCTCGACGAACCGTTCACGGATGATGAGCGGGCGCGCAGCGCGGATCGTGACCGCAATGACGACCGTCCGCGGCGTGGTGGTGGTTTCCGCGGGGGCGGTCCGCGCGGGGGCGGTTCGCGGGGGGGCGGTCCGCGGGGGGGCGGTCCGCGCGGCGGTGATTCGCGCGGGGGCGATGGCCGCCGCGACTCCCGAGGTGGCGATTCCCGGGGTGGCCGTGACCGGAAGGGTCCCCCGTTCGGCGGCGGAAAGCGAAGGGGCCGATAGAGTTAGGAGGCTGTTCGGGAAAAATCCTGTGCTTGTCCAGCAAATAGCTAGAAAAAGCTGGACATCCCCTTGACACAATGGA
Source organism: Gemmatimonadota bacterium (assembly GCA_031127085.1). Classification (GTDB taxonomy): domain Bacteria; phylum Gemmatimonadota; class Gemmatimonadetes; order Gemmatimonadales; family Gemmatimonadaceae; genus PNKL01. The sequence continues at coordinate 4,016 of JARIEY010000043.1, read as the reverse complement.
CGTTTCGCCCTACGTTTCTCCGTAACTGATTTCGCGTGGAGAAACCATGGCGACGATGATGGCGAGTGCGATGTACAGCGGTGACACCGGTACGGTCCCCGGCGCGGAGCGCCCGGCGCGCTTCGACCAGGAAGCGATGGCGCAGATGGACGCGCTCTACAGCTTCGCGTTCAAGCTGACCAAGGTCCGCGAGGAAGCCGAGGATCTGGTGAGCGACACGATGCTTCGTGCTTTCCAGCGCTGGCGGCAGTTCCAGCTGGGGTCGAACATCCGTGCCTGGCTGTTCACGATTCTCTACCACGCCTTCGTCAGCCGGAAGCGCCGCATCGACGCGCGCGAAGTGCCGATGCCGGAGACCGAGGACGGCTTCAACCGCCTCGAGCCGGTGGCCGACGAGAACCCGGAAGCGACCTTCTACGACTCGTTCATCGACGAGGACGTGGTGCGCGCGATCGGCGAGCTGCCGGAGGAGTACCGCAGTGCCCTCGTGATGAGCGATGTGCACGGCCTGCGCTACGCGGAGATCGCGCGCGTCCTGGGCGTGCCGGAAGGAACGGTGAAGTCGCGTCTGTTCCGCGGACGCCGGCTGCTGCAGGGGCGCTTGCGCGAGTACGCGACCGAGATGGGATACATCAGCGCTTCGCGCTGAGGAAGGGGAAGGGAGCAGGGGGGCGGCGCGCGCGCCGTCCTAACCGGCCGGTGGTGAACGCCGGCCGACTCGAGAGGCCGCCCGATGCCGGGCGGCCTTTTGTCTATTTCCGCAGCTGCGCATATCGCACCACCGGCGCCGGCCGCTGCGGCTGGTGTCGAGAAAGACGCGCGGACACGGGGGCTCGGCGGCACAGCGCCGCACCCGGGCGAGTTCGCCGGTCACCAGCGCGTCGGCGGCGCTCTCCACCACGGGAATGACGAGCGCCGCAAAGGCGTCGCCCGACGGAACGAAGGTGCGATGAAAGGACCCGTCGCGCGCGTCGTACCCAATGCGCCGCACGCCGGTGGACCGCCCGAGGACCCTGTTGATTTCCATCACCGCACCCTGTGTGACCCGTTCCGAGGCATGCGTGCCCCGTTCGGCGAGCGGGCGCAGCGCGCTGCGAATGCGACGCGCCTCGTGAAGTGTGGCGGTGGCGCTGGCCGGCTGCTCGAGCGCGCGCCGCTGCAGTGCGCCGCGCCGCGCCGTGTCCAGAAGCCCGGCGTGTTCGAGCCAGGCGAGGTACCCGTCAAAGGACGCCAGCGCATCGCCGAGCGCGTGGCGCGGGGCTTCGTCGGTGTTGACGAAGTCGAGCCAGAGCCGGCCGGCGGCGAACGGAGTTTTCGCGCGAGGCATCGTGCGCCTAACTTACACGGCGTGCCACTCCCCACCATCCATCATATCGCCGTCGGCTCCACCAATCCGGTGAAGCTGGCGGCTGTGCGTGCCGTGCTGGTCCGGCTCTCCGACACCGTCACCGTGGACGGGGTGACGGTCCCGTCCGGCGTTCCCGACCAGCCGATGGGTGACGCGCAGACGATCGAGGGTGCGACCAACCGGGCTCGCGCCGCGCGTGACGCGCGGCAGGCCGACCTCGGCGTTGGCATCGAGGGCGGGGTCGTCGATGGTCCCGACGGCATGCGCACCTGCGCCTGGGCGGTCATTGTCACCGCGGATGGCGCGGCCCACGTGGGCGGCTCGCTGTCGATGCCACTTCCCGATGCGGTGGCGGCGCTGGTGCGCGACGGCGTGGAGCTCGGTCACGCGATCGACCGGCTGGTCGGCACCGAGAACATCAAACACGGCGCCGGCGCGGTGGGCATTCTCACCGAAGGACTCGTCACCCGTCAGCAGGCCTACGAAGTGATCCTTGCGTATGCCCTCGCGCCTGTGCTGGGCGAGGCGATGTACCGCCGCCATCAACCCTAGCACCTGCCATGGCTCGTTTCCGCGTGCTCGACCGCGTGCGGTGGTCCGACTGCGACCCGCTCGGCATCATCCACTACAGCACCTACCTGCGGCTCTTCGAAATCGCCGAGCACGAGATGTTTCGCGCGTGCGGTCTCCCCTACGAAACGCTGCGAAAAGCGGGCGGCGTCTGGCTGCCGCGCAAGGCGCTGCGGGCGGAGTTTCATTCGCCCGCGCAGATGGATGAGCCATTGGAGATTGAGACCTGGTTCTCGCGCGTCGGCGACACCTCACTGACGATGCGCTTCGAGGTCTACCGCGAGGGCGACCGCGCCCACCGCGCGTCGGGGTCGCTGGCCGTGGTCTGCGTGCACAAGGACACGATGGCCAAGTTCCCGATTCCCGCCGAGGTGCGGGAGAAGATCGCGGAGTTCGTCGAGCCGGACTGATTGGTCATCACGGCGCGCGTGCCGCCCGCCGGTGCGTGCGGTGCTACAGCTCCGACGCCAAGCCGCCGGAGAGCTCGATGCGCCGCTGCACGCGCTGCAGGCCGTCGTACGCGGCGTACTTGTACGCCTCGGCGAGTGACGGATAACTGAAGACAGCTTGGATGAAATAGTCGAGCGATCCACCGTGGGCGAGTACGGCGCTTGCCACGTGGATGAGCTCGCACGCCCCCTCCCCGACGATCGTCGCACCGAGCAGCTGCTTGTCGTCGAGAGCGAAGACGAGCTTCACGAAGCCGGTGGTCTCGCCAAGAATCTGGCCGCGCGCGTTGTGCTGCAGCCCCGCCTTGCCGGTCTCGATCAGCAGGCCGCGCGCGTGCGCCTCCTGTTCGCTGAGCCCGACGGACGCGACTTCGGGAATGGTCCAGACGCCAAACGGAATGATGGACGAGACGGCCTGCTTGTAGCGGAGTCCAAACGCGTGGCACATCGCCACGCGTGCCTGTTCCATGGAGGTGGAGGCGCGACCGGGATAGCCGATGACGTCGCCCGCGGCGTAAATGTGCGTCGTGCTGGTCCGGTACTTCTCGTCGACGACGATGAACCCGCGGTCGTTGGTGGCGACGCCGGCGTTCTCGAGGCCGAGTCCGTGCGTCGCCCCCTCACGGCCGGCGGCGAACAGCACGCAGTCGGCCACCAGCGTGGTGCCGTCGGCGATGGTGACGTATGCCAGGTCCGCCTGCGCGTCGATGCGGGTGACGTCGGTGCCGAGGTGCACCGAGATGCCGAGGCGCCGCGTGAACTCCTCGCGCAGTGCGTCACCCACCTCGTACTCGAACTGCGCGAGCAGGCGCTCGCGCGGGCTGAGGATGGTGACCTGCGCGCCGAGCGACGCAAAGATGCACGCGTAGGTGCAGCCGATCGTGCCGCCGCCGACGATGATGAGGCGCCGCGGAATGCCCGGCATCGTGGGAATATCGGTGCTATCTACGACAATGCGGCCGTCGAACGGGACGTGCGCTGGGCGCCAGGGATGGGCTCCCGGCGCGAGCAGGAAGATGTCGCCGGTGATGCTGCGCGGGGCGAGGCCGTGGCGCGTGACTTCGAGCGCCTGCGGGCTGGTGAATCGCGCCGTGCCCTGCACGGTGGTGATGTGATGGCGCGCGAGATTCTCCTCGATGTCCCGCCACCGCGTCTCGATGACCTGCCGTTCGCGCTGCATGAAATCGGCGACCGAGAGGTCGGGCTGTACGTGGAACTCAACGCCGTAGAGTCCCTTGCGGCGCAGCCCCGAGAGCAGCAGGGCCGACTCGCGCAGGGTATTGGACGGAATCGTCCCCGTATTGACGGCCGCGCCGCCCGGCTTGGGGGCGCGCTCGATGAGGCACACCTTTTTCCCGAAGTACGCGGCCTGCGCCGCCCCCTTTTCGCCTGCAGGGCCGGCGCCAACCACCACGAGATCGAAGTGTTCGCTCATCACGGCGAAGTTATCCTATCGCCGCGCTGGTGGCGAGGTTCGTCGGAACTGGGAACTGCCACCACGACGCTGGAACTGCTACCACGCAGCTGGAACTGCGACCACTCAGCTGGAACTGCTACCACAAAGGTCGAAGGGCACGAAGAGTCGCGAAGGACACCTGGGGGGAACGACACGGCGCCGCGCAGTGTGTTCCCCCTGCATTTACTTCGTG
>JARIEY010000042.1 GCA_031127085.1 Gemmatimonadota bacterium | reverse complement strand
CCTGCCGACGTCTGCACGAGCGCGACGGGCGGCACCTCCGTGAGGTGCACGACCAACGTGCCGGGCAGCCGCCGCGAGATGCGCACATCGCGCACCTGCGGATGCGCCGCGATGCGCCGCTCCCACACCGCGGCATCATCCCATATCGACGCCGAGGTGTCGACCCTCATCCGCGAAACGATCTGGTCGGGGGCGATGTAACGGGTTCCTTCGATCTCCACCTTGCGGGCGCGGAAGAACGCCATCCGCTGGGCCCCCTCGCGAATGGCGAAGGGGGCGCCCACGACGGCAAGCGCCGCGGCGGCCAGCAGCGTGCGCCGCGCGTAGACACGAAATTTCGAAGGGGCCGGCGTGGCATCGTCCATGACCACTTAAGACGAGCCGAGGGCGCCGGCGGAAACAGTGCCGCTAGCCGCCCAGCGCGGCGCGCAGTTCAGCACCGGTTTTGGTGATGTCCCCCGCCCCGATGGTCAGCACCACGTCACCGGCGCGCACGAACGCCGCAAGCGCGGCGGCCGCCTGGGTGCGGGGCCCGCTCCACGCCGGCGCTCGCCCCGCAGCCGCGGCGTGGTCGGCAATCAGCTGGGCGGTCACGCCAGGCAGCGGTTGCTCGCGCGCCGGGTAGATATCGCACAGGAAGAGTGCGTCGGCGGCGGCCAGCGCCTCGCCGAAGTCGCGCGCGAAGTCGCGCGTGCGGCTGAAGAGGTGCGGCTGGAAGCAGGCGACGATGCGGCGCCCGGCAAAGGCCGCTCGCGCCGCCGCCAGCGTGGCGCGAATCTCCGTGGGATGGTGCGCGTAGTCGTCCACCAGTTCCACGCCCTGCACCGTCCCCAGACGCTGGAATCGACGTTCGGCACCGGCCAGCGCGGCGAGCCCGGGCGCCATCTGCGCGACCTTCAGGCCGTATGTCCCAATGCCCACCGCCAGCGCGGCGAGGGCGTTGAGCACATTGTGCTCGCCCGGCAGCGGCAGCACCACCGTCCCCGCCGGCTTGCCGTCGAAGTGCACGTCGAACGTCGTGCCGCCATCCACGGACCGCAGGTTCACCGCCCGCAGGCGCGCGTCGGGGCCGGCAATCCCATACCGAATCACCTCGGCGGTCGGCGGCGATGGCAGCGCGTTGGCACCGGGATCGTCGGCGCACAGCACCACCCAGCGGGCGCGCCCCACGAACTCGGCGAAGGTGCGCGTGATGTCGTCGAGGTCCGCGTAGATGTCCAGATGGTCGGCTTCGACGTTGGTGACAACGGCCACCTGCGGCCACAACGCCAGGAAGGACCGATCGTACTCGTCCGCCTCGACCACGAAGGCCGTCTCGCCACCGTACTTCAGGTTGCCGCCCCACGCCGTGACGCGCGCCCCGACGACACCGGTGGGTGAGAGTCCCGCCGCCGCCAGCGCCTCGGTGGTCATCACGGTGGTGGTGCTCTTGCCGTGTGTTCCCGCAATGCCAATGAGCGTGCCGCCGGCGCAGCATTCGGCCAGCGCTTCGGCGCGGCGCACCAGCGGCACGCCGAGTTTGCGAGCGCGCACCAGTTCCGGGTGATCCTGTCGCATCGCGCTGGTATACACCGCGGCGCGCGCGCCATCGAGATGGACGGGGTCGTGGCCCGCCGACACGACGACGCCGGCGGCGACGAGGTCGGCCGCACCCGCCGTGCTCTGGTCGCACCCGGTCACGGCCATCCCGCGACGCACGAGCAGTTCGGCCAGCGCGCTCATTCCGGCGCCAGCGACGCCGATGAAATGCACGGGGTGAGGATCGTTGCGGTCAATCAGCGGCATACGCGGAATGGTGGCACGTGAAGGCGCACGATGGAAGGCGCGCGCCAGACTAAGGCGTCGCCGCCGATCCGAGGAACTGACTGATACGCCGTGCAATCTCCTCGGCGGCCCGCGGCCGGCCTCGGGCGCGCGCGGCGTCGGCCATGGTCGACAGACGCGGCGCATCGCCCAGCAGCGAACGCACCGTCGCATCCAGCCGCTCGGTCGTCAGCTCAGACTGCCGCAGGTGCACGCCCGCCCCGGCGCGTGCGATGACGTCGGCGTTCTTGGTCTGATGATCGGCCGCTGCGGTGGGGAGCGGGACGAGAATCATCGGGATGCCCCACGCAGAGAGTTCGCTCGTCCCCATCATACCCGCGCGCACGAGCGCGAGGTCGCTGGCCGCATACGCGTCGGCAATGGGGTCGAGGTACCGCAGCACGCGGACGTCGGGACGATCGTACTGCTGGAAGGCGGTGTACTGGCCCTTTCCGGTGGCCCAAATGAGGCAAAGATCGCGTGGAATCCCCGCGTCGATCCAGGCCGCTACCGCCCGGTTGAGGGCGCGCGCACCCTGGCTCCCGCCAAAGACGAGCAAGACGCGGGCGCTGGCCGGGAACCCCCACTTCTCGCGCGCCGACCGTGCATCCGGATGAATGTCGGGCGGTGGCTCGATGGGATTGCCCGTGTCGATGTACTCGCAGCCGGTGCGCGGCAGCGTGTCGGCCGCCTCGGGAAATCCCAGGTACGCCTGACTCGTGAAACGGGCGCTCAACCGGGCGGTGATACCGGGGTACGCGTCACCCATATGCTGCACCACGGGAATCCCCTGCCGCCACGCCCACAGCATCGTGAGGCCCGACGCATAGCCGCCGGTGCCCACCACGAGTTGCGGATCGAGATCACGCCCCAGCCGCGACAGCGCACGCCAGCCACCGACGGCGCCGCGCAACGTGCGCCAGTTCTTCCAGACCTTGGGACGGTACAGCGGATGCAAATCGAGCAGGGTGTGCGCGAACTCTGTCTTGGGGAGCACGTCGCGCTCAATGCCGCGCAGCGCCCCGATGAAATACGGGCAGACGTCAGGGCGAATCCGCACGAGCGCGCGCGCGATGGCGAGCCCGGGATACAGATGCCCGCCGGTACCGCCTCCGCTGAACCAGACCGTGGTCCGTCCACGGGCGTCGACCGGCACCCGGTGCGCACGCAGTCGCAAACCGCGTCGGCGAGCGCCCTCCATCAGGCGCCGAGCTCCGCCGCCCGGCCGAGGCCGCCGCGCGTGGGGTCCGTGGCCGGTTCGCCGTGCACGCGCTCACGCACGCTGCCGATGTTCACCAGAATCCCGGTCATCAGCAGCGAAAGCAGCAGGTTGGAGCGCCCATACGAGATGAACGGGAGCGTGAGTCCGGTGGTGGGCAACAGCCCGATGGCGACGCCGAGATGCAGGTACGCCGTGGTGACCATCGTGAAGGTGATGCCGATGGCCATCAGCCGCTGGAACGGGGTGCGCGCCTGCGCGGCAATGCGGAACCCGAGCCAGCAGTACGCCGCGAAGAGCAGCGTCACGCCGGCGATGCCCAGAAAGCCCCACTCCTCGCCGATGTTGCCGCCGATGAAATCGTTGTACGGGAGCGGAAGGAAGCCGTACTGCTGGCGGCCTTCGCCGTAGCCAACGCCAAACCAGCCACCGGAGCCAACAGCGATCAGTGATTGCTGCAGCTGGAAGTTCACCTCGCGGTGCACGGCACCGGCCTCGGTAAAGCCGAGCAGGCGTTCCAGCACATACTGCAGGCGCTGCACCTGGCTCCACAGCACGGGGATGGCGATGATGCCGAGGAAGACGAAGTGGCCGATGCGCACGCCGCCGGCGAAGAGAATCACGCCCATCAGCAGCACGTAGTACACGGCGATCGAGAGATCCGGCTCAAGCGCGGCCAGCACTGCCAGCGTCCCCACCACCAGCAGAATGGGGAGCAACCCCTTGGTCAGGTGCCGCAGTTGATCGCCCTTCTTGATGGTGAGCATCGCGGTCCAGGCGATCACGGCCAGCTTGGCGTACTCCGAGGGCTGAATCGACCCGCCAAAGAGGAAGCGGCGCGACCCGTGAATCGTAGGCGCAATGCTCCGGGTGAACGGCAAGACACACAACAGCATCAGGAAGAGCGCGCCCAGCATCAACGGCCAGGCCGCGCCGCGCCAGAACTCGGCGTCTTGCTTGGCCGCCACCGCAAAGAGCACCGCACCCACGGCGATGCCGGCCAGCTGCCGCAGCAGGAAATGCGTGCTCGCGTGGCCCGACTGCATCGCCACCATCGCGCTCGCGCTATAGAGCGTGGCGAGCCCAAAGGCGAGCAGCGTGGCGGTGAGCATAATGAGCGCCCGCGCTTCGACTGTCGTACGCCACCGGTCGCGGACGCCCGGCGTCGACCGCAGTGAGGCACGCGGAGTGGCCTGCCCATTGGCCCGCGGCGCGCTGCCGGCAAACGAGCCACTGACACCGCCCGACAGCGGGACCGACACGCTCACGCGTCCCGCCGCGCGAGGCGCCGGAACTCGTTGCCGCGGAACTCGTAGTTGGTGAACATGTCGAAACTCGAGCAGGCGGGGGCAAGGAGCACCGCGTCGCCCGGCTCGGCGGCCGCGCGTGCGCGTTGCATGACGTCCTCAAAGGACGATCCGCACTGTTCCAGCGGCACGTCCCCGGCGAGGTCGGCGGCCACGAGCGGCGCGGCCTCGCCGTAGGCAATCACGAGCTTGGCGTGCGCCCTCAGAGGCTCGCGCAGCGCAGTGTACGGTTCGCCTTTGTGCTTGCCGCCCAGCAGCACCACGGTCGGACGGGTCATCGCTTCGATGGCGACGCGCGCCGACGAGACGTTGGTCGCTTTGGAGTCGTTGATCCAGCGCACCCCACCGTCATCCGCGACAATTTCGAGCCGGTGCGGGAGGCCGCGAAACGAACGCACGGCCTCGGCGAGCGCGGCGCGCGCGTCCTTGGACTGATGCGCGGGATCCGCGACCATCACCGCGAGCAACGCGGCCAGCGTGTTCTCGACGTTGTGCCAGCCCAGCAGCGGGAGCTCGGCGCGGGTGATGAGCGGACGTTTGAACAGCACCAGCGCATCGCGCGCCGCCTCATCGTGCGCCGTGGCGTGCTGATCGCGCCGGGAGAACGCCCAGCGCGTGCCGGCGCATCCCAGGCCGAGGTCGAGCGCCAGGCGATCGTCGGCATTCACCACCCAGCGCGACTCGGCCGAGGCATTGCGGTACAGCAGCGCCTTGTCGGCGTAGTACGCGTCGACCGACGGATAACGGTCCAGATGGTCGGGACTCAGGTTGGTGAGCACGCCGACCGTCGGGGCCAGCCCCGGCGCATCGTGCAGCTGAAACGACGAGACTTCGAGCGCGATCCAGTCCGGCCGCTCATCCTGCAGGGCCACGTCGCTCAGCGCGCGGCCAATGTTGCCGGCCGCCACCGCCCGATGGCCGAGCGCAGCCAGCAGATGGGCCAGCAGCGCGGTCACCGTGCTCTTGCCGTTCGTCCCCGTCACCGCGATGTACGGCACGCCGCGCAGCGCATGCAGCGCGACTTCGATCTCACCGACGATGCGAATCCCGGCCTCGCGCGCCATCGCGAGGGGGAGCGCCTCGGGCGGAACGCCCGGGCTCACCACCAGCAGGGCCGCGCCGCGAATGCGCGCCATATCGTGCGAGCCTCCGTCTGCGGCAATCCCTTCGGCGCGCAGCGCCGCCGCGGCCGTAGCAACCGCCTCGCTGCCGCCCGCGTCGGTGGCGTAGACGCGCGCGCCGTCACGCGCGAGCAGGCGCGCCGCGGCAGTGCCGCTACGCCCAAGCCCGATGACGGCGATCTCGCCGCGTCCCTTCGCCTCCGCGATCACCGAAGCTTCAGCGTGCTCAGCGCCAGGAAGGCGCACAGGATGCCCAGGATCCAGAACCGCACCACGACCTGCGTCTCCGGCCAGCCGGATTTCTCAAAGTGGTGGTGCACCGGCGCCAGCTTGAAGACGCGGTGTGCGCGCGCATACTCCTCGCCATAGCGGCGTTTGCGCCACTTGAAGACGCCGCGCTGGAGAATCACCGACACGGTTTCGGCCACGAAGACGCCGCCGATGATGAGCACGAGGAACTCGCTCTTGAGCAGGATGGCGACGGCACTGAGCGCGCCGCCGAGCGCGAGCGATCCCGTGTCTCCCATGAAGACGAGGGCCGGATACGAGTTGTACCACAGAAAGCCCACGCAGGCCCCGAACACGGCAGAACAGAAGATGGTGAGCTCGCCTGCCCCGCGCAGATAGAACACGAGCAGCGCCTGGCTGGTGTCGTAGCGTCCCATCACGTACGCAAAGATGGCGAGCGTCGCCATGGCGATCGCCATCAACCCCGTGGCCAGCCCATCGAGTCCATCGGTGAGGTTCACGGCGTTGCTTGTTCCGGTCATCACGAACGTCACGAACGCCACATACAGCAGACCGAACGACGGCACGATGAGCAGGTATTTGTAGAACGGCAGCGTGGTGGAGGCGCCGGGCAGCGTATTGAGCGGGAACTGCCACAGGTAGACGCCGAGCAGCAGGCCGATTGTCACCTGCCCCGCCAGCTTGTAGCGCTCCACGAGCCCGGTGTTCTTCTTGCCTTCACGCTTCTGCTTGAGCTTCAGGTAGTCGTCCAGAAAGCCAATGCCACCCATCCACAGGGTGACGAGCAGGGCGATCCACACGTACTTGTTGTTCAGGCGCATCCAGAGCAGCGTCGGCAGCAGCGTGGCGACCAGGATGATCAGCCCGCCCATCGTGGGCGTCGTGCCCTTGCCGGCATGCGAGTCGGGGGTGCCTTCGCGCACCACCTGATGCAGCGCCATGTGCTTCAGCCGATTGATGATCATCGGCCCGAAGACGAACGACACGAGGAGCGCCGTCACCGCCGCTCCCGCCGCGCGGACGGAGATGTAGCGGAAGATGTTCAGCGGCCCGAAATGATCGCGCAGCGGATACAGCAGCTCGTAGAGCATCAGGCGGAGGGCGCGGCCCAGGACTGGAGATGGGGAAGCAGGCGCTCCAGTCGCACGCCGCGCGAGGCCTTGAGCAGGATCGCGGCGTTCGGCTGGAGTCTCATCTGGAGGACGGGCCACAGGTCGTCGACGTCACCGGCGGTGACGACGCGTGGGTCCCCTGCCCCCTCGGCCGCGAGCGCGTCCTGAAACTCGCCGATCCCGGCCACCACATCGGCGCCGCTCTCCAGTGCTACCCGCGCGATGGCCCGATGCAGTTGCGGCGCGGTGGGCCCCAGTTCGCGCATCGTCCCAAGCACCGCCACACGCTGGCGCCCCACGCCAACGGCGGCCAGCAACTCGATCGCGGCGCGCATCGACCCGGGATTCGCGTTGTAGGCGTCGTTGATCAGCAGCGCGGTGCCAAGCGGTTCCACGGCCGACCGCATCGAAGGCTGCGGCATCGCCGCCAGCGCGCGGGCTGCGTCGGCGGCCGCAATGCCGAACTCCCGGGCGACGGCGAGCGCCAGCATCGCATTACGGAGGTTGTGCACCCCACGCAACGGCACGTGGACGCGCACCCCGTCGAGTTCCAGCCAGCCGGTGCCGTCGGGGTTGATGCCGTGGGCCGTGGCGGCCAAGTCACCGGCCCCGAGCCCCGCGGTGACTACGCGCGTCGCTCGGCGGCGTGCCTCGGCAATCAGGGCCGGCTCCGTGACGGGAACGATCGCAAGCTCTACGCCGTCGAGGAGCGCCGACTCTTCGGACAGCACGCCGGCCAGGTCGCCAAAGCCCTCGAGATGCTCTTCTTGCACGCACGTCACCACCGCCACGGTGGGCTCGACGATCGCCCGGAGCAGCGGAATCTCGCCCGGCATATTCGTCCCCACCTCCACCACGGCGCAGTCCGCCCCGAGCGGCAGCGACAGCAGCGTGAGCGGCGTCCCCACCTGATTGTTCAGGTTGCCGGACGTCGCATGCACCGTGAAACGCGCGCCAAGCGCCGCCTTCAGGAGTTCCTTGGTGGACGTCTTGCCGTTCGATCCGCCCACGGCAACGACCGGCAGCGTCCACGCCGCACGGTAGAAGTGCCCCAGCGCTCCCAGCGCGTGCAGCGTGTCGTCCACCGCGAAGACCGGAACACCCAGCCCGGCGACGCGCGACACGTCGTGCACCACCAGCGCGGCGGCTCCGGCTGCCACGGCGTCGGAGAGAAAATCATGCGCGTCGAAGCGTTCGCCCTTCAGCGCGACGAAAAGGTCGCCCGGCTGCAGGGCGCGCGTATCGGAGGTGACGGCGCCAAGCGGACGGTCCGTTCCGCCAAACCGCGTCTGCCCCAGCGCCTGGGCCACGCGCGCGAGCGTCCAGAAGTCGTGCCGCATCCGCTACTCCGCTCCCAGCAGCCCGCGCACAATGGCCGCCTCGTCAAAGGGATAGGACGTCGTGCCGCGAATCTGATACGTCTCGTGCCCCTTGCCCGCCAGCAGCACCACATCACGCGTCGGATCCGCCATCGCGATGGCCGCGGCAATCGCCGTGCGGCGATCCTCGATGCGTTCGTAGCTCCCCGCCGGGAGCGCCACGCAGATGTCGTCGAGAATGCGCTCGGGGTCTTCGGTGCGCGGATTGTCGCTCGTCACCACCACCGCGTCCGCCAACCGGTGCGCCACCTCGGCCATCATCGGACGCTTCCCCTTGTCGCGGTCACCGCCGCACCCGAAGAGCGCAATCAGCCGTCCCGGCGTGAAGGGGCGCAGCGCAGCGAGCGCGCGCTCCAGCGCATCTGGCGTGTGCGCGTAGTCGCGCAGCACCGTGGGATGTTCACTCAGGATCTCAAGACGCCCCGGAACCTGTGGTAGGGTGCCGAGACGCTGCGCCACCGTCGGTAGGTCGAGCCCAACGGCGAGCGCCGCAGCCGCCGCGCCCAGCGCGTTGTCGACGTTGAAATCACCAATCAGCGGGAGCGCCACCTCAGCACGTGCCGCCCCCTGCACCAGCGTCCAGCGGCTCCCTCGCGGGTGGAACGAGACCTCCTCGGCCCGCACATCGGCATCCGCGGTGCTCACACCGAAGCGCAACGTCTTGGGTGCGTCGGTGAGTTCGCGCCAGGCGGGGTCGTCTGCATTCGACACGGCGACGCCGGTCGGCGTGAGGTAGCCGATGAGCATCGCCTTGGCCCAGAAGTAGGCCTCGAATGTCTTGTGGTAGTCCAGATGGTCGCGGGTCAGGTTGGTGAAGACGGCGGCGGCGAACCGCAGCCCCTCCACGCGCCCCTGGTCGAGTGCGTGCGATGACGTCTCCATGGCCACCCAGCGCACGCCGCTGTCCACAAGCGCGCGCAGGAGTCGCTGCAACTCGATGGGGCCGGGCGTGGTGAGCCCACCGCCACCCGGCAGTGGCTCGCCCGCGCTCCCCACCAACACACCCAGCGTCCCGATGCTGGCGGCGCGCGCGCCCGGTGCGTCGAGCAAGTGGCGCAGCATCCCCACGGTGGTCGTCTTGCCGTTGGTGCCGGTCACGCCGATCAGCTTGAGGAAGCTGGCTGGCTCTCCGTAGTACGCTGCCGCCGCCACGGCGGCCGCGCGCCGTCCGTCGTGCACGATCAGTGCGGGCAGGCTGGTCGCCGAGGCATCCTCGACGAGCACGAGCGCCGCCCCCGCTTTCTCGGCGGCATCCAGGTACGCGTGCCCATCGCGCTGGGTGCCGCGGACGGCCACGAAGGCGCCGCCACGCACAATGGCGCGCGAGTCGTCGGTGAGGCCAGCGAGGCGCTCGGGGAGCGCGCCGCGTTGTCCGGCCAGCAACCCCGCGTCCTGCAGCGCCTGTGCAATCTGTGCCACCGATGCCGTGCTGCTCACGGGGTCACCGCCACGGTCACTCGGCTTCCCGCCGGGGCGAGTGTGCCGGCGGCCGGCCACTGCGAGCGCTCGCCGCGCGTGAAGGCAACGCGGAAGCCGGCACGATGCAGCCTGCGCGCTGCGGCGCGGCGCGACAACCCGTCCACGGAGGGCACGGCACGTTCCCCCGCCACCACCGGCGCGGCCCGCAACGGCTGCCCGAGCGTCACCTCGTATGGCACGCTGCCGGCGCTCTCGGCCACAAAGAGCGTCTCGGCCACATCCCGCACGGGCTCGCCTGCTGGCGGCGCGGCCGCCACACGCTGTGGCGCCTGCGCGAGGCCGCGCCGGTCAAGCGCCGCGTCCCGCGCGGCAATTGCCGCTTCGAGCACCGTCTTGCTCACGGGCGCCGCCGCCTTGCCGCCGTAAATGCTCTTTCTCGGGCTGTCGATCTTCACAAGAATCACGATCTGCGGCTCCTCCGCCGGGAACATGCCGACGAAGCTCGCCGTGTACTCACCCTTCACGTAGCGACGGTTGCGCGCGACTTTCGCCGTTCCCGTTTTGCCCGCGACGTCGAACGTGGCCAGCGACGTCCCCACCGCGGTGCCGCTGTCGAGCACGCCCTTCAACAGTCCGCGCATCGTGCGCGCCGCCTCGGGAGACATCAGTCGGCGCACCACGCGCCGCTCGTGGGCGTACACCACGCGGCCATCGGGGGCGCGCACTTCCTTGATCAGCGTTGGTTGCAGCAACTCGCCGCCGTTGGCGATGGCCGCATACGAGGCGGCCAACTGCAGCGGCGTCACCAGGATCTCGTACCCCATCGCCAGCGAGGCCGGCGTCTGCTGCGACCACTGGCTTGGCGGGGCCAGGCGCCCCGGAGATTCCGACGGGTACGTGGTGCCGGTGGGGGCACCGAAGCCGGCATCGCGCAGCAACTCGTACTGTTCGCGCAGCGACATCCGCTGCGCGAACTGAATGATGCCGATGTTGCTGGAATACCGTATCACGTCGGCGAGTGAGAAGGCGGGCCCCTTGTGGTCGTCCTCGATCACGCGGCCGTTCAGTTTCCACTTGCCGTTGTACGTATTCACCATTTCGTCCACCCGCACGCGCCCGTGGTCCAGCAGCCAGGCGGCCACGAAGGGCTTGAGGGTGGAGCCCGGCTCGTACGGTTCGGTGAGCGCGGTCGCTGCGGTGGAACGCGGGTCAGTGCGATGGCTCGCCAGCGCCCGCACTTCACCCGACTGCGCGTCGATGATCACGATGTCGCCGCCGGCGGCTCCCTGCTTGGCGACCGCATCGGTCAGCGCCCGTTCCGCGATATCCTGCAGGCCGGCATTGATGGTCAGCATCACGCGGTGGCCGGGACGCGGCGCCGCCCCCCCTTCGGAAGGCGACGCGAAGACGCGTCCCTTACTGTCGCGCAGCCGCGCCTCGCTCCCCGCTTCGCCGCGCAGCAGCGCGTCGAGCGCCAACTCCACGCCATCCACGGGGACGCCGCCGTCGGCGGTGCGTCCGATGATCCGGCGCAGACCGTCAGAGGGCGGCGCGACGCGATTCAGCACCGGCACGGGATGCACCCCGCGCGTCGCCGTGATCATGGCAACGTCCGTGGGGAGGTGAAGCCCGGGGATCTCCACCCACTTCAGCGTGGTATCCGTCGCTCGGCGCACCCAATCGGCCCCGATGCCGGCGCGCGCCATCAGCTTGGCCAGTTGCGGCCGGTTGCGCACCTCGCGCGGCGCCACGCGCAGGCGCACCATCTCGCGGCTCTCCACGAGCACATCGCCACCCGCGTCGGTGATCGCCCCGCGCGGCGCGGGGAGCGGGGCGGCCGCCACCTGCTGATCACGCGCCCGGGCGCTCCATCGCTCACCGTCCAGCAGTTGCACCTTGGCGGCACGACCAATGACCGCCAGCGCAAAGAGCGCCAGCGACGCGTGAATCAGGCGCGGACGGTCAGCGAACAGCGACACGGGGCGAGCGCTCCAGCGTCACCACCAGACTGTCCCCGGGCACTCCCATATGCAGACGCTCTTCAGCCACGCGCCCCAGCCGCTCCATACTCGACGCCGTGCGAATGTCGCCGTCGAGCTTGGCCCGCTGGGCGGCCAGCGCGGCGCGGCGCATCTCGAGCTTTTCAATAGCCCTCGCGCGCGTCACGCCAAGACTGCGCCGCCAGACCACCCCGGTGGCGAGCACCACGAAGCCGAAGAGCGAGAGGAAGACCACGGTGCGGCCACGCATCTCAGCCCTCCCGCCGGAACGCGCGCAGATGCGCGCTGCGTGCGCGCACGTTGCGCGCGACTTCGGACTCGGCGGCCACCACTGGCTTGCGGGTCAACAACGTGCCCAACGGGCGTCCTCGGCAGGTGCACATGGGTTGCTTCGGGGGACAGATACACGTCGCCGACCACTCGCGGAACGCCAGCTTCACGAGCCGGTCTTCCCCCGAGTGATAGGCGATCACTGCGAAGACGCCCTGCGGGGCCAGTCGGTCACGCAGCCCGGGGAGCGCCCGTTCTAGGCCGGCGAGCTCATCATTCACGGCAATTCGCACCGCCTGAAAGAGCCTCGCAAAATCGCCCGGACCGCTGCGCGGCCCCAGCACGGCGCGAATGGCGCCCACCAAGTCGTCGCTCACGACGAACGGCCGGTGTTCGCGCCGGTGCAGCACCTCGCGCGCCAACCGCCCCCCCTTGGGCTCGTCCCCGTAGTCCCTGAAGGCGCGCGTGAGGTCTTCCACCGGCGCCGTGTTCAGGAAATCAGCGGCGCTCGCCTCGTGCGGCCCTTCCATCGCACCACCAAGCGGCGCCCCCTCGCGGAACGAGAAGCCGCGGGCATCGTCGTCGATCTGGTGCGAGGACACGCCCAAATCGAGCAGGATTGCATCGAACCGGGCGTCGGCGGGAAGCAGCGACTCGGCGTCGGCGTAGTTGCCGCGAATGGCGCGGAACCGTCCGGCCTCGACCGCCGACCGCAGCCGCTGCGAGGCCTCGGCAATCGCCTCAGGGTCACGGTCGATGGCGGTCACGTCCATCCCCGCCTCGAGCAATGCGGCACTGTGCCCTCCCCCGCCCAGCGTGCCGTCGAGGGCCCGGGACGCGCCCGCGAACAGGCCGAGGATCTCCTCGACCAGCACCGGCGCGTGGTAGGCGGAATCGAAGCGCGTGGTCACGTGAGGAGGGTGGCGGGGGGCATACAATAGACGAGGGAGACTCGCCAGACGAAACGCGAGCGATCGTAGAAACAAAGCGGGCGGCCATTGGCCGCCCGCCCGTCCTGCACCACGGTGGTACTGCGCGCCTGTGTTACGGCTTGGCCGCTCCGCAGTACGCCTTTACCATCGACTCGGCCCCCGTCATGATCTGCGGGATCACGCCCATCAGCTGGCCGACGGCCTGCGGCGACACCTTACCGCCACGGGCGACGTTCATCTGCGCGATCATGATCTTGTCCTGCGCCACCTTGGACAGCTCGCACGACTTGGGTGCGGGCGGCATGGGCTTGCCGGCCACCTGCTTGGGCGCCTCCATCTGCGCCCACTGCACGGCGGACAGCGCGATATTGAACGAAGACACGGCCATCAGGAAGCCCGCGGTGTTCTTGCTGTCGGGCGCCGTCAGCGTGGAGTCGGCGAACATCACCCACGGCAGCACCGCGCTGTTCACATCGATCGCCGCCTTGTAGTCATCCGCCGACTTGCCCGACTGCGCCTTGCTGAACGCCGCCTGGCCGTCCTTGAACAGGCGATTGCCGATGGTCAGTGCATAGCCACCCACCGCCTGGCCGTCTTCACCGGCGGCCTTGGCCTCGCGGAGCATCATGAGCGCGCTGTCCGCCTGCTTCATCTCGTCGTACGTGCGGGCGATCAGCATGCGGGCATTCGGGGCCTTGGGGTCGATCGCGAGAATCTTCCGGAAACTCACAATGGCCTGCTGCTGCTGCCCCGCCTTCAGCTGCTCGGAGCCAAGCATCGTCAGGATCGTGATGTTCGTCGGGAACTTCTCGGCGCCCTTCGCCGCCGTCTCCGCGGCCTTCGCGAAAGCGCTGTCGCCGTCGTACGTGGCGATCATCTTGGTGAAGTACGACGTGTCGGCGAGCGACGTGTCGATCTTGACCATTTCCTCGCCAATCGCGGTGCCGTTCTTCAGGTCCTTGGCCGCCAGGTAGATCAGGAAGCCGAGCTTCATGAGGCGCACATCGCCCGGGTTATCCTTGATCGCCTGCGCGATGATCGGCTTGGCCATTTCGGACTTGCCGCTGGCGGCCAGCGCGTTCACGACGTCATCGACCAGGCGCGTATTCGTCGGATCGGTCGCGAGCAGGGCGACGAGCATCTCCGTCGACTTGTCCTGGTCACCCTTGTCCTTGTACGCCTGTGCGGCGTTGGTCAGCGCCACCTTGCTCTTGGGATCGTGCTTGAGGATCTCGAGCGCCGTGGCGATGATCGAATCGGCCGGCTGCTTGAAGCCGACGCGCACCTGCAACTCGCAGAGCCGCACGAGCGTCGCCGACGGGTACGCGGCCACGCCCGCGCGCGCGGACGCGATCGCGTCCGCCGCCTTGCCGTCGCGCCCCTGCATGTTGCACTTCTTCTCGAACTCCATCTGCTTGCGGGCGTCCTGCACGCTCTTGGAAAGCGCCGAGGCCACGCGCGAGAGCTTGTCGCCCTCGGCCGGCGGCAGGGGCTGTGTCAGCGTCTGGTCGCGCGTCAGCACGAGCTGCGCGTTGATCACGAAGCCCGTGGCGGTCTTCTCGATTGTCCCTTCCATGTACTCGTCGGTGCGCAGCAGCTTCGCGAGGCTGGCCAAGTCGCCCGTCGACAGCGCTTCGTCGTACGGATACCCGGACTGCTCAACGACCTGCTTGTAGTCGCCCGACGAGAGCACCGTCAGCGCGCGGAACGGAATGTCCGCACTCAGCCGGCTGCGAATCTCTTCGGACGCCGAGACCGAGAGCTTTTTGTCGCCGCTGCGCAGCGTACCGACCACGAGACGCGGGGCATTCGGATTCACGGTCCGGGTCGCCTGGGCCAGCGCAGCCACTGGGGTGGCGCTGACGAACAGGACGGTTGCCGCAACCATCGAACGAGCGTAGCCAAGCCGAGCCTTCACAGTCATCTCCTCCGGACGTTGAATCCTTCTACCCTGCGTGGCCCAACAACGGTCCACGCCGGCGGTCGAACAACTTTTCGATGGGCGAAGAGGGACTCGAACCCCCGACTCCCTGCGTGTAAGGCAGGTGCTCTAACCAACTGAGCTATTCGCCCCAGGGCACCTGGCCGTACCGGACCGCTATCTCGCCAGAATCGCTCGCGGCACCAACACGCAGTAGCCCAGCACAAGCAGAAGAGGGGCAACGGTTTCGCCACCACGCGCAAGGTCAGCGTAGCCGAGAATCAGCGTCAGCAACGCTGCTCCCCACCACACCACCGCACCACCCATCCGCCGGTCCTGTGCATTCGCCATAAGCGATTGAGACTATTCCAGTTGGGCGATGGTGTCAAGCAATGGCGCGGAGGCGGCTCCGACAATAATCGAATCCTAATGGTCCCCTCTCGGACCTTCCTCGCCCAACAGCGCCGCCAGGGCGCTGGCGCGTTCCCGCTCCGCCTGTGCCTGATCCGACGCCCGCATGGCCTCCAGGCGCCGGCGCTGGCGCCGGCGGCGGCTCCACCACAGGGGGCCGATCATCACCCCCAGCAGGATCGCGCCCGCACTGACGTCGGTCACCAGGGCCAGGCCACCGTATCGCCGCCGGGTCGCCTGCTGCCAGTGCATTTCGAAGCCCCCCAGCGTCATCCCATACGCCTGACGCAGGGCCCGCTCCAACGACTGCTCCCGCTTCCAATACGTGAACAGCAGGGTCAGCCCGCGCCCCCGATCCAGCGCGGCCATCTCCGCCACCGCCCGATACGAGAACGCATACGCGGACTGCGCGGTGGTGGCCCCTCCCAGGAAGGAGGAATCGAGCCGCGCCAGCGTGGGCAGCCGGCCAAACGCAATCGCGAGCGCGAAGTTGGTGGCGAGCACCTCGTCGCGCCCCCATTCGCCGGCCGCATAGGACGCGTACCCCTCGTCGAACCAACGGGGTGGCAGGTCGCCCAGCGCCTCGTGCAGCGCCAGATGCGCCAACTCGTGACGGAGCACCTCCAACGGATCGCCGCCGCTCCCCCCGCGGTGTCCGTGCATCACCACGCGCCGCAGCGTGGGAAAGGCGAAGGCCTGTCCCCACTCCGGCGCGCCGGTTCCCACCCACCGGCGGAACGTCGCGTCATCCGGCGCGATCCAGATCTCCACCCGCTCGGCTGGGCGCGCAAGACCCGGGAACGAATCACGGGTGAAGGCCGCCTCGGCGAACGATGCCGCGAGCCGCGCGTCGGTGGGCGCGTAGAGGACACGGAACCGCCCGCGTTCGAGCTGCCGAAGATCGCCAGCGTCGCTCGCCGCGACCAGCGCTGCACCAGGTGCCGTCTCCGTCTCCGCGGCACCGGCCGACCGCCCCCAAACCCCCAGCAGCAACCCCGCGCCGAGTCGCATCGCATGGCGCAGTGTCTTGCCGACCCGCGCGCGTCGGCGCTCAGACGCCCACCACCCCGTCACGGGGTGCGCGGCGGCTCCCCGCCTGCTTCGACCGTCTGCAGCACCTCGGCGCAGCGCTTGCCCCACGGATTGAACTTGTTCGCGGTGTGACCGCTCCTCCACGCCTGCTTGGCTTCCTCGATCTCGCCGTTGAACCAGTGCGAACGCCCCAGCTCGTAGTACGCCTCGATCAGATTCGGTCCCAACGCCAGCGTCTTGCGGAAGAACGTCTGGGCGTCCTCGTACATCTCGCGCTCCAGATACGTGAGCCCGAGGTAGAAGTGCGCGTACAGCGTGGCCTTTTTGTCATTGTCCAGGCGAATGGCCTTGGACAGGTGCTCGATGGCCTCGCCAAAGATCCGCTTCTTGAGGCAGATGTAGCCCACGTTGATGCGCGCCAGCGCATTGGCGGGCTGCTTCATCAGCACTTTCTGGAAGTTCAGCAGCGCCTCGTCGTACTTCTCCTGCAGCATCTGCGCCCACCCCAGCAGCGCCTCGCTCTGCGGATCACCCGGAGAGAGTTCCAGCGCGCGCTTCAGCGCCGTTTCGGCAGCCTCGTAGTCGCCCAGCGAGAGCCGGCTCCACCCTTTCTCGATGAAGGTGGAGGCGCCGATATGATCGGCGTGCACCACCGGCTTCTCGGCGTTGAACTCGGGCGCCGCCTCGGCTTGCTGGGCCTTGAACTTGTCGACGAGTCGCTTGACGTCGTCCTTCAGCGCCTGCATCGCGGTGAGCGTCCCCTGCAACTCGCCAATCCCCTGCTCCAGCGTGCGAAAGAGCGCGATGATCTCCTTCTTGGTTGCATCGCGCTCGGCACCTGCAAGTCCGGCGTCGAGCTTCTTCTCGATGGCGGCATAGGCCGCGGTCAGCGTGTCCAGTTCCGGCGTCGTCACTGTCCCACTCCCGCGCGCACGGCGCGCTCCAGTTGCAGCTGCTCCTGCGAGGTCAGCAGGTGGCTCACGTTCAGCACCACAAGCACGGCGCCATCGCGGCGCACCATCCCCGTGAGGTACTCCTTGGTCAGCCCGCGAAAGAGCGTCGGCGGCGGCTCAATTTGCGCGTTGTCGATGGTCGCCACTTCCTGCACCGAATCCACCGTCATCGCAATCCAGCCGTCACCCGCCTCGCACACCACGATCCGGGCGCCTTCTGGCCGCGTCCCCTCGGCGCCGAACCTCGCGCGCAGATCGATGACGGGCACCACCCGGCCGCGATAATCGAGTACGCCCTCCATCCACGCCGGCAGGTCGGGGACCGGCCGCGGCTTGACGTAGCGCAGCACCCGCTCGACGGAAAAGATGTCGGCCGCGAATTGGTCATCGCCCAGCCGAAAGGTGACGAGTTGTCGTTTGTCCGAACTCATGGCTCCCTCCGTGCGCCCCATTGTGCGAGGCGCGCGAACAGCACGTCGACGCGCACCACCCCCACCAAGCCCGCGGCATCCCGCACGACGCCCTCCAGCATTCCCTCGGCGTCGGTCCCGGCCGGTGCCTGACGCACCGCCTGCGGCGAAATCTCCATCACGTCCAGCGCATCGTCGACCACGAGCACCACCTGACGCTCCGCATCGTCGAGCACCAGCGCGGTGCCGCGGGCAGCACCCGGCGCCGCTCGACGCACGATACCGAAAGCGCGCCCCCCGTCCCACACCGGGAGCGTCTGCCCGCGATGCCGCATCGTCCCCAGCATCCCATCGGGCCGTCCCGGCGGATGATGCAACTCGGGGGCGTCCAGCGCCTCGCGCACCCGCCCCAGTGTGAAGGCGAAGCGCTCGTCACCCACGCGCGCCACCAGATGATTGCTCATACCGAGGCCCGCCGAGCCAACAACTGCGCTACCTGCCCCTGCACCGCGCCAGCGACCGCCGACAGCGCTACCTCGGCATC
>JARIEY010000041.1 GCA_031127085.1 Gemmatimonadota bacterium | reverse complement strand
GGCGTTCCCAGGCGATCACGGGAGCGGCCCCCGCCAGGCGAGCAGGGCGAGCTCCAAGACCAGCGCGGCGAGCGCCAGAGAGAGCGGGTAAACGTAGAGTTCGTTGTAGCGCACGTAGCGTGACGCGCGTACGGGGACGCGCTCCAGTCGATCGATCTGCTCGTAGATGCGCTGAAGCGCCGCGCCGTCGCGCGCGCGGAAATAGCGACCGGCCGTGCCGTTGGCGATGTCGGTGAGCAACGGCTCGTCGATCTCGACCTTGCGGTTCTCGTACCGCAGACCGAAGACGCCGCGCCCCACTGGCACCGGCGCCATACCCTCGCTGCCGACGCCAATCGTGTAGATGCGAATCCCCAGCGACGCCGCCGCCTGCGCCGCCGTCCGCGGATCGATGGCGCCGCGATTATTGACGCCGTCGGTGAGCACCACCATCACCTTCGAGCGTCCCGGCGCATCGCGCAGCCGATTGGCCGCCGTCGCGATGGCCGTCCCGATGGCCGTGCCGTCCTCAAGTTGGCCCGACTGCAGGTTATCCACCGCGGCGAGCACCACCGGATAGTCGACGGTGAGCGGCACCTGCGTGAGCGCCTCGCCCGAGAACGAGACGAGCCCCACGGCGTCCGATGTGCGCCCCATCACGAACTGCTTGATCTTGTCCTTGGCCACCTCCAGGCGATTCTGCGGCTGGAAGTCCTCGGCCAGCATTGAGCTCGACAGGTCCACCACTAGCATGATGCTGATGCCATCGCCCGTGACCTGCTCGGTACGCGCCCCCGTGCGCGGACGCGCCAGCGCCAGCGTGCCGGCGAGCAGCGCGGTGACCCGCAGGACGCGCAACGCCCGCGCCGCCCAGCGCCCCCGGGCAGGACCGCGCTGGAGCAGATCCACGCGGGAGAAGAGAATGGCGTCCGGCTGCCGGTGCCGGCGCCAGCGCAGCCACCATGCCACGAGCGGCAGCAGCAACAGCCACCACGGCGAGGCCAGTTCGAAGCCGCGCAGGAGCGTCACGTCGACCTCCGGCGCGCCCGCGCCCCCTTCCCCTTGTCGGCCGCGGCCAGCCGCGCCTCATACGCCGCCTGCACGTCGGCCACGACGGCGCGCGCGGCACGGGCTGCGTTGCGAACGCCCTCGGCGTCCACCCCGGCGTTGGCAAACTTCACGGCGTCGGCCGCCCGCAGCACGTGCGCGACTTCCTCGGGCATAATCGGCAGCGCCTGCTTCGACAGCGCCTCCACATACTCCGCCGTCGTCAGTCCGTCGGTGGCCAGGGGGAAGCGCTTGGTGAGGTATTCGCGCATCACTTCGGCATACGCCAGCACGGCACGGCCCGGTTCGCCGGCATCGACGAGTGCGAGATCATCCACCGCCGCGAAGGCGCGCTGCGCCTCGGCGAACGGATCGATTGGCCGCACCGTATACGCCCGCCGCGTCCACGCGCGGCGCGCCATCCACAGGATGGCGAGCACCGCCAGTGCCCCCAGCGCCCAGCGCCACCAGAGCGGCGGCGGATTAATCAGGTCGCGCGCCCCGCGCGGGATCTGCGACGACGTGTCGGCGGGGAGCATCGACGTGACCTCAACCCGCGCTGGCCCCGTGGCCAGCAGCTCGGCGCCACGTGACTGTTCCCAGCGCACATCGCCCAGCGGCACGATGCGCCGCCCCGGCTCCCACGCGATGAACCGATAGGTCGCCACCTGCTCGAAGGCCGCGCTCGTCGAGTGGTCCTCTATGGCCCGCGGATCCACGGCCTCGACACTCCCTGCCGAATCGGGCACGGCCGGAAACCGGATCGTCGCCCCCGCACGAGCCCGCACCCGCACCCGTACCGTGAACGGTTCGCCCACAGCAACGGTGGCCGGCTGCACGTCGACGGTGACCACCGGACGCGGCGACGGCGCCTGCAGCGAGAGCCACAGGGCGATCGGAGCGACACCGATCATCGGGGCACCCGCATCAGCGCCGCACCCGCCGTCGCGCCCGCGTCTCGCGGGTTGCGAAGAAGCGCATCAGCGCATCGACGTAGCCGGCCTCCGTTCGCACGCGCACTTCGTCGATCGCCAGGCGGCGGAAACGCGACGTGCGCTCCGCACGCTCCGCGTGCTGCGCCTCGGCGTACGCCCGCCGAACCGCCGCGTCGTTGGTGTCGACTTCAAGGAACGTCCCCGTCTCCGGATCCACGAGGCGTGCCACGCCAAGCGCGGGAAGATCACGCTCGCCGGGATCATCAAGCACCACGCCCACCACGTCGTGCCGCTGCCGCAGCCGGCGCAGCGCGCGCTCCGGATCGGGAGCCACCCAATCCGAAATCACGAACACGATGGCGTGGTGCGAGAGCAGACGCGCCGCGTGATCGAGCGCCCCCGCCAGATCGGTGGCGCGCTGGCGCGCCGGCCAGGCCAGCACGTCGCGCACGAGGCGCAGGGCGTGCTTGCGTCCCTTTCGCGGCGGCACCACGTGCTCCACCGCGTCGGAGAACAACACCAGCCCCACGCGATCGTTGTTGCGCGTGGCAGTGAGTGCGAGCACGGCGGCCAGTTCGGCGGAGAGCGAGCGCTTGTCGCGCTCGGCCGTGCCGAAGCGCGCCGACCCCGAGCAGTCCACCAGCAGCAGCACCGTGAGTTCGCGCTCCTCGACGTAGCGCTTGACGAAGAGCCGGCGCATACGCGCCGAGACGTTCCAGTCGATGGTGCGCACTTCATCGCCCGCCTGGTACTCGCGCACCTCGGCGAACTCCATCCCCTGCCCCTTGAAGACCGAGTGGTACTCGCCGGCGAAGTGCGAGTTCACCAGGCCGCGCGTGCGCAACTCGATGCGCTTGACCTGGCGCAGGATCTCGGGAGGAACGCTCGCGACGCCGGCCTCGCTGGCCGGCGCCGGCGCGCGCGGGGCGGCGGTTGCGCTCACGGCGCAGGGACAGCGTCGAGGATGCGGGCGATCACTTCATCCGGCTCCACGTTCTCGGCCTCGGCTTCGTACGTGAGCAGCACGCGATGGCGTAGCACGTCGGGCGCGAGCGCCTTGACGTCGTCGGGCGACACATACTCGCGGCCGCGCAGATAGGCGTGGGCGCGCGACGCCTGAGCCAGCGCGATGGTGGCGCGCGGCGAGGCGCCGAACTCGATGAGCGGCTGCAACGACGCCAGGCCGGCATCGGCCGGCGCGCGCGTGGCGTGGACCAGATCCACGATGTAGTCCACCAGGCGTTCGTCGAGCCGCAGCGCGGCGATCTCGTGGCGGGTTTGCATGATCTGCGCCGGCGTCGCGACGTGCTCCACGGGAATCGCGTCGCCCGACGCCATGCGCCGCATGATCTCCTTTTCCTCATCGCGCGTCGGGTAGCCGACACGCAGCTTCAGCATGAACCGGTCGACCTGTGCCTCGGGAAGCGGGTACGTCCCTTCCTGCTCGATCGGATTCTGTGTGGCAAGCACCAGGAACGGCTCTTCGAGCAGGAACGACTGCCCGCCGATGGTCACCTGCTTCTCCTGCATCGCCTCGAGCAGCGCCGCCTGCACCTTGGCCGGTGCACGGTTGATCTCGTCGGCCAGCACGATGTTGGCGAAGATCGGCCCCGGCTTCACGGAAAACTCCGCCGTCCCCTGGTCGAACACCTGCGTGCCGACGACGTCGGCGGGGAGCAGATCAGGAGTGAACTGAATACGGCTGAAGGTCGTGCTAATGGTCTCGGCCAGCGTGCGCACGGTCAGTGTCTTCGCGAGCCCGGGGACTCCTTCGAGCAACACGTGACCCCCGGTCAGAATCGCGATCAGGAGCCGGTCGATCATGGCATCCTGTCCAACGACGCGCTTGCCCACCTGGGCGGAGATGGCGCGGGCGAGAGTGGTTTGCACGGGAGAGAGGGCTGAAAGAGAGGGAATAGTGGGAGAGTGCTGCGCGAGGACGGCGCCTACTCCGGAACGTGCCGACCGTGGCGACCCGACGGCCAGGCCGGCGACTGAGCGCATACTGCCCGGGACGTCGCGGTGTTCCGCACGGCCGGCTACTCGGCGGCGACCCCGATGGCCGCGATCGCCGCGAGTTCGCGTGCGGTCAGCGGACGTGACGCGCCGGCGCTGAGCGAGCCGAGCCGCACCGGACCAAACTGCGTGCGCACAAGCCGGCGCACTTCGAGATCGAGCGCCTCGCACAGCCGGCGCACCTCGCGGTTGCGCCCTTCGCGAATGGTGATCGTGAGCTGCCACTGCTTGTCGGCGCCGGGGGCCGCGTCCACCGCCACCGGACGCACGAACCCGTCCTCGAGTTCAATCCCCGCTCGCGCGTGCCGCACGGCCGCTGCCACGTCGCCGCGCACGGTGACGACGTAGGTGCGTTCGATCTCGGACGAGGGATGCGTGAGCCGGTGCGCCGCCTCGCCGTCGGTGGTGAGGAGCAGCACGCCTCCGGTGAGGTAGTCCAGTCGCCCCACGTAAGTGAGGCCTGGCACGTCGGGGATCAGATCAAAGACGGTGCGCCGGTCGCTGCCATCCGGACGCGACGTCAGCACGCCCGCCGGTTTGTGAAGCACCATCCACGTGGGCTTCTGCGGCCGGGCAATCGCCTGTCCATCGACGGTGATCACGTCGCGCGCGGGGTCCACGCTCTGCCCCGTCTGGGCCACGGCGCCGTTGACGCGCACGCGCCCGGCCGCCACCAGTTCTTCCGCCTTGCGTCGCGACGCGACTCCGGCGCGCGCCAGCGCGCGGTGAATCCGCATCGCGTTGTCCGTCATGATGCCTCGTCGGTGCTGAGTACTTCGGCCAGTGTCTCGGGCTCACGAACGCGGAGCGCGATCGCGAGTTCATCGGTGCGCGGCAATTCTTCCAGGTGCCGCAGCGCGAACTGCTCCAGGAAGGCCGAGGTGGTGCCATACAGCAGCGGGCGTCCGAGTC
This sequence comes from Gemmatimonadota bacterium, assembly GCA_031127085.1. Classification (GTDB taxonomy): domain Bacteria; phylum Gemmatimonadota; class Gemmatimonadetes; order Gemmatimonadales; family Gemmatimonadaceae; genus PNKL01. The sequence continues at coordinate 13,658 of JARIEY010000041.1, read as the reverse complement.
CTTCGGACCGGCCGACCACGTCCACGAGGCCACGCTCGTGCAGCGACTTCAGCACGCTGCCGACGTCGACGCCACGGATCTCCTCGATCTCGGCGCGGCCGATCGGCTGGCGATACGCGACGAGTGCCAGCGTCTCAAGCGCCGCGGGCGACAGCCGACGCGGCCGGTGCGCCATCTGCGCCCGCTCAATCGCCTCGGTGTATTCCGGACGGGTCAGGATCTGCCAGCCGCCGCCCGCATCGACCAGTTCGACGGCATGGCCGTCGACGTCGTAATGCTCGCGCAGCTCGTCGAGCGCCGACTGCACGGCGGCCGGCGACGCCTCGGCGTCGAGCGCGGCCAGTTCTTCGGTGGGAATGGGACGCGGGCTCGCGAAGAGCGCCGCTTCAAGCAGCTTCGCCAGCGAGTTCACGGCGGATCTCCACAGACGCAAAGGGACGGAGTTGGGCCAGACGCAGTTCTCCGCGACGGGCGAGTTCGAGCAGCGCGAGCAAGCCGGAGAGCACCTCCCAGCGCTCGGCGCCGGGCGGTACGACGTCGCGGAACCGGGCCACGGCGCGCAGGGCGATGACGGCGCGGACGATGTCGATGAAGCCGTCCACGTCGATGGGACGCGAAATGACCTGATGAATCTCGGGGCGCTGGGCGTGGCGGAGCACGCGGTCGACGGCGCCCAGCAGTTCGCCCAGCGAGAGTGAAAGCGGCGTCTGCACGACCGGGGTCATCGAGGCCGGCACAAAGGTGCGCGCAAAGCGATTGCGGCGATCCTCGCCGAGTCGCTCGAGCACATCCACCACTTCGCGCATCTGTTGGTACTCGAGCAGACGGCGCACCAGTTCGGCGCGCGGATCCTCCCAGGTGTCCTCACCGTCGGGGCGCGGCAGGAGCATCTGCGCCTTGATGCGAAGCAGACGGGCTGCCATCTCGAGGTAGTCGGCCGCCTCGTCGAGCTTCAGCGAGTGCATCCGCACGATGAACTGCTGGCAGATGCGCGCGACCGGGATGTCGTAGATGTCGACCTTCTCGTCGCGGATCAGCGACAGCAACAGGTCGAGCGGCCCGCTGTAGTGCGGGAGGTCCACGACGAACCCCTGTTCGGGGGGGCCGGCGGCAGCGCCCGAGGCGCTGGGTGTCACGTGGTCCACGGGATCGGGATGATGTAGGGAGAGGCAACGTCCACGGCGAGGCGTCCGAGCCAGACGGCGGGTGCCATCCAGGCGCCGAGCACCGGTCCGCCGAACATCAGCAGGAGAATCAGAATGACGAATCCATAGCGGGCGCCCTGTTGGTAGGCGACCGCGGCGCGGGCCGGCAGCAGGTGCTTGACGACGTGCGACCCGTCGAGCGGAGGCAGCGGCATCAGGTTGAAGACCGCAAGGAGCAGGTTGATGTAGATGCCCAAGCGGAACATCTCCTGCAGCAGCGATGCCGTCTCACCGAACGCGGGCACTGCACGGGCGAGCAGCCCGATGAGGATGATCGCCGGCAGGAGGACAACGGCGACCAGCAGGTTGGTGGCGATCCCCGCCAGCGACACGATGATGTCGCCGCGCCGATAGTTGCGGTAGTTGCGCGGGTTGACCGGAACCGGCTTCGCGCCGCCGAGGGCCATCCCCGTGGTGTAGAACATCAGGGCCGGGAGAATCACCGTCATCCACGGGTCGATGTGGCGCAGCGGATTCCAGCTCAGGCGCCCGAGCATCAGCGCGGTGTCATCCCCTTGCTTGTGCGCGGCATAGCCGTGCGCATACTCGTGCGCGACCATCGCGAAGAGCAGCACCGGCGCACCGAGCAACAGCTGTATGGCCTTGGGGGTCACGCGGTGTTCGCCGGGGGGAGGAAGAGGCCCATCGCGGGCAGTCAGACCCGAAAAATACCGGCGCGCGAACGGTGACGGTAGGGCGTGTGGCACGGAACGACGGCGTTGGCCGCGATCGCGTGTCGCCATCCTGAATCGCGATCCGGATTCCCCATCCGAAATCTCCCCCCAACCGCCTTCCCCACCTTGACTTGGCCCTCAGCGCCGACCATCTTTTTCAGTCTGTCCGCCACTTGGCGGCCATCGAACCATTTCGGAGAGTCTCAAGAGTGCCCAAGATCGCGTCCGCGAAGAAGAACATGCGCAAGGCCCGCGCAGCGACCGTGCGCAACCGTGCGCAGCGTGCCGCGCTGCGGACTGCCCTCAAGAAGGCCAAGACCGGCGCCGCCACCCCGGCGGAAAAGAAGACGGCTGAGCAGCTCGTCGATCGCGCCGCCCGCAAGGGTCTGGTGCACAAGAACGCCGCGGCGCGTCACAAGAGCCAGATCGCCCGCAAGGGCTAAGCGGCACGCGGTAAGGACTGCCGAACGACAGGGGGCCGCACACCGTGCGGCCCCCTGTGTCGTTGCGCCTGCGGGCAACGCACCCGTCGCGAACCACTCGCTAGAGCGCGGCGAGTTCCCCGCCGCAGCGTTCGCAGTACCACTCGGTCGGATAGTTGAGCGTGCCGCACTCCTGGCAGCGCAACGACTTGACGGCCTCACTCGTGCGCGGCGTCGGCCGACCAAAGAAACTCTCACGCGGCGGTGTCATTTCCTGACTGACCCGGGGCTCGGGCACGGGATCCGGGAAGGCGATCGGCGGCTCAGGCATGGCGTACGAACGCGCGTCGCGCGCCGGCGGCGCCTCGGGCTCGTAAGGCGACGGCCGCGGTGCCGGCGCTGCCTTGGGACCAGTGAACGGTTCGTTCATCGGCACATTGGCTGCCGGCGTCGGCCGACCGACAACCGACTTCAGGAACGCCAACTCGTCAAACGACGGCGCGAGCGGCGCCGACGAATCTACCGGCGCGCTGATCAGCTGCTCGTGGATGGGAATGATGGGCGCCGACTGCACCACGGCCTGCGTCGGGACGATCGGCGTCGGTGCCGACGATGCGTCGAGCGCCGGAACGTCGCCCTCAGCCAACGCCGACGGTAAGGCTTCATCAGGCACGCGGTTCTCAGCCGTGACCTCGAGCGAGCCGTCGACCAGCGCGTCTGTCCCCGTCTCCGCGGGCGCCCCCTCGTCGACAAACTCCGCGATAGAGGCGAGCGACGCGTCCGCGAACTCTGCAGCCGGCGCAGCCGTGCCGTCGTTGGCCGTGCCGTCGTTGGCCGTGCCGTCGTTGGCCGTGCCGTCATTGGCCGCCCCGTCACTCACCGGCGCATCCAGCGGTGACTCGGCCGGCGAGACATCCCCCGCCAACGCCGCATCGACGGTGCCCGCGTCAGCCGCACTCGTCTCATCCTGGGAGGTCTGCAACGCTTCGATGTCGGGCGTGACCGGCGCAGGCGTCGGCTCATCCGGGGCCTCGTCCGCCTGCCCCGGAGCCGCCGAGACTTCGGCAAGCACGGTGCGCAGTCGCGCCAGTTCCTCACGCAATGCGTCGCGCTCGGTGGTCGCCGCCGCCAGTTCCTCGTCGAGTCGTGCACGGCGCTTGTCCCACTCGCGCTCGGAGTATTCGCCGACGAGGGCGCGCAGCTCGGCCTCGGAGCGTTCATCGCGCTTGGCCGCAACGGACTCTTCCTTGTCGGTCAAACGTCCAGCCAGGTCAGCCGCTGCCACCTGCACCGCGTCCGACGCGGCAACCAGCTTGGCCTGCACCTTATCGAGCTTGGCCGTGTAGTCGTCGTGCACCCGCTGATAAACCACCGCAGACGTATCGGACTTGCGCCCAGCCAGCGCGCTCAGCCAGCCAGACACCTTGCGACGCTCCGCGAGCAGCTTTTCGACGTTTTCCACAGTGTCCTTCTCGGGCGTGCTCATTGGGGATCCACCTCGTCACGCGTGACAGTGCGTGACGCGTGACGCAGCGCATCGAGCGCGGCCAGCGCGTCAGCGGGCAGGGACGGCACGGGGCCCAGCGCGCGGGCGGCCCACAGGATGCGGGCGCCGTTTTCCAGGCTCTCGATGCGCTGGTGCGCTTCGGTCAGCGTGCGGCCAACCGTGAGCGCGCCGTGATGCGCCATGAGAAAGGCGTCGTGCGACGCCCAGTACGGGTCGAAGACGTCGGCTGCCGCGGTCGTGCTCGGCGTCCCGTACGGCACCAGCGCCACGGGGCCAACGCCGAAGCGGAGTTCCGCGAGGCCCCCCGTGTCGATGGGCTGGCCAGCGACCGCGAAGGCGGTGGCCATCGGGGGATGCGCGTGAACCACTGCGCGCACCTCGGGCCGTCGGTGATACGCACGGAGGTGCACCGCCAACTCGGACGACGGACGCCGCGCACCGCCGCGCACCGTGCCATCCAGACCGAGTTCCACGAGGTCCTCCGGGTGAACGTCCACCTTCGAGAGGCCGGCGGGAGTAATCAGCACGGCGTCGAGGCCCACCCGGACGGAAACGTTGCCATCTCCACCCGCGATCAGCCCGCGCTCGTACAGCCGACGGCAGACGGTGCAGACCGCCTGCCGGACGTCATCGGTCCGGTGCGTAGCGGTTACCCCATCCGGTTATAGACGATCCGACCGTCCACGAGGGTACAGGCGACCCGCCCATGCAGCATCCGACCGGCGTACGGGGTGTTGCGCCCCTTGGTGAGGAAGCTCTTGGGATCGACCATCCACGCGACCTCGGGGTCGAATACCGTGATGTCGGCCGCCGTCCCACGCCGCAGCGAGCCCCCCGGAAGGCCGAACAACCGGGCCGGCGCGCACGCCATACGCTCCACCAGCGTCCCCAGCGAGATGATTCCCGACTTCACCAGCCACGTGACGTTGACGGCAAGTGCCGTTTCCAGTCCGATAATGCCGTTGGGCGCATCGCTGAACTCGCGTTGCTTCTCGTCGTTGTGATGCGGCGCGTGATCGGTGGCAATCACGTCAATCGTGCCGTCCTTCACGGCCTGCTGCACCGCTTCCACATCGGCGGCCGAACGCAGCGGCGGGTTCATCTTGGCGTTGGTGTTGTACCCCTCCACCTCGGCTTCCGTGAGCGAGAGGTGATGCGGGCACGCTTCCGCCGTGACCGGGATCCCGCGCTCCTTGCCCCACCGGATGAGTTCCACCGATCCCTTGGTGCTCATATGGCAGAGGTGCACGTGCCCGCCGGTGAGGCGCGCGAGCAGGATGTCGCGGATCGCCATGATTTCCTCGGCTTCCGCGGGAATCCCCTTCAGGCCGAGCCGCGCCGACACGTAGCCCTCGTTCATCGCGCCGCCCGCGGCAAGCGTCGGCTCCTCGCAGTGGTCCGCCACCGGAATGCCGAAGGTGCGCGCGTACTCCAACGCAGTGCGCATCAGCTGCGCGCTGACCACCGGCTTTCCGTCATCGCTCACCGCGACCGCGCCGGCACCCACCATCTCGCCGAACTCCGCCAACTGGCCGCCCTTCTGGCCAATGGAGATGGCGCCAATGGGATACACACGCGCCGCGCCGGCGGCACGTCCCTGCTTGAGCACAAACCCCACTGCGGCCTGGTTGTCCGTGACCGGATCGGTGTTCGGCATCGCGCAGACGGCCGTGAAGCCGCCGGCCGCCGCCGCGCGCGCACCGGTGAGGATCGTTTCGACGTCCTCACGGCCGGGCTCGCGGAGGTGACAGTGCACGTCGATGAAGCCGGGCGAGACCACCTGTCCGCCGCACTCCACGACCAGCGCGCCGTCGGGCGTGCCAATGAGGCCGCCGAGCGCTTCGACCTTGCCGTCGCGCACGAGAAGGTCGCCCACGCCGTCGAGGCCGAGCGACGGGTCGAGCAAACGCCCGCCCTTGAGGATCACATCACGATGTTGGGTCATCAGCGGTCGCCGCCTTTCGCGGCCTCGGCTAGCGCCGGCGCGTTGCCGGCAAGGAGATAGAGCACGGCCATGCGGACGGCCACGCCATTGGTTACCTGGTCCAGAATCACGGAGTGCGGTCCATCGGCCACATCACTGTCGATCTCGACGCCGCGGTTCATCGGCCCCGGATGCATGATGAGCACGTCGCGCGGCGCGCGGTCGAGGCGCTCGCGCGTAATGCCGAAGACGCGGTTGTACTCGCGCAGCGACGGGATGTAGCCCGCCTGCATCCGCTCGAGCTGCAGGCGGAGCACGTTGAGCGCGTCGGCCCATTCGATGGCTTGCTCCACCCGGTCGAACACCTGCACGCCGAACTCGCTGATGGCGTTGGGGAGCAGCGAGCGCGGGCCGCAGACGGCGACTTCCGCGCCCAGCTTGGTGAGCCCCCAGATGTTGGAGCGCGCCACCCGCGAGTGCAGCACGTCGCCGACGATGCACACCCGCTTGCCCTGGAGCGTACCGAAGCGCTGGCGGAGCGTCAGCAGGTCAAGCAGCCCCTGGGTGGGATGTTCGTGCGTGCCATCGCCGGCGTTGATGACGTTGCTCTCGATGCGTTCGGCGAGAAAGCGGGCCGCCCCGGACGACGGATGGCGGATGACCACCATGTCGATCTTCATCGCCTCGAGGTTCTTGGCGGTGTCGACCAGTGTTTCGCCCTTGGTCACCGAGCTGCCGGCGGTCGCCACGTTGACCGTGTCGGCCGACATCCGCTTCTCGGCGAACTCGAACGAAATCCGCGTGCGAGTGGAGGCCTCGAAGAACAGATTCACCACCGTGGCGCCGCGCAACGTCGGCACCTTCTTGATGGCCCGCTCGCTGATTTCGCGCAGCGGTTCGGCGGTGTCGAGAACGAGGTTGATCTGCCCGGCGGACAGGTGCTCGAGTCCGAGCAGGTCCTTGCCGAGCGGAGCGCTCACGGTTCCTCTCCGGCGATGACCAGGGTGACTTCGTCGCAGCCGTCGAGTTCCACGACGCCCACGTCCACGCGTCCCCCGCGCGGCACGTCGATGACGCGGCCGACGACGTCGGCGTGGATGGGGAGCTCGCGCCCGCCGCGATCGACGAGCACCGCGAGCATGATGCGCGACGGACGGCCGAAGTCGGCCAGTTCGTCGAGCGCCGCGCGGATGGTGCGGCCGGTGTAGAGCACGTCATCGACGATGCACAGCGTCTTGCCGTCGATGGCGCACGGAATGAGCGTTTTGCCGACGATGGGGCGCGGTCCGACCGTCTGCAGGTCGTCGCGATAGAGCGTGATGTCGAGCGCGCCGCGCGGCACGGCCACCTGTTCGCGCGATTCGATCACGCGGGCGAGGCGTTCAGCCAGTTGCACGCCGCGGCGCTGGATACCGACGAGCAGCAAGTGCTCCGTGCCGTCGGCCCGCTCGACAATTTCGTCGGCCATGCGTGCCACTGTGCGTTCGAGCGCACGTGCGTTGAGGACGATCGTGGGGACGGTGGCCATGCTGCGACAAATATGCGCCGCTGGCAGGCCATTCGACAACGGGGCGTGCGACGATCGAAGGTGATGCTAGGCGGCGCGCGCTGGGCGCTGCGGCAGGGCGACGGCGGTCGGACGGGCGAGGTAGACCTTTTCTCGTCCCGGTCCCAAGGCGTCACGACGGAGAGGATACGGAATCCATCCGAGGATAGTGCCGTGCTCATCCACGAGGCACAGGATGGCGCCGGCCGTGGTCATCATCTGTTTCGTTTCCACAGGAGGGTCCTCCGTGATGCGTCCGGCCAGGCGGTGACTGCCGGGGTTCACTTCTTCTGACACGTGGACGGACGAAAAGGTTTGCGGCGCGCGCTCGCGTGCGGTAACGTGCGGGCACGCCTCGATCTGTTCCCAACTCCCTGCCCCGTGTTCGCCGGCCCAAGCTCTCTTCGTTCGCTGCTCGCCCGCTTTACCGGGGCGGCATTCGTCCTCTTCGTGGCTGCCGTCACCGGCGGCGGCTTGGTGATGTTCCGCGCGTGGAACTCCTGGGAGCAGACGGTCACCGAGCGGACGGCGCTCTGGGTGAGCACCAACCTCACCCGTCAGGCGCGCGATATTCAGGAAGGGGCCGAGGAGCGCGCGTACAGCGACGAAGCGGCCGCCATCCTGCACGCGCCCGACGACGCGGGCGCCGAGCGTCGCTTGGTGGCCGAGGAGCAGAGCTTTCTCACGCGACGTGGGTACAACCTGCTGGCAGTCTACGACGAGCAGCGCACCCCGCGCTTCGTCTGGCCGGCGACGGGCGAGCGCGCGCCCGCGCCGCAGCTCCCGGCGGCCCTCTTCGACCGTATGGACAGCGTCGGTTCGATCGGCGGCTACCTGCGCCTCGGCGGCACGGTCTATCGCGTGGGTGGCACGCCCTTGCTCGCCGACGATGGCCGGCGCATGGGCGGGTATCTCGTGCTCGGCGCGCCTGTCACCGAGGCGTTTCTCGCGTCCCTCAATGAGGGGCTCTCGCTGCCGCTGCGGCTTACCCTCGATACGGTGGCCGGCCGGCGGCATGAGACGCGGGCTGCCGGCGATTCGCTGATTTTCTTCGATCCGTTGGTCGACGTGCTCGGTCGCCCGGTTGGTAGCGTGCGTACCGCCTTCGACCGACGGGCGGAACAGGCGCACTTCTACTGGGGCGTTGCCTTCTTCCTGATCGTGCTGGTCGGAGGGGCCGTCGCCGCGTGGCTTATCTGGTACGTCGGACGACGCCTGCTGGTGGCGCCACTGCTGGAGACCGCACGCGATATCGAAGCGATGCGCGACGCACAGGAGGTGCGCGAGTTGCGCATCGACCTGCCCATCACGGAGTGGGAGTTGCTGCGCACGGCGTTCAACGAGACGGTGCGCTCGCTGCTCGAGTTCCAGCGCCGCTATCGCGACGTCTTTGACCGCGCCGCGGATGCGCTATTCCTGCTGGAGCCGGGGACGGGCCTGGTGATCGACGCCAACCCGGCGACGAGTGCACTGACGGGCCTGGATGCGGCGGCGATGGTCGGTCAGACGCTCGAGCCCGACCTCGTTCCCGGCGGCCCCGGCCAACGCGTGGTACGCTGGCGACGCCCCGATGGCGTGACACAAACGTGGGGGGTGGCGACGAGCACCATCGCCTTTGAAGGCGGCACCTGGACATTGGCCGCCTATCGCGACCTGACGGGACGCGAGGCGATGGCACACGCGCAGAAGATGGAGGCAGTGGGGTCGCTGGCCGGCGGTATTGCGCACGACTTCAACAACCTGATGGGGGCAGTTCTCACGGGCGTGACCGCCGCCCGCGCACTCACCACGCCGGGACATCCGGCATCAGCCGCTCTCGACGGCATTGAACACGCGGGAACCCGCGCCGCCGAGCTGACGCGGCAGTTGCTCAGTTTCAGCCGGCACGATCCCATGCGGTTGGAGCCGGTGGATGTGGGACGTGCCATCGACGCGGTGGGCGCCATCTGCGCGCGCACCTTCGACCCCCGCATCGTGATCGACGCCTGGACGGCAGCCGATGTCCCGCCGGTGCTGGGCGACGCCGGCGAGATTGAGCAGGCGCTGCTGAACCTTTGCATCAACGCGCGCGACGCAATGCCGTCCGGCGGCTCGCTGCGGATCGAGTGCCAGCGCGTATTTCTCGACGACGCGCAGGCCCGCGCCGCGGGCGTGCCGCATGCCGGGACGCACGTCGAGATCGCGGTGATCGACACCGGCTCCGGAATGACCGAGGAAGTGAAGGCGCGGCTCTTCGAGCCGTTCTTCACCACCAAGGAGCCAGGACGCGGCACCGGACTTGGCCTCGCCCTCGTGTACGGTCTGACGCGCCAGCTTGGCGGGTCGATCACCGTCACGAGCGCGGTGGGCCGAGGCACCCGCGTGCGATTGCTCTTCCGGGCCTTGGCCGACCGGGCAGCGCCGACGATCGCCGCGAAATCGCCGACCTCACCAGCGCGGGTGTCGTCACCGCGGGTGACCCGCCCCGTCATTCTCCTGGTGGATGACGAGCGCGCGCTGCGGGAGATGCTGCGGATGGTGCTCGACCTCTCGGGGTTCACCGTGCTCGAGGCTGCCGACGGCACACGTGCCTTGGCGCAGTTCGGTTCGCATCGCGAGGAAATCCGCGCAATCCTGCTCGATGTGCAGCTCCCGGGCGAACTGAGCGGCGTCGAGACGCTCGCGCGCATTCGCGCGCTCGACGCCGATATCCCGGTCCTGCTCTGCACGGGCTTTGTGCGCGAGGACGACCTGGCGCGCATGCGCGAGATGTCGGTGGATGACGTACTGCTCAAGCCGGTGGACATCAACAGCCTGCTCGCCCGCCTCGAGGCGCTCTGCGCCCGCGAGCGCGCCACGGCGGCGCCGTAACCGATGTGCGGCCGCTTCGCCCTCTCCAAGAGCGACCGGATCGACTGGTCGCAGTTCGGCGTGCGCCGCGGGCCGACGCTCCCGCCACACTGGAACATCGGTCCCGGGCGTGACCTCGCGGTGGTGCGCAGCGCCGGCAAGGAGGCCGAGGTCGCGTGGCTGCGGTGGGGACTCATTCCCTCGTGGGCGACGGAAGCGTCGATTGGAGGCAAGCTGACCAACGCCCGCGCCGAGTCAGCGCATGAAAAGCCCGCCTTCCGTTCGGCCTTTCGGCAGCGCCGCTGCCTCATTCCCGCCGACGTATTCTACTAGTGGCAGGGAGTGGCCGGCGCCAAGCGCAAACAGCCCTGGTTCGTGCGCCGTGCTGACGGTGGGGTGTTCGCGCTCGCCGGACTGTGGGAGCGCTGGCAACCGGTCGCAACGGCGGGCGACGGCGAGATGCCGGCGATCGTGGAGACGGTCACGGTGCTCACCTGTGAGCCGAATGCCCTCATGACGCCGATCCACGGCCGTATGCCGGTGATCATCGCACCCGGGCACTACGCCTCGTGGCTCGCCCCCGTGACCGCGCCGGCCGACGTCAAGCAATTACTCGCCCCGTGGGATCCCACAGGCTGGGAGTCGTATCGAGTGGGGACGCGGGTCAACCTGACGGCCAACGACGACGCCGAGTGTGCCGCCCCGGCGCCCGAGGAGTTGGCGCTGGGGTAGGTGGCTCCGCCGAAGATGACATTCGACGTGCCATGATGCAGCATACGCCGTTCCCGCGCGGCCGAGCGTAGGGGTTTACCCGTTTGCGCGAAAAATCGGCGGCACGCGAAAACCCCGCGCTCTCGGAGGAACGCGGGGTTTCGGGGATGTGACGGACAGGGTGGGATTCGAACCCACGGTACGCTTTTGACGTACACACACTTTCCAGGCGTGCGCCTTAAACCACTCGGCCACCTGTCCAAAGCACAGAGAAACTACAGAGAAACCACAGAGAGACTACAGAGAAACTACAGAGAAACTTCAGCGGCAGGAACGACAACGCGCCGGTGCGGACACCGACGCGTTGCGCGTCCTGTAGAGCGGACAGGGTGAGATTCGAACTCACGGTACCGTTGCCGGTACGCCGGTTTTCGAGACCGGTGCCTTCAGCCACTCGGCCACCTGTCCAAACGAGACACGAATTGTACCCACGTGACAACGGCAGATCAAGGATTGCCGGCGCCCATTTGCCCCCATTCTGCACCGGCTCCGCGCTTGCTTCGCGGCGTCGCCGCGCCAGGTAGTCGGCGTGTTCCGTTGCCTGCGGTGGCCCGCCGTGGCACTTTATCCCCATGACCATTTCCCGTCGACTCATCCTCGCCGCCGTAGCCGTCGCCGCCTACGGGGCGCCCGCCCTCGCTCAAGCCCGCGTCAAGTCGGGACTCGAGGTGCTCCTCAAGGACTCGCTGCACCTGATCAAGGGCAAGCGCGTGGGCCTGCTGACCAACCACAGTGGCCGGCTCCCCGACGGCACCAGCGCTATCGACGCGCTGCACAAGGCGCCGGGCGTCAAGCTCGCCGCGCTGTTCGGTCCCGAGCACGGGATTCGTGGCGTCGCCAAGGCCGGCGAGAAGATCGCCTCCACGACCGACTCGGCCACGGGCGTGCCGATATACTCGTTGTACGGCGATCAGCGGGTCCCGTCGCCCGAACAGCTCAAGACCATTGACGTGCTGCTCTATGACATCCAGGATGTCGGCGCGCGCGTCTACACCTACCAGTGGACGATGGCGCAGGCCGCCGAGGCCGCGGGCAAGGCGGGCGTCTCGGTCATTATTCTCGACCGCCCCAACCCGATCCGCGCCGACAAGGTGGACGGTGGCATTCTTGACATGGCGTTCAGCTCCCTCGTGGGGCTCTACCCTGTCTCGCTGCGCTACGGCTTCACGCCGGGCGAACTGGGTCTTTACCTGGTAGGAAGCGGCAAGTTCAAGGCCGACCTGAAGGTCGTCCCGATGCAGGGGTACACGCGGGCGATGTACTACGAAGACACCGGCCTGCCGTGGGTGAACCCGTCGCCCAACCTGCGCAACAACGACGCCAACGTGCTGTACACCGGCACCGTGTTCTTTGAAGGGGTGAACATCAGCGAGGGGCGCGGCACGGACGATCCGTTCGCTCAGGCCGGTGCCAGCTGGCTCACCGACGCGGGTGCAATCGCCGCGGCGCTCAACGCCAAGAAGATCCCGGGCGTGCGCTTCGACTCGGTGCTCCGGCCGGTGGAGGCGGGCTACGAGTTCGGCGGGCAGACGATTCCGATGGTCAAGGTCAAGGTCACCGACCGCGACGCGGTGGTGCCGGTTGAAGTCGGCGCGCACATGCTGCGCGAGATGTACGTGCGCCATAAGGACAAGTGGGAGTGGCGCACGCGCTCCATCGACCGGCTGTCGGGCAGCGCCCGGTTGCGCGAAGCGGTAGAAAAGGACGGTGGCATCGAGGCGTTGTTGCCCATCTTTGCGGCCGAGTCGAAGGCGTGGAACGCCGAGGCGAAGAAGTACTGGATTTACAAGTAAGTTCTACCGCGACGGATGAAGGGCCGAAGAGGCGCGAAGAACCGCCGTTACCAACAGAGACGTCCGCTACCCAATCGCTGGGTAGCGGACGTTTCGTTTTCTGGTGCAGTTGGAGGGTGGCGCCGCCAAAGTCGCCGGATCTCGCCGAACTTCGCCGCACCACGCCGTAGCCTGCCGTAGCCTGCCGCACCGCTTCGCGCCCCTTTGCGCGCTTCGTCCTTGGCGGTCGCAGTTCCCCGCTACCCGCGCTTGCTCGCGAAAAACGCGCTCAGCACTGCCCCGCACTCCTCGGCGCGCACACCGCCCTTCACCTCGGGCCGGTGATTGAGCTTGGGGTTCCGCAGCAGGTCGTGCACCGAGCCGGCCATGCCGGCCTTGTCGTCCCAGGCGCCAAAGACCACGCGACCGACGCGCGACAGCACAATGGCCCCGGCACACATCGCGCAGGGCTCGAGCGTGACGTACAGCGTCGCCTGCGGCAGCCGCGTGTCGCCCGCGGCGTAGGCCCCCGCTTTCAGTACACGCATCTCGGCGTGCTGCGTGGCGTCCTTGGTGGCGATCATCGCGTTGCGCGCGCGCGCTACCGAGGCGCCCGAGACGAGCAGCACCGCGCCAACCGGCACTTCGCCGTCGGCCGCCGCGCGCTTCGCTTCCTCGATGGCAGCGCCCATCCAGTAGTCATCTTCCGCTTCGCGCGACGGAAAGGTTGCCGGCCCGGGAGTCAATGCCATTTGGACATCACTCTGTGCGGTCGGTCGCGACCGTGGGCCAGCGATACTGCGCCTTCAGAAACTGCTCCAGCGCCGCAGCCAACGCCTCGGCGAACGCCGACCGACTTTCAGCGGTGTCTCGTACGCCGGCAAAGTTGCATTCCAACTGGATAGCATCCGTTGGCCCGCCCGAGAGCGACCCGTGACGCACGGTGTTGTACCCGCCGCTGAAATAGGCATCGGCCGCGGCGGGTGCGGGGTCGGTGGGCGACGGTAC
>JARIEY010000040.1 GCA_031127085.1 Gemmatimonadota bacterium | reverse complement strand
GGTGGTCATCAACCTCGTCACCAACGCGCGAGACGCGACGCCGCCTGGCGGGCGCGTCGCTGTCGCACTCGACACGGTGACCCTTGGCCCCGTCGAGCGCGCGGCACTCGACCTCAGGGCCGGCGACTACGTGCGGCTCTCCGTGACCGACACCGGCAGCGGCATCGAGCCGGCGCTGATGTCGCGCATCTTTGAACCGTTCTTTACCACCAAACAGAAAGACCGTGGCACGGGACTCGGCCTCTCCACCGTACACGGTGTGGCCAATGGCTGCGGCGGCGGCGTGTACGTGACGTCCCGCGTCGGCGAAGGGACGACATTCGACGTCTACTTCCCCACCGCCTGACGCTCAGCCGACGCGGAACAGCTCCAGCGCGCGCCCGTAGCGCGACGTGAGCATACGCTGCAGCGCGCGGTGTGGCGGCGCGCTGAGCGTGGCGTCGTCGCGCAGCAACCGCTCGGCGGCGGTGCGCGCGAGCTCGCTGAGTGCTTCGTCACGCACCGGATCGGCAATCTTGAACGCCGGCAGCCCACTCTGCTGTTTGCCGAACAGGTCGCCCATTCCACGGAGACGCAGGTCCGCCCGCGCGATCTCGAAGCCGTCCTCCGTCTCGGTGATGTGCCGCAGACGTTCGAGCGAATCGGGGCCGACGTCGCCCAGCAGAATGCAGAACGACTCCGCCGCTCCGCGTCCCACGCGGCCGCGCAACTGGTGCAGCTGGGAGAGCCCGAACCGCTCGGGGTGTTCGATGATCATCACGGTGGCGTTGCTGACGTCGATGCCGACCTCGATCACCGTGGTGCTGACCAGCAGGTCGATGTCGCCATCGCGGAACGCGCGCATGATCGCGTCCTTCTCATCGCCCGAGAGGCGACCGTGCAACAGCGCCACGCGCCGATGCGCGAAGGGACCAGCCGTGAGCTGCTCAAACGCCGTCGTCGCCGCCTTGAGCGCGATCTTGTCGGATTCTTCGATGATCGGATAGACGATGTACGCCTGACGCCCCGCGGCGAGCTGCTGCTCCACGAACTCGAGCACGCGCGCACGCCCACTCTCGGGGCGGAGGGCCGTCGTGACGGGCTGGCGTCCCGGAGGGCGCTCATCGAGCACCGAGACGTCGAGATCGCCGTACAGCGTGAGTGCGAGCGAGCGCGGAATGGGCGTGGCCGACATCAGCAGGATATCGGGCGCGCCCCCCTTGGCCCCCAAGGTGGCGCGTTGCTCCACGCCGAACCGATGCTGCTCGTCGATCACGGCGAGTCCGAGGTTGGCGAACTGGGTCCCCTCCTGCACCAACGCGTGCGTGCCGACCACCAGCACCGGCCCCGCCTCGGCCAGGCGCGCGGCGGCCGCCCGGCGCGCCTTGGCGGTCATCGACCCAACCACCAGCACCGGCTCCACGCCGAGCGGCGCGAGCAGGCGGCTGAACGTGCGGAAATGCTGCTCGGCGAGCAGTTCTGTGGGCGCCATCACCGCCGCCTGATAGCCGTTCTCCAGCGCCAGGCAGCAGGCGAAGAGCGCGACGATCGTCTTGCCGCTCCCCACGTCGCCTTGCAGCAGCCGATGCATCCGCTGAGCGCTGGTCATATCGGCCACGATCTCACGGGTCGCACGCACCTGCGCGCCGGTGAGCTCCCAGGGCAGCGCCGCCTTGAGCCGCGAGGTGAGCTCCCGTTTGTTGGTGAACGCAATGCCCTGCCGCGCCTGCCGCGCGATCGCGTTGGCGCGGCGCTGCAGCAGATGCACGGCGAGCAACTCGTCGTACGCCAAACGCGCGCGGCCACGCAGCGCTTCGGCCACGCTGGGCGGACGGTGCACCAGACGCATCGCCTCCTGAAGCGAGGGGAGTTCCGTCTCGCGCAGAACGTCGGCCGGCAGGTGCTCCTCGAGCGCGGGGATGAGCGCGTCCAGGTGTTTGTCGATGATCCCACGGATCATCTTGAACGACAGCCCCTCGGTCGCCGGGTAGACGGCCAACACGCGTCCCTCGGCGGTGCCGCTGTCCTCTGCCCCCAGGTTGACGAACTCGCGCGGCATCAACTGGCGGCCGTGATAGAACCGCACCGCCCCGCTGAGCAGGAGCACGTCGCCCTTGTTGATGCTGCGATCGAGGAACGGCTGCCCTGGCCACGACGCCTCGATCAGGCCGCTCTCGTCCTGCACCACAGCCTGGAAGATCCGCAGTCCCTTGCGCGTAGGGAGCACACCCTTGCTGACCACCGTGCCGATGATCGTGGCGTCCTCACCGATGCGGAGCGTCGCGATACGGCGGACCGTCGACGCATCCTCGTAGCGGTGCGGCACGTGGTACAGCAGATCGCGCGCGTTCATCACCCCCAGGCGCCGAAAGGCCTCGGCACGCCGCTCGCCCACCCCTTTGAGGAAGGTGATGGGGGTGTCGAGCACCCGAGCGGGGGGACGGGCGGAGGACGTCACCCCTCCACGAGATCCCGCGCGAACGTATCGGCGTCGAACGGCTGCAGATCAGCCGCCTGTTCACCGACGCCGACGAACTTCACCGGCACGTTGATGGCCTCGTGCACCGCCACCACCACGCCGCCGCGCGCCGTGCCGTCGAGCTTGGTCACCACCAGGCCCGTCACCGGCACCGCCGCGGCAAAGGTCTTGGCCTGTACCACCGCATTCTGGCCAATGGTGCCGTCGAGTACCAGCAGCGACTCGTGCGGCGCCCCCGGAAGCCGTTTGGCGATCACGCGCGCGACCTTCTTCAGTTCGTCCATCAGACCGTCGCTCGTGTGCAAGCGCCCCGCCGTATCGATGATCACCACATCAACGCCGCGCGTGACGGCCGCATCGATGGCGCTGAAGGCCACGGCGGCGGGGTCGCCACCGGCCTGCGACCCGACGAACTCGGCCCCGGTACGCTCGGCCCAGACGCGCAGCTGATCAATGGCGCCTGCGCGGAAGGTGTCGCCGGCGGCCACCATCACGCGTTTGCCCTCGGCGCGCAGGCGCGCGGAGAGCTTGCCAATGAACGTGGTCTTCCCCGCCCCGTTCACGCCAAGGACCAGCACGACGGCCGGCCGCGCGTCGCCGAGCACCAGGGTGGACTCGCCGTTCCCCGCGCGGAGCGCGCTCGCGATCCCGTCGCGCAGCGCAGCGAGAAACTCCGCTTCCGTCTTGATGGCGCCGCGCTTGGCCAACCGTTCCACGTCGCCAATGAGCCGCATCGTGACCGGCACACCGAAGTCGGACTCGAGCAAGAGCGTCTCGAGCTGCTCAAGGGACCCTGCGTTGATGCCGCCGCGCGCCAGCACGGCAACATCGAGCAGCGCCACGTCCTTCAGGCGCTGCCACAGGGATTTCTTCGGCTTGAACAGCGGCATGGGGCGAGATTGGGGATTGGGAATTCGGATGGCGATTGCGGACGTCGACACCGGATCGCGACAGGCGATGGACTGCGTCGTGTGAAAGCTACGCGCGGCGGGGCGTCGGACGAAACGGGGGCGCGACACGCCGTGCGCGGCTGGCAGGCGCCCGAGGGCGCGCCTCGGCAACCAACGCGTTGCGGGAACTACGTACGGAGATCCCGCGCCAGACTCGCTCACAAGACCTGACTTCGGCGCGCCATCTAAGCGGCCAGTTTTCCGGCATGGCCAAATCAACATCTTCTATGCCACTTTCAGGGCGCGTACGCGGCACGAGCGACCGCGCGGGGCGCGCGCTGCCGCTGTGGCTCGACGGACGCACCGGAAAACGCGCCGAGCGCAAGTTTCGTGTGCGCATCGCCGTGCAGGCCGCGTTCGCCACGGCCTGCCTGCTGCTTGGCATCCAGTTCGCTCGCTTCGTGCAGTCCGCGCAGGACGGGACGCTGCCACTGCCGAAGCGGCCGGCCGGGGCGGAAGCGTTTCTGCCGATCAGCGGACTGATGGGGCTGCTGGATTGGGGCTATCAGGGCGCCCTGAATGCCATTCATCCGGCCGCGACGGTGCTCGTGCTGCTGGCAATCACGCTCGCACTGCTCTTCCGGAAGTCGTTCTGCTCGTGGATCTGCCCCGTGGGTTTCCTCTCCGAGTGGCTCGCGCGGTTGGGGCGGCTGGCGTTCGGCCGCAATGTGAAGCCGTGGCGATGGCTCGACTACGCACTGCGAAGCCTCAAGTACCTGTTGCTCGCATTCTTTGGCGTTTCGATTGTCACGATGGGCCGCGACGCGCTCACGGCGTTCCTGCACTCGCCGTACAATCGCGTCGCCGACGTGAAGATGGGACTCTTCTTCACGCAGATGGGAACCGTTGGAGTCACGGTCATGGCCGTGCTCGTGGTCGGCTCGGTCTTCATTCAGGGGCTCTGGTGCCGGTACCTCTGTCCGTACGGTGCGCTGCTCGGGCTCTTTTCGTGGGCGTCGCCCGCGCGCGTGCGCCGCGACGCGACGATCTGCGTTTCGTGCGGACTGTGCGATAAGGCCTGCGCCGCTCGGCTCCCCGTTGGCACCACCGCCTCCGTGCGAAGTGTCGACTGCACCGGCTGCCTGGACTGTGTGGCGAGTTGCCCGGTGCCCGGGGCCCTCCAGTTGCACGTCGCAAGCCGTGCAATCAGCCCAACGAGGTATGCCGCCGCGATCGTCGGGCTGTTCCTGGCAGGCTACGTCGGCGCGCGCGCGGCGGGCGTGTGGGAGAACGAGATCAGCGATGCCGAATACGTGCAGCGCATCCAGAATATTCAGACGGGGGAATACGGGCATCCAGGGCGGTAAGTCGCTCAGGCGAACACCCAGGCAAGAAGCGGCTCGGCCCAACGCGTGGAAGCCGCCAAAGAGACGAGGCCCCAGCCGGTCAGGCTGGGGCCTCGTTGTGTCGCAACGGAGCGGATGGCTAGTGGTGCGCCGGGGCCGCCTCGGTGGCGGTGTGTTTGTACTTGAAGACAAACGGGAAGGTGACGGCCAGGATCAAGGCGTACCCCGCGAAGGCGAACCAAATGCTGCGCCAGTCCTTGACCCCACCCACGGTGTAATGGTCGACCACCCAGCCGCTCGCCGTTCCGCCGATGAAGGCGCCAAGGCCATTGGTCATGATCATGAACAGCCCCTGCGCACTCGCCCGGATGTTGGAGTCTGACTCGCGGTCGACGTAGAGCGAGCCGGAGATATTGAAGAAGTCGAACGCCATGCCGTAGATGATCATGCTGAGCACCAGCAGCCACAGGCCGCCGCCGGGATCACCGACCGCGAAGAGCCCGAAGCGGAAGACCCAGGCGAACATACTGATGAGCATCACCGTCTTGATGCCAAAGCGCCGCAGGAAGAATGGGATGGTCAGGATGAACAGCGTCTCGGAGATCTGCGAAACAGAGAGCAGCACATTGGGGTGCTCAACGCCGAAGCTCCCCGGGAAGGCGGTCTTGAAGTCATCGAGGAACGCGCCGCCAAAGGCGTTGGTGATCTGCAGGGCCGCGCCGAGCAGCATGGCGAAGACGAAGAAGACTGCCGTCTGCGGCCGCTTGAAGAGCACAAAGGCATCGAGGCCGAGCGCGGTGAGCATCGAGCGCTTTTGGCCGGTCGCGACGGCCGGCGGGCAGGCCGGCATCGTAAAGGCGTAGATGCCGAGGACCAGCGCGGACGCGGCACTGATGTACAGCTGGAGCGGGCTCTTGGTCCAGCCGGCGATGTCCACCATCCACATCGCGACGATGAAGCCCACGGTGCCCCAGACGCGGATCGGCGGGAAGTGCGTGATGACGTCGAGCCCCTTCTGCTCGAGCACCTTGTACGAGACCGTATTGCCGAGGCCGATGGTTGGCATATAGACCATCGCGTTGAACAGCATGATCCAGTACAGCGTCTGGTAGTCCTTGACCGTCGACGCCCAGAGCAGAAGCCCCGCGCCCACGATGTGGCACAGACCGTACACCCGTTCCGCGTTCAGCCAGCGGTCGGCCACGATGCCGAGCAGCCCGGGCATGAAGAGCGACGCGATGCCCATCGTCGCGTACACGCTTCCCACCTCGCCGCCGGTGAAGCCGAGGGTGACGATCATGTAGCCGCCCAGCGAGATGAGCCACGCTCCCCACACGAAGAACTGCAGGAAGTTCAGGATCGTCAGGCGCAGCTTGATGCTCATGCGGTGTTCCTCCGGTAGCGACAGGCCGAACTGGAATCCGGAGAATATATGCGCCGGCGCCGTAGCCGGTGACTACCGCAGCCCGTTCAATACCACGAGCAAACCGGCCAGCGTCGACGTGACCAGGACGATGAGGCGCGTGTGTCGCTTGTCGAGCCGTTGCGCCGTCCACGCCGAGAGCGCGAAGCCGGCGAGCACGCCGGGGAGCAGAAGCGCCGCGAGCCGCACCTCCGTCCAGCCGAAGCGCCCGGCCAGGCGCAGACCGCCGATGGAGAAGACGACGCCCAGGGAGAAGAAGGCGGCCAACGTGCCGCGCAACCGCGCCCCCTCCTCGTGTTGATACAGCAGCGCCATCGGCGGCCCGCCCATGGACGTGATGGTCGACATCACCCCCGCGAGCGTACCGGCGCCGAAGAGCGTGCGGCGCCCCACACGAAAGCGCGGCCCCACCATCGTCATCGCAACCGCGGAGAGCATGAAGAGTCCCATCGTCAACTGCAGCCGTGCCGCCGGAACGACCCGCAGGATCCAGACGGCAATGCCGGTGCCCAGCAGGCGACCGGGGACCGACCAGCCGAGGTCGGCGAGCCGCACGTGTTTCCACTCGCGCACCGTGACCAGCAGGGTCAGCAGCAGCGCGTCGAGAAGGATGGGGCCAGGGACGAGGCGCGGTTCGAGCAGGATGAGAATCGGCGCGCCCACCACGCCCAGGCCGAAGCCGATGGACCCCTGCACCGCCGCGCCGATGGCGACGATGAGAACCGCGGCAAGCCAGGCGAGTGTGGTCACACCGGAAGATAGTCGGCGTGTCCCAGTGCCGCGCTACGCGTCGCTGCGCGTCGCTGCTATGCCGTGTCGTGCGCGCGCTGGTCCCAGACCGCGACGTCCGGCGCTTCGAGCATTTCCTGCAGCGCGGCCCACGCGAGTTCCAAGTGACGTTCGGCCGCGTCGCTCAAGGGGTCCCCAAGCTCGAACTGCTCGCCGCGCACACCGAGCACCCACGCGGGCGGCGGGTCGCGCCCGGTCACTTCACGCGCCACGTACAGCACGGCTTCGGGGCTGAGTTCGTGCGTCGTGTAGGAACTGTCGCGGGCCGCCTGCACGCGGCGCAGGCCAAAGGGAGCCGGCGTTGAGGCGTCGGCGTCCACGAACAGGGCGAGATCCGCATCGGCCAGATCGAGCGCGTGCTCGACCTGCAGTTGGAAATCTTCGAACAGCGCGACCGACGCGTCGGGATGCTCGGCCAGCCAGAGCCGCGCGCAGGCCACGAGTGC
The DNA here is from genome assembly GCA_031127085.1 of Gemmatimonadota bacterium. GTDB lineage: Bacteria > Gemmatimonadota > Gemmatimonadetes > Gemmatimonadales > Gemmatimonadaceae > PNKL01. The sequence goes on along the minus strand of JARIEY010000040.1, from coordinate 11,402 downwards.
CGGCCCCAGCGCGTCGTCGCCACGACTGGGATTGCCGTACCCGAAGAGCACGATGCGCGGCGACATGATCGTGCCTAGCCCTCTCCGCAGACGCCGTCGACGCCCTTCACCATCCGGTCGATGACGCGTCCCTCGGCGTCCACCAGCTCCACGCGCAACGGCATCCGCCCCAGCGCGTGCGTGGCGCAGGAGAGGCAGGGATCGAACGCCCGGACGGCCACCTCGATGTGATTGAGCAGCCCTTCCGTGAGCTTCTGTCCGTCGAGGTACGACGCGGCCACGTTGCGCACCGCCTCGTTCATCGCCTGGTTGTTGTTGGTGGTGCTGACGATCAGGTTGGCGCGCACCACGACGTCGTTCTCGTCCACCTTGTAGTGGTGGAACAGCGTCCCGCGCGGCGCCTCGATGACGCCAACCCCCTCGAGCGCGGGTTCGCCCTTCACCACGAGATCCGTGCCGGTGATGTCGGGATCGTCGAGCAGGCGTTCAATCCCCTCGGCGGCGTGCAGCATCTCGATGAGCCGCGCCCAGTGATACGCCAGCGTGGCGTGCTGCATGCCGCCGTTGGCCGCCGCGCGGTAGATCTGGCGTTCCTCTTCGGCGAGCGGCGTGTTGATGCGGTCGCAGTTGTTCATGCGCGCCAGCGGCCCCACCCGGTACCACCCGTCTTCGTCACCCAGGTTGATGATGAACGGGAACTTCATATACGACCACGACTTCACTTCCTCGCGGATGTAGCGGTTGTAGTGCGTGTAGTCGACGTGATCGAAGATCGTCGCGCCCATCGCATCGCGGGCGCGGAGGCCGCCATCGTACAGGTCAAGCGTGCCGTCGGCACCGATGAGACTCATGAAGTTCGACGGGAAGACGCCGAAGATGGTCGTGTGCGGATTGGCGTCGAGGATCTGCCGGCAGGTCGCCACCGCGCCGCGGCTCCACGCGATCATCTGTCCGGTTTCGCGGCGCAACGCGTCCCGCTCAACCATCGTGAGCGCCTTGTTCATTCCGCCCGGAATGGCCGCGGTGCCGTGAATGCGCTTGCCCGCGATATGCCGGATGATCTCCTGCCCGAACTTGCGCAGCATCACCCCCTGCACCGCCAACTCCGGGTGTTCACCGATGACGCCAACGACATTGCGACGCTCGGGCTCGGCGTCAAAGCCGAACAGCAGGTCGGGGCTGGCGAGATGGAAGAAATGCAGCGCGTGCGACTGCAGCATCTGCCCGAGGTGCATCAGCCGCCGCAGCTTCTCCGCCGTCGGCGTCAGACGGCGCGCGCCCACCAGCATATCCATCGCCTTGCCCGCCGCGAGGTGATGGCTCACCGGGCAGATGCCGCAGAGCCGCTGGACGAGAACTGGCACCTCCCAGTATGGGCGGCCCTGAATGAACTTTTCGAAGCCACGGAACTCGACGATATGGAGCCGGGCCTGATGCACGCGGTTCTGCTCGTCGAGGAGAATGGTCACCTTGCCGTGGCCCTCGACGCGCGTGAGCGGCTCAATGGCCACGCGGCGCAGGGCACGGGGATGGGCGGCGGTTTCCAGCAGGCGGGTCACAGGGACTCTCCGGTCAGTCGAAGCGCAGCAGCGCGGTGGGGAGGCGCGGGTCGCGGCCGGCGATAAGCGCGCTGAGCACGTACCATAGGGCGTCCGCCGACGGCGGGCAGCCCGGCACGTGGTAGTCGACCCGCACCACCTCGTGGAGCGGATAGACCTTGTCGAGCAACAACGGCAGCTCGGGGTCGTCGGGGACGTGCGCGTTCTCCACGCCGATCCCCCGGATGTACGACTCCTCCAGGCAAGCCTTGAGCGAGTGGTGATTGCGCATCGACGGGATACCGCCCGTCACGGCGCACTCGCCCACCGACACCAGCACGCGGCAGTGCTCGCGGAAGTGCTGTAGCACGTGCACGCTCTCGGCGTTGCACACGCCCCCTTCGATGAGCCCGATATCCACCATCCCGCGAATGACCTTGATGTCATTGATCGGGCTCCGGTCGAACTCGACGAGTTCCAGCAGCTCGAGAATGCGCTCGTCGATGTCGAGCAGCGACATATGGCAGCCGAAGCATCCGGCCAGCGAGCAGGTCGCGATCTTGCGTTTGCTAGCCATGGAGCCGCGCCTCCCGGGCCTGGAACTGCGCCACGCTGTCTTCGTTGATGGGCGCGCGGTCGTACGGGCGTTCGCCGATGGGGACTGTGAACGCCTCGCCCTTCATCATCAGCGCCCCCACCGGGCAATGCTGCACGGCCTCGTCCTCGCGCGAGACGCGGCTGTCGGCCAGCAGGCCGGTCGGCGAGTCCACCACAATGGTCGTGTCGATGCCGCGTCCGGTCATCGCGAAGACATTCTTGCGATCCACCGTGCGGCTGATGCGAACACAGAGGCCGCACAGAATGCAACGATCGCGGTCAAGGATGATGTCCGGGTGCGAGGCGTCGACGTCGCGCAACGGGAAGAACTGCGGGAAGTGGTTGTCCTGCAGGCCCAGCGCATAGGCGGTCGCCTGCAGGCGGCACCCCCCGCTCTTTTCACACGACGGGCAGTAGTGGTTCCCCTCCACCAGGAGCATCTGGGTGAGGGAGCGCCGCATCTCGTTGAGCTCCGCCGTGTCCGACTTCACGTCTTGCCCGGCCACCGCCGGCTGCGTGCACGATGCGAATGGCCGCCCGTTCACGATGACGGTGCACAGCCGGCAACTGCTGTGCGGTTCGAAATCGGGGTTATGGCACAGGTGCGGGATATAGACGCCGGCGGCCATCGCGGCATCGAAGACCGTCTGCCCCTCGCGGAACGGAATCTCGCGTCCGTCGAGCAGGAAGGTGCGGCGGGTGTCGGGACTCATCGCGTCGTCCTCACAGGTGCGCCGCCGCGTCATCGCGGTCGGTGAGCTGACGGGCCTCCTGCAGCGCGGCGTCCAGATCGAAGGCCGGGGCAAAGTCGGTGACCATCATCCGCTTGTCCCAGTCGCCGCGAAACTTGAGGAGACTGTCGATCAGGTGGTTAGGCGCCGTTTGCCCCAGCCCGCAGTGTGCGGTCGTCTTGAGCAACTGGCTGATCTTGCGCACTTCCTCCACGTCCATCGGACTGCCCTTGCCGGCGGCGACCTTGTCCACGAGGTTGGCCAGCAGACTCGTCCCCACGCGGCACGGCGTGCAGAGCCCACAGCTCTCGTGACGGAAGAAGTGCGTGAAGTTGCGCACCACGTCGAACATGTCGCGGGTGGGACCAAAGACCATGAAAGTGCCGACCGTCGAGAGATCCTCGAAGGCGAGGTTGCGGTCGAACTCGAGCTGCGAAATCGTGACGCCCGACGGACCGCTGATCTGCACGGCCTGCGCATTGAGGCCGCCGCAGTCGCGCAGCACTTCGCGCACACTCACACCAAACGGATACTCGTAGATGCCCGGGCGTTCGCAGTCCCCCGAGACGCAGAACAGCTTGGTCCCCGCCGAATGCGTGGTACCGTGCCCGGCGAACCAGGCGCCGCCCTTGAGCGCGATCATCGACGCCGCCGCAAAGGTCTCGACGTTGTTCACCACCGTGGGCCGGCGATTCAGACCGGCTACCACAGGCAGCGGCCAGCGCTTGCGCGGCTTGCCACGGCGCCCTTCGATGCTCTCGATCAGCGCCGACTCCATACCGCAGATGTACGCACCCGCGCCCCAGTGAATGTCGATATCAAAGGCAAAGCCGGTGCCAAGCACATTGCGGCCCAGCAGGCCGTCGTCGCGCCGCCTGGCGAGCACCTGCTCGAGATGGGCCTTGAGGTACCAGTACTCCTGACGGATGTAGAGGATGCCGCGCGCCGCGCCCACGACGTAGCCGCAGAGGGTCATGCCCTCGAAGACCATATCGGTGTAGCTGCGGAGGAGCACGCGGTCCTTGAACGTTCCGGGCTCCCCTTCATCGGCGTTACAGACGACATACCGCTCCGGCGCGGAGATGTCGCGGCACGTCTCCCACTTGATGGCGGCCTTGAAGCCGGCTCCGCCGCGTCCACGCAAGTCGGAGCGGTACAGCTCCTTGAGCGTCTCATCGGCGCCGCGGCGCCAGGCGTGACCGGACGACGGATCCACCGCCTCCTCGTACTGGATCTCCTTGAGCGTCTCGTCGCCGCCACGGCGCATCGCGGCACGCAGCGCCGCCCCCGGTTCCGTGGGGCGGCGGAACATCACGTCGGAGCGACGGAAGTTGTCCTCCACACGGAAGAATTCGGCGGGCCACTCGGCCACCGGCGTCCGCGCCTGAATGAGCTTGGCCACGTCGTCCATCCGCAGACGGGTGAGCCGCGTGAGCGGCAGTCCATTGACCAGGGCGGCCGGCCCTTGATCGCACATTCCCGTGCACGATGTGAAATGGACGCTGGCCAGTCCGTCGGCTCGCGTCACCCCCAGCTTCGCGCCGAGCCGGTTGCACAGGTACGTGGCGAGCCCCTCGCTCCCCTGCATCCGGTCGGTGATGTTGTCGCTGACGTACACCACGTACTCGCCCAGGTAGGTGTCGCTGAGAAACGAGTAGAAGCCCACCAGTCCGCGCACGTGGGCACGGGTCACGCGCACGTGGTCGGCCACCAGCTCCGCGGCTTCTGCCGGGATGAAGTGGTACGCGTGCTGGACCTGGATCAGTATTTGCAGCAGCTCGCCTGGATCGCGTTCATGCGTCTCAAGAATCTGGCGCACGCGCTCCATGTCGGGCGGCGAATCATCGCGCAGCATTACGACTCCCTGGCCGTTTGGCCCTTGGGCACCCGCACACGGGGTGCCGGTACTGGCGAACCTAGGAGCGGGAGTGGTCGCCGAATGTCGGGCGCGCCCTCAACTTGAGTCGGCGAGGACATCACGCCGTCGGCGTGGCTCCCCGACAGCGAAACGCGCAGCTTTATGTCACACTTGGAGTTGCATCGCCTCGCTCGTTGAGCGGCTCTCTCAACCGACGACCACCGTGACCATCTCTTCGACGCGTTTCCGTCCGATCGCACGACGCGCCCTGCTTGCCTCACTCGCCGTAGCGGGCATCGCCGGCGCGCAGGCGCCTGCCGCACGCCCGGCAACCACGCGGCCGGCAACAGCGCGGCCGGCAACAGCGCGGCCGGCAACCGCGTCGGCGCCCGCCGCACGCCCGACGACTGCGCCGCGTGCGATGGAGTACGCCATCGGCGCCGACCTGTCGTTTCTCGCCCAGGCCGAGTCGCGCGGCGTTCGGTTCAAGGATGCCGGCGTGGAAACGCCCGGGCTGCAGCTGTTCCGGAACCACGGATACAACTGGATCCGCCTGCGACTGTTCCACACGGTGGCCAACAGCCCGTGGCCTCTGCCGAATGACCTTGCGTACACCATGGCGCTGGCCAAACAGGCCAAGGCGCTGGGCTACAAGTTCCTGCTCGATTACCACTATTCGGACACCTGGGCCGACGGCGACAAGCAGATCATGCCCAAGGCGTGGGAGCGTTTGTCAAAGCCCGAACTCATCAAGGCCATCGAGGAGTACACCCGCGAGACCATTGCCGTCCTGCGCGAAGGCGGCGCGATGCCCGACATGGTGCAGATCGGCAATGAGATCGCTCCGGGGATGATGTTCCCCGCCGGCAAGCTCCCGGACGAGTGGGACACGTTGGCCGAGTTGCTGAAGGCTGGGATTCGCGGCGTCGAGGCCGGCACCGGCACGGCGCCGAGGCCGCTGATCATGCTCCACATCGACAAGGGTGGCGATGTGGCAAAGACCCGCTGGTGGTTCGACAATGCCATCCGGCGCGGCGTGAAGTTCGACCTGATCGGCCAGTCGTATTACCCGTGGTGGCACGGCACGCTGCTCAACCTGCGCGACAATCTGGCCTTTATGGCGGAGACCTACCGGAAGCCGATCATCGTGGTGGAGGTGGCGTACAACTTCCGCCCGGCCGAGTACCTCGGGAAGCCAGCGCCCTTTGCCGAATCACCCGAGGGACAGCGCGAGTTCCTGCAGTCGATTCACGAACTCGTGCTCGCCACGCCCTACGGACTCGGCCGCGGCGTGATGTGGTGGGAGCCGGCGGTGGAGCCCAGCCCGATCCGTTCGCGCGGGATGTTTGACGACGCGGGGAACGCGCTGCCGGTGCTCTCGGTGTTCGACAAATGGACGCGCGGGAAGCAAATCACGCCGCCGTAACCATTGGCGCGCGACCGCGGGCTGCGGCCGTTAGCGCAGCCCGATGCTGCGCCGCATCCACCACTCGGCGCTGAGCAGCACGAGCACCAGGGCGTACCACCACCACCCGGTGCGCAAGCTTGATGGAGCCCCCGCGGAGGAGGGACCCGCCACGGCCGCGCGCGACGAAATGGGGCGGCGCGGCACCCACTCCGCGGAGGGGTTCACGGCAAATGCTGACACGCCCCCCCCAACGCTCGCGCGCCAGATACCCGCGGGGAGCGGCGGCGAGGTTGCGGTGCCGCCGGCGGCGCTGAAGCGGAGGGTGACCCGCTGCTCGTCGGTGGCGCCGTCGCGCCGCAGACGCACCTCCACCGTGGTGTCGCGGCCCGCGCCTCGCCGCCACGTCACGGGCTCGCCTTCACGAAGCCACGGCGTGGCTGCGCGCGCCGCGCGCTCGTCCACGTCGCCCTGCACGAGCCAGTCCAGCACGCCGCCCCACACCGCGGCGTATGCGTCGGCCGGTCGCCCGCCGCGGAACTTCCAGCGCCACAGGCCACGCACCGGGAGCACCACGACACGCCGCGGTTCGTCGTAGCCGGCCACTACCACGCGGTCGTCAAATCGCCGCGCGCGCCGCGCGCTGAGTGCGCCCCAGGAAGTTCCCAGGGGCGACGGCCCCACACTGATGGGCGGCAGCGAGTCCCACGGCACGCCACTGAACGACGGCGCCAGCGGCGACGCGCCGGCGCGCTCGGTGAAGTACTCCCAATCGTCCTCGCGCGGCGGGACAATGAGGGCCAGTGCCCCGCGGGTCAGTGCGCGCGGCGCGCCAAACAGCGCCGTGTCGCCGTGCAGCAGGGCCACGCCGGCACGGGCGAGGGCGTCGCGCACGACCGCTTCGTCCACGCGGGCAAGCGAGCCGTCTTCGCGCCACTGCCCTGGGGCCACGAGGACGAAACCGCGCACGCCAATCTTGAGCGCGCCTCGGAACAGTTCCAGCGCAAACCGGGAGTCCTGATCAGGGGCCGTGGAGACAAAGACGGCGCTCGGCGCGCCGTGTACGTCGAGGACGGTGGAGAGCGTGTCGTTGCGGCGCTCGGCATCACCGGCGGCCCCCGCAATCACTCGCACCGTCTGCGCATCGCGCCGCTCGGGGACGCGCACGCGCACCCGCCACTCGCGTTCGCTCCACGGTTCGAGCGTTCCCAGCGCCGCCGTGGCGAGCATCGTGCCGTCGGCCAAGCGCGCCGCCATGGTCACCGCACTCACCGTGGCCCCGGCGCTCACGACCAGTGCGCGCAACTCAATGGAATCGCCGGGCGCGGCCGCTGCGGGCAACTCGAGCGAACGGACGGCGACGTCGGCGGCGACAGGCGCCGGAAATACCTCGACGGCGGAGCCGGTCGGCAGTCCCTCGAGCGCGTCGGGGTCCTCGACCTGCCCATCCGTGATGATGGTGACCGGTCGTCCCAACGCGGCGGCGCGATCGACCACGGGACCAACGCGCGAGTCACCGTCGCCCGGGAGTGACGGCGCTGCGCCGGCCCGCAACGAGTCACCGAAGAGCAGCGCCTCGCCCGAGGCGTCGCCCGCGCGTTTGGCGGCGTCGGCGAAACGCGCCGCACCGCCCTGACGCCAGCTGGCCGAGGCGTCGAGCGCTACGAGCGGGCGTGGGCGAGCTCTCGCGCCAAGCGGCGCGTCGAGCGCCAACGCCACGAGCAGCGTCACCGCCAGCGCGCGCAGCACGACGAGCGTGCGGCGATGCGCGTCGCGCGGCCAGTGCCGCCCGTTGAGCCAGACCGAGGCGGCAACGCCCGCGGCGACCGCAAGGAGCCAGAGGATCATCGATGATAAACGTAGCGCCCGGGCGAAGCGCTCAGGGCTGGCGCAGCGGCCCGGCGGCGCGATCGAGCTGCGCGAGCGCGACGCGCCCCACGGCGTCGAATGCCGCCCGCTCCTTGCCCGCGAGCGCGACGGCGGCGGAGGCGCGGAGCGCGTACCGCGGGTCGCGCTGTACGCCCTTCACCAGGAGTTCGAAGTGCAGGTGCGGGCCCGTGGAGAGCCCGGTCGTGCCCACGTACGCGACCGTCTCGCCCTGGGCCACGGCGCGCCCCACGCGGATGCCGGCGGCGAAGCCCTTGAGATGGCCATAGCGCGACACGAAGCCATTGCGGTAGCGGATCTCCAGCACGTTGCCGTAGCCACCCTTGTGGCCGGCGAAGATCACGCTCCCGTCGCCGATGGCGCGTACCGGCGTCCCCGAGGGGGCGGCGTAGTCCGTCCCTTTGTGGGCGCGCCAGATGCCGAGCACGGGGTGCTTGCGGCGTCCGAAGACGCTGGAGATGCGACGAAACGACACTGGCGCGCGCAGGAAGCTCGCACGGAGCGACTTGCCGGCGGCGTCGAAATACTCGGCCTTTCCATCGGCGTGTACGAAGCGAATGGCGGTCACTTCATTGCCGCCGCGCTCCAGCCCGGCTGCAAGAATGCGCCCGATGCGGTGCAGGTTCGACGGATTCGTGGAACGCTCGAAGAGCACACGCACGCTGTCGCCGTCCTGGAGTTCGCGCGACATGTCCACGCGATACTCGTAGATATCGGCGAGTTCCCAGGCCAGTTCCGACCGCGCCCCTTTGCTGAGATACGGTGACGCCCCCGCCTCGAGTGCATCGTAGAGCGTGGACCGCACCACGCCGCGCACGACCAGCGTATCGGTCACCCACGGGATCAGCTCTTCGCGCGCCGACCACGCGTCGCCGTTGCGTCGCAGGCGGAGGATCTTGTCCTGGTTGAGGAGCAACACCACATCGGTGGGGCGGCGGCTGCTCGAGTCGCCGTGCACCTCCACCTCCATACCGGCCGGAATGCGGCGGTCGTCGAGCAGGCCGTCGAGCGCTCCTATGGCCGCGGCCGCGTCGGTCGTATTCAGACCGCGACGCCCCAATAACGATGCGAGCGACTCCCCTCGTCCGAGGGTGTCGCTCGCGTGCCAGCGTTCAAGGCCCAAGCGCTGCGCCGGCGCGCGAGTGGGCAACTTCAGCCGTGGCAGTCGCAGCGCCAGGGCGGCCCCCGCGACTGCCACCACCAGGATGGCAGCCCGGCGCGCGAACGGGGTCAATCCATCTGTCTCCGGATGAACGTCGGGATCTCCATATCGCTCAGATCCTCGATGCGACGCGGCTCGGCGGCCGGGCGCTGACGCTGGGCCGGCACGGCGGCGCCACTCTGGTACGACGCGCCGATGACCGGCCGCGGACGCGTGGACGCCTCGGTAATGGGAATGACCGGGGTCGCACCGCTGGCGCGCGACTGCTGCGTGGCGCCGCGCTGCTGCGTGTTGGCCCGCTCAAAGCCCGTGGCCACCACCGTGACGCGCACCTGCCCCACCATCGCGGGCTCGACGCCGGCGCCGATGATGATGTTGGCTTCCTCACCCACCGCTTCCTGCACGATCTGGCCGACCGTGGTGAAGTCGGTGAAGCTCAGTTCGCCGTCGCCGCCGGTGATGTTCACGAGCACGCCCGTGGCGCCGGCGATGGAAACGTTGTCAAGCAGCGGGCTGGAGAGGGCCACCTGGGCCGCCTCCACCGCGCGATTCTCACCCGAGCCCACGCCGGTGCCCATAATGGCCGCACCGCCGTCCTTCATGACCGTGCGCACGTCGGCAAAGTCGACGTTGATGATGCCGCACTTGGTCACCAGGCCCGAGATGCCTTCCGTGGCGCGCAGCAGCACTTCATCGGCCTTTTTCAACGCGTCCTGGAAGGGAATATTCTTGCCGACCACCGCGAGCAGGCGCTCGTTGGGGACGACGATCATCGTATCGACGTATTTGCGGAGCTCTTCAATGCCCTCTTCGGCCTGGCGCATACGCTTGCGGCCTTCGAAGAGGAACGGCTTGGTGACGATGCCCACAACGAGCGAGCCGGCTTCACGCGCCAGTTCGGCGACGACGGGCGCCGCACCGGTGCCGGTGCCGCCGCCCATGCCGCACGTGACGAAGACGAGATCGCTGTTGCTCATCACGCGCGCCACTTCGTCGCGGTTCTCTTCGATGGCCTGACGGCCAATCTCGGGGCGCGCGCCGGCGCCGAGTCCGCGAGTGAGCTTCTTGCCGATCTGAATCTTGACGCCGGACTTCGAGTTGAGCAGCGCCTGGGCGTCGGTGTTCACGGAGATGAAGTCAACGCCTTCGAGCTGCTCCTCGATCATGCGGTTGACGGCGTTGCCGCCGCCGCCCCCGACGCCCACAACCTTCATGCGGGCGCCGCTGGTGGGTGCGCTCTGCTCGAGTTCGAAGTTCAATGCCATGGCGAGTTCTGCTCCATCGCGATGTTCAGGGGGCGCTATTTCGGACGCGGAAATATACGCATCGGCGCGTGTCGCACCAATGAGTGGACGAGCAAGCGCGCAAAAAGGCAAACGGAGAGACGGAGTGTGAAGATCTCTGCGAAAGCAGAAATGTGAGGCCAAGAGAGACAACAGACAGACAACAGAAAGACAGCAGGGGAGCGGGCGCCTGTATCGGCTGAGGCCGAGCGACGTACGCCGATCGCGGTCGTGTGAACCTGGGATAGGCCACCGGGTAACAATGCGGACCGCGCTCGTCCGGCCCCCGACACCACCATCCCGGATCGTATGCAATCCGCACTGCTCTGGCGGCAAAGTGGGCTCTGGGTTCTGACACGCCTCGTCTATGCGGTCGTGCTCGCGGTCACCGTGAGTTCCCCCGTCGACAAAGCCGCAAACAACGCATGGCACTTTCAGCCCGCCGTGATTGTACTCTGCGCCGCCCTCGGTGCCGTGGAGATCTATCGCCGCGGCGAACGCCTGCTGATAGGCAACCTCGGCATCGGCCCGTTCCAACTTGGCGGGCTACTGGCGGCGGCGCCGTTTGCCGCAGAACTCGCGGTCGCCATGCTGGGGCGCGCCTAGCCCCGTGCTGATCGCCGACTCGATATCCAAGGCATACGGTGACCGGCGCATCCTCACCGCCGCGACGCTCCGAGCGGTGGCCGGGCAGGTGCGCGTACTCTTTGGGCGCAACGGCATCGGCAAGTCCACGCTGATCAAGGTGGCCGTCGGCCGCATCGAACCTGACAATGGCATCGTGCGGTTCAACGGCGAGGCCCGTCTGTCGGTCCAACTGCCTGCCCTCGCCCGCGAGGGGCTCTTCTATCTCGCGGACGAGGAGCTCTTCTCCTCGGCGTTCACTGTGCGGCGACAGCTCGAGTTTCTTCGCGCCGCGTACCGTGGGTGTGCTGTTGAGG
>JARIEY010000039.1 GCA_031127085.1 Gemmatimonadota bacterium | reverse complement strand
AAGACGGGGCGGGGAAACTGCGCGCTCTCCGTGAGCCCCGCGGGGAGCGGCTCTCCGGCCAGCGTTCCCGACGCCTGATACTCCTTCCAGGCCGACCCGGAGATGTACCCGCGAATCACGCACTCAATGGGAAAGACCTCCGTGCGCCGGCAGAGCATCGTCCGCCCGCGCAGGGCGCGGACGTGAGGCGCCAGCGCGGGGACGTCGCGTGCGATCGCGTCGGCGTCGGTGCTCAGCATATGGTGCGCGATCTCGTCCTCGAACTGCCGCAACCACCAGGCGGTGATTTGCGTGAGGACCGCGCCTTTGTACGGCACCAACTCGTTCATCACGACGTCAAACGCGCTTACGCGGTCGCTCGCCACCAGCAGCAGGCGGTCGGCGTCCACGGCGTACACGTCGCGCACCTTGCCACGGCGAATCCGTTCGAGCGGCAGGTCCGTGTTTCCCACCAGCATCGGCGTCATACCCGTACCTCCTCGCGGCTCGCCTCGACGCCGCCGGCGGCGTCGAGCAGCGGTCGAACGACTTCCTCCAGAAACTCCGTCACCTGCTGCGCTGAACGCCCCGTAAAACGCAGCGGGTCGAGCGCATCCAGCAGGTCGGCGATGGCCACGGGATATGCCGGGTCGGCCGAGAGCCGGTCGAGCATATCGTTGGGGACGCCCTCGTCTTTCATCGCCCGCGCGGCCGCGATGCTGTGCACACGAATCACTTCGTGCACCGCCTGCCGATCACCGCCCGCCTGCACGGCGCGCACGATCAGCTCCTCGGTGGCCATGAACGGCAACTCATCCGCCAGTCGGCGGCGAATGCGCGCGGGGTGCACCTCCAGACCGCGCGCCACGTTCTCCATCAGGATGAGCAGCGCATCGGTGGCGAGGAACGCCTCGGGTACCGCGAGCCGGCGGTTCGCCGAATCGTCCAGCGTCCGCTCGAAGTACTGCACGCTGTGCGTCTGATTGGCGTTCGGCGTGAGCGACAGCACAAAACGGCTCAGCGAGTTGATGCGCTCGCTCCGCATCGGGTTGCGCTTGTACGCCATCGCCGACGACCCAATCTGCTCCTTCTCGAACGGCTCCTCGATCTCGCCGAACGCCTGCAGCATCCGCAGATCACCGGCAAACTTCGCGGCGCTCGCGGCCAGTCCAGCGAGCACATCCAGCACGTGGGCGTCGAGCTTGCGCGTATAGGTCTGCCCAGTCACGGCGAGCGACGCGCCAAAGCCCATCGCCGACGTAACGCGGCGGTCGAGTTCGCGCACCTTGCCGTGGTCGCCGCCAAAGATCGACAGGAAGCTGGCCTGCGTCCCCGTGGTGCCCTTCACGCCACGCATCGGGAGCGTCGCGATCCGGTGGTCGAGATCCGCAAGGTCGAGCACCAGATCCTGCATCCAGAGCGTCGCGCGCTTGCCCACGGTGGTGGGCTGCGCCGGCTGGAGGTGCGTATAACCGAGCGCGGGCTCGTCTTTCCACTGCTCCGCAAACGCGGCCATCGACCGCAACAGCGAGACCACACGCGCACGCAGCAGTTCAAGTCCGCGGCGCATCAGGATGAGGTCGGCGTTGTCGGTGACGAACGCCGACGTCGCACCGAGGTGAATCACCCCGCGCGCGGCCGGCGCTGCATCGCCAAAGGCGTGCACGTGCGCCATCACGTCGTGTCGGAACCGCTTCTCATACGCGGCGACGGACGCGAAGTCGATGTCGTCGAGGTGCGCCCGCATATCGACGAGCGCTGCCTCGGGGATGTCTGCGCCCAGCGCACGCTCGGATTCGGCAAGAGCCAGCCAGAGCCGGCGCCAGAGTCCGTAGCGCGAGGCGGGGGACCACAGCTGCAGCATGGCCGCCGAGGCGTAGCGCTCGGCCAGCGGGGAACTCCAGGTCGCCGTGTCGGTCATCGAATCTGAAAGTCGATCGGATAGAGGAAGCCGCCGCGCTCGATGATCATGCGAATCGGGCCGCGACCCGTCAAAGATTCCAGCAGCCGTCCCGCCTGCTGCGCGTCCGTGACGGCGGCGCGATTCACCTGCACGATCACGTCACCCGTCTGCACGCCGAGTTCCTCGGTCACGCGCGGTGACACCTTGTAGACCACGGCCCCCTGACCGGCGCGTATGCCGCGTTCGGTGCGGATCGCCGGCGTAAGCGTGACCAGCTCAATTTCCTTGAGTACCGAGACCTTCTGCGCCGATACCTCGGGCAGGTCGGCGACGCGCACCTGCACGGTGCGCTCGCGACTCCCGCGCCGCACGTGCAGCTCAGCCTGTTCGCCCACGCGCATCTCGAGCAGTTCCGCTTCCCAGTCGTAGGCGTTGCGCACCAGACGGTTGCGCGACTGCACAATGACGTCTCCCGCCTGCAGCCCCGCGGTCGCGGCCGGCGAGCCGGGCGCAACGGTCTGGATGGACGCTCCGCCGCGCAGCGCATCGCGGTTGTTCTGCTGGGGAAGTGCGATCTTCACGCCAATCCACGGGCGACGCACGGTGCCGTGGGCGAGGAGGTCCTCGGTCACGCGCTTGGCGCGGTCAATCGGGATGGCGAAGCCCAGTCCCACCGAGCCGCCCGTCGGCGTGTAGATGGAGCTGTTCACCCCAATCACTTCGCCGGCGGCGTTGACCAGCGGACCGCCCGAGTTGCCCGGGTTGATGGAGGCGTCCGTCTGGATCATATCGACGTACACGCCCTGGCCTTCGCTCTGCCCCACAAGGTTGCGTCCGGTGGCGCTGATGACCCCCGCGGTCACCGACGGTTCCGAGTTGCCCAGCAGGAAGCCGTACGGATTGCCGATGGCGATCACCCACTCGCCGATGAGCAAGTCGCGCGACCCACCAAGCGGTGCTGTCGGCAGATTCTTGGCATCGATCTTCAACACGGCCAGGTCGTTCATGTCGTCGATGCCGACGACCTTGGCGGGAAACGTCGTGCCGTCGCGCATCGCCACGCTCACGTTGGACGCGCCGGAGACCACGTGGGCGTTGGTGACGATCACGCCATTCGCCTGGACGATGAACCCAGACCCAATGCCCGATCGCGTCTGCGTCCCGCCCTCCTGGTTCCTGTTGCCGAAGAAGAAGGCGAACGGGTCGACCGGCGTGCGAAAGACCGTCTCCGTCTGTACCGTGACCACCGACGGTGCGACGCGCGCCACCGCGTCGGTGATGGCCGATCGGCGCGACTGCGCGATCTGCACGTTGGCCTCGCGGCGGGCGGCGACTCCCTGCGCATCGGTGCGCGACGGGGCGGCCCCCTCGCACGCGAGCAGCAGGGCAAGACAGAAGGGCGTGAGGCGCTGCATGCTCATCGCGGACGGCGGGGCTTGGGGCGGCGGCTGATCTCGCCGAGGAACCGGTCGAAGCCGCGGTCGGTCAGTGGATGCTGGAGCAACGCCTTGAGCACGTCGGTGGTCACCACGGCGCCGTCGGCTCCCGCGGTGGCCGCCTCGGTAAATGCGCGCGAGCTTGCCGGCCCGGCGGCTACGATGTCGCACTCCAGGCCAAAGCGGTCGAAGATGACGCGCGATTCGCGGATGGCGAGCGTGGGATCCTCACCGACGTGGGCCGCCGCATCTACGGCGATGGTGACCATCATTGCCCCCGCCTTGGCGGCGAGCACCGCCTGCGCCGCGTTGTGCACGAGCGTTGCCGCCACGCGCACGCCGTCGGCGCTCAGTCGTTTGATGGCCGGCAGCGCGTCCTCGACGAGCGGCACGGCGACGATGACCTGCTCGGCGAGCCGCGAGAGCTCGCGCGCTCCCTTGTACAGTTCGTCGCGGTTGACGGCTCGCACCGAGGCAATGACCGGCACGGGCACCGCGGCCGACAGCTCCTGCACGAGTTCGCGCGGGTCGGCGTTGGGGAGCTGGGCGGCGATGACCGCCGGCGTGGCGACGATGCCATCAATCAGGCCGGCGGCAAACGCCCACCGGACGTCATCGAGAGCGACGGAAGCGTGGTAGATGCGCATCAGGCGGTGAGGTACAGGGCGGCGGGATAGGAGACCTGCTCGAGGCAGAGGCCGCAGGCGGGGGCCGGCGGCGACACCTCGTCGTTGGCAGCGGCGACGAGCAGCGCGGCAAACTCGTCGCGCGGGCGCTGGTGCGTGGCCACCTCGAGCATCGTGCCCACGAGGAAGCGCACCATGTGGTGCAGGAAGCGGTTGGCTTCGACCTCGAAGACCAGGCCACCCGGCACCACGCGCCAGCGCGCGAGACGAATCTCGCAGCGATGGTCGTCATCGTCCGGCGCCGTACCTCGAACCGCGAACCCGAAGAACTGATGCTCCCCGAGCAGTGCGGCCGCGCACCACGCCAGCGCATCGCTGTCGACGGGTTTCAGGACGGGCCATTCCCACCGCCGCCGAAACGGCGACCGGGCTGCCTCATCGAGCCCCACCGAGTAGCTGTACCGCCGACTGGTCGCGCTGAACCGCGCGTGAAACTCCGGGTGCATCTCATACGCCGCCGCCACGAACAGGTCGACCGGCAACTGGGCGTTCATTACATGCCGCAGCCGCTCGGGCGTCCAATGCGCCGGTACTTCCACGCTTGCCACCTGCCCACGGGCGTGTACACCCGCGTCCGTCCGTCCCGCGCCCGTTACCCGCACCGGGGCGCCGCAGAGACGCGCCAGCACCGACTCGAGGGTACCCTGCACGGTGCGCGTTTCCGGCTGCACCTGCCATCCGGAAAAGTCGGTGCCATCATAGTGCAGCACGAGCTGCAGCACGCGTCCCGCCATTGCGAAGAAAATAGCCCGCCGCGCGCGTGCGATCAAGGAAAACCGGAGTCGTCCAACCGATTGACATAGCACGACGTAGCCCTCACGTTCCCGACAGCGGGCGAGCCCTCGGATCCGCCCCCGCTGCCGCCGCCCGACCGCCCTGACCATTCCGACGCCGGATGCCTGAGTCCACGCTCGCTTCACTCGCCCACGCACTCGCTGCCGCCACCGACCTGGACGCGGCGGTCGTTGCGCTGTCCGAGGGGCTCTGGGAGATCGACCGCGGCGCCGTGGTGAGCTACCTCCCGGTCAATGCGCGCGACGGACTGCTGGTCGCCTCGCACCAGTGGGACGAAGGACGCGTCGTGCGCGCCCCGCTCGACGTCGCGCTCCGTCAGTTCTCAGAGGAACTGGTGCAGCGCGTTCAGGCCGGCGGGACGTTCGGCGACGTCGGCGACGAGTCCGACACCTTCGCCCGCATGTTGCAGCTGCCGGAGCTGGGCGAGTCGGGCGAGTTGGCGCTGCGCGGCATCCGCTTTGACGGCGAACTGTCTGCCGTGCTCGCGCTCTACGAGCCGCGTCGCGTCTTCGGGCAGCGCGTGGCCGAGCGGTTTGCCGCGCTCGCCGCGCTCTTCGACCTGGCGCACGCCCGGTTCGCGGAGCGCGAGGCGCGCAGCGAGGCGTCGCGCACGCTCGAAGACGTCACGCAGCGCGTGCACGGCGAGTACGTGGCGCGGCTTGCCGGCCTGGAGCAGCAGCTCTCGCTGGCGCGCGACGCGGCGCAGCACGCCGGGGCAGGCGAGGCGCTGCAGCGCGAACGCGAGGTGGCCAAGGCGGCCGAGGAAGTGCGGCGCACCGGGGCGCGCGTGCGCGCGCTCGAACATCAAGTCACGGCGGCCGTCGGACAGCTCGAGCAAGCCCACATCGAGCTGCATCGTCGCAGCGAGGGGCTGCGTCAGCGCACGCGCACCATTTACCTGCTCGATCGCGTCTTGGCGATGGCCGCGGAGCAGGTGGACCCGCGGCGCTTGGCGGAGGGGCTGCTGGCGCTGGTGGGCGACGACATGCAGGCGCTGCGCTGCTCGCTCTTCCTTCGCGCCCCGGAGCCCGACACGCTCTACCTCGCTGCCTCGCGCGGGCTCGCGCCGTACGTGCGCGAGGGTTCGCGCATTACCGTAGGGCAGGGGGTCGCCGGGCGCGTGGCGTCGACGCGCAAACCGCTCCTCGTGGTCGATGCGTCGGATGCGCAGGCGCAGCCGCTGCTGCGTGACGAATACCTGACCACGGGATCCTTCATCTCGTTCCCCTTGGTGATTCGCGATCAGTTGCTCGGCGTCGTGAACCTGACCAACCGCGCGCAGCGCGGTCTCTTCGTCGAGGAAGATGTGGAGCGTGTGCGGCTCCTCGGGCTGGTCATCTCCCTGATTGCCGTCGAGGCGCGGCTGCCGGAAGCGCTGCTCGTTCGCATTCATGAGTAGCAGTCCGTTGCTCGCCGCCATTCGTCGGCTCGCGACCGGCGAGTCGCTCTCTCGCGACGAGGCCGCCGACGCGTTCCGCGTGGTGATGCGCGGCGACGGCACGCCGGCGCAGGTGTCCGCCCTCCTGATGGGACTGCGCGTCAAGGGCGAGACGCCGGACGAACTGGCGGGCGTGGCCACGGCGCTGCGTGAGGCGATGACGGTTCTCCCGGCCGACGCGCCCGAGATGCTGGTCGACACCTGCGGCACCGGGGGCGGCACGCTCACGACCTTCAATATCTCGACGGCGGCCGCGCTGCTCGCCGCGGGGGCCGGCGTGCGGGTGGCGAAGCACGGCAACCGCTCCTTCACCTCGCGCTCCGGAAGCGCCGACGTGCTGGAGGCGCTGGGCGTGCGCATCGACATCCCCGTAGATCGTATGCGTCAGGTGCTCGACGACGCCGGCATTGTCTTCATGTTCGCGCCCACGATGCACCCCGCGATGCGCCACGTGGGTCCCGTGCGGCGCGACTTGGCGATCCAGACCGTGATGAACCTCGTCGGTCCGCTCGCCAATCCGGCCCGTGCCGGCCGGCAGGTCATTGGCGTGGCCGACCCGCGACGCCTGGGGCTGATCGGCGGCGCGCTGCAGGCCCTCGGCACGACGCACAGCCTCATTGTGCACGGCGCGCCCGGGCTCGACGAGATCTCGCCGCTGGGGAGCACGATGGTGCTCGAGCTCATCGATGGTGAGGCGCGCTCCTGGAACGTCGATCCCGATCGGATTGGCGTGTCGCCGGTGCAGGCACACGATCTTGCCGGCGCGGAGCCGATCGAGAACGCGCGGATCGTCGAAGATGTGCTTGGGGGACGCGGTCGCCCCGGCGCTAGCGCGGCCGTGACGCTCAACGCGGCGGGGGCCATCTACGTGGGTGGCCTGGCCCGCGACTTCCACGCGGCGCTGGAGATGGCCCGCGACGCCCTGCGCGATGGGGTGGGACAGGAGGCCCTGGCCAGGCTGCGCAGCGCATCTGCGCGCGCCGCCGCCAAGGGGTAGGCAACGCAAACGGGGGCCGCCACGCGCCCCGAGACGGCCCCCGCGCTGCGATGGAGCGGCTGTTAGAACTTGCGCATCACGCCAACGACCACCCCTTCAATCCGGATGTCGTCCGTCCGGTCGAAGTACATCGGCGCCAGCGCCTCGTTGGCTGGCTGCAGACGCACGCGGCCATCGCGCTCACGGTAGTAGCGCTTGACCGTCGCGGCGGAGCCGTTGAGCATCGCGATCACCATCTCGCCGTTGTCGGCCGTCTGCCGCTGGTTCACCACGACCAGATCGCCGTCGGTGATGTGGTCATCGATCATCGAGTTGCCGCGCACCCGCAGCACGTAGTGCGACCCGCCGCGGCGGACAAAGTCCTCGGGGACCGCCACCATTTCACCACTTGTCGTGTGCTCGATGGCAGTGCCGGCAGCCACCGCGCCAAGCAACGGCAACTCGATGGACTGATGGAACGCCTCGGAAGGAAGGATCTCGATCGCGCGGCTTTCGTTGTAGCTGCGCTTGATGTAGCCCTTACGTTCGAGATTCGTGAGGTGCTCGTGGACCGTCGCCAGCGAGTTATACTCGAAGTGCGCGGCGATCTCCTCGAAGCTCGGGGCATACCCGTGGTCGCCCTGATACCTCTGCAGATAGTCGAGAATCTGGCGCTGGCGCTTGGTGAGCGGCATGGCGGCGGTTCCAGTTATTATGGTTGCGGTCGTTCCCTGCAGCACTTGAACGACGAGCGAACAAAACCCGAAGTAACGGTAGCCGAACATTGACCGAAGCGCAACGGGGGCCGTGGACCCCGCCAGAGGGGCCGCTGGGACGACTGACGGAACGGTCGCGTGGCCGGGCCGCCGCGGCACGTGCCGAGTACGTCGCACTGGAGCGACGTGCGCTCGATACGACCGCTGCGCCGTCGTTCGTCGCCGCGCTGCGACGTGCGGACATCGCGATCATCGCTGAACTCAAGCGCCGTTCGCCCAGCAAGGGCGTGCTGGATGAATCGCTCGATGCGGGCGCGCGCGCCGCGGCCTACGCCGCTGGAGGCGCGGCCGCTTTGTCCATCCTCACGGAGCCGACGGAGTTTGGCGGCGCCCTTGAGGATCTGACGGCGGCGCGCACCCAGGTGCAGGTGCCCTTGCTCCGCAAGGACTTCATTGTCGACGAGGTGCAGCTGCTCGAGGCCCGCGTCGCGGGGGCAAGTGCGGTCTTGCTCATTGCCCGGGCACACCCGCCCGCCGCATTCGCCAGGCTGGCAACCGCGGCCCGAGCGCTGGGGCTCGACGTCCTGCTGGAAGTGCGCGATGAGCGGGAGCTGGAGTGCGCACTCGCGGTGGGCGACGGCGTCATCGGAATCAATAATCGCAATCTGGAGACCTTGGCGATCGACGATTCGGTCTCCGAACGGCTGCTGCGGCTCGTGCCGTCCGATCGCCTGGCGGTCTACGAAAGTGGGGTTCGTGACGCCGCCGGAGTACAGCGTGCGGCCGCGCTCGGCGCCGATGCGGTGCTCATCGGGTCGGCCTTGTCGGTCGCTGTGTCGGCGGCCGACGCGGTGCGTGCCTTGACCGGTGTTGCCCGGGGTCGGCGTGGCTGAGGTCAAGTTCTGTGGGCTGACGCGCCCCGAGGACGCCGCGATGGCGGCCGCGCTGGGGGCCGCGTATCAGGGCGTCATTTTCGCGGGCGGCCCTCGGCGCCTCACGGTGGACGCGGCCCGTGCGGTGCTCGACGCCGGCTCAGCGGCGGGGCCAGCGCGGCGCGTCGGCGTCTTTGGCGAGCAGTCGGCACAGGAGATCGCGCAGGTGGCGCGCGTCGTTGCGCTCGACGTGGTGCAACTGCACGGCGCATCAGCCCCCACGCTGGTCGCGGCGCTCCGCCGTGAGTTCGGCGGCAACGTCTGGCGCGTGGTCCGCGTTCGGGGAGATGAACCGAACGACGTGCTGCGCGACGCGGATCATGGCGTTGACGGCGTGGTCATCGATGCGCTGGTCGACGGTGCGCTTGGCGGTACTGGGGTCGCCGTGGACTGGACCCGCCTGGCCGCGTCCCTGCAGCGTCAAGGGCGGCCTGCGCGCCTCGTGTTGGCCGGGGGGCTGCGCCCGGTGAATGTTGCGCAGGCGGTTGGACTGGTCGCCCCCGATGTCGTGGATGTATCGTCCGGAGTGGAGTCGGCGGTGGGAATCAAGGATCATGCAGCGATGCGCGCGTTCGCCCTTGCGGCGGCGCCGGGAGGGCGGTGAAGTGACGACGCATGTGGAATCCGACGGGCGATTTGGCGCGTTTGGGGGGCGGTATGTGCCCGAGACGCTCGTGCCAGCGCTCGACGAACTGGAGGCGGCGCTGGCCGAGGCGCTGGCCGACCCCGCTTTTCACGCCGAACTCAACGGGTTGCTGCAGCACTATGTGGGACGGCCGTCCACGCTCTGTGATGCGCCGCGTTTCTCGGAACTCGTTGGTGCGCCAGTCTGGCTGAAGCGGGAAGACCTGAACCACACGGGGGCGCACAAGATCAACAACGCCCTCGCGCAGGCGCTCCTGGCTCGCCGTATGGGGAAGCGGCGCATCATCGCCGAGACCGGCGCCGGGCAGCACGGTGTCGCCACCGCGACGGTTTGCGCCCGGCTCGGGCTCGAATGCGTGGTGTATATGGGCGAGGAAGACATGCGCCGGCAGCGGCTCAACGTCTACCGGATGCGCTTGATGGGAGCGACGGTGGTGCCCGTCACCGCCGGCACGCGCACACTCAAGGATGCGACCACCGAAGCGATTCGTGACTGGGTCACCACCTGTCCCACCTCGCACTACATCATCGGCTCCGTGGTCGGCCCAGCGCCGTATCCGCGGATGGTGCGCGACTTCCAGGCCATCATCGGACGTGAAGCGCGCGCGCAGATGCTGGAGCGTGCGGGCCGGCTGCCCAAGTCCGTGGTCGCGTGCGTCGGTGGCGGGTCCAATGCGATGGGCGTCTTCCACGCCTTCGTCGG
This sequence comes from Gemmatimonadota bacterium, assembly GCA_031127085.1. Classification (GTDB taxonomy): domain Bacteria; phylum Gemmatimonadota; class Gemmatimonadetes; order Gemmatimonadales; family Gemmatimonadaceae; genus PNKL01. The sequence goes on along the minus strand of JARIEY010000039.1, from coordinate 8,838 downwards.
CGATGCGGACGTCGAGCTCGTAGGTGTGGAGGCCGCGGGCCATGGGCTCGACAGTGGCGCGCATTCGGCCAGCCTCACGTGCGGGACGCCAGGCGTGCTGCATGGGGCGCTGAGCTATCTGTTGCAGGACGCGCACGGGCAGGTGTATCCCGCGCACTCCATCTCGGCCGGGCTCGACTACCCGGGCGTTGGGCCCGAGCACTCGCACCTCAAGGATTCGGGACGCGCCACCTACGTCTCGGTGACGGACGATCAGGCGCTGGAGGGTTTCGCGATGCTCGGGCGGCTGGAGGGGATTATTCCGGCCCTCGAGACGGCGCACGCCGTCGCGTGGATCGCCTCGCAACGCGGGCGGTGGGCGGCGGACGAGCCGGTTCTCCTCTGCGTCTCGGGGCGCGGCGACAAGGACGTCGCGCAGGTCAGCGAGCTTGGGTCGCTCCCCGGATGACCGTGACGGCGGTGCGGCGAGACGGTATCTTCACGGAATGACCGTGACGCCGGAGACTGTGTCGGACCAGGGCCCTGAGGAGCTCGAGCCGCCGTTTTCGCCACAGCTGGTGGCGGAGATGTTGCGGCAGCTCGACAAGACCATACGGGCCCATCTGCTCTATCTCAACAACCACAACAATCCGACGTATCTGCGCTCGCTCGAGCAGATGCGGTCGGCCTTTGTGTCGTTGTGGGAGGAGTCCGACGCGGTGCGGTTGATGGTCACCGACTCGGCGTTGGAGTGGTACGGTCAGAAGGTCCTGGACGAGCCCACCAAGGCGTCCGATTCGCTTCCGTGGATGTTGTTCAAGGACGGACTCCGCGAGATCACGCTGCAGAAGGGGTTCGAGGAAACGGAACTTGTCGAGTTCCTGGACATCATCCCCAAGGTGCGGCGCGCGCTCCCCAACGAGGACGACCTCCTCACGCTGCTCTGGGAGGCGGAGTTCACCACGTTGCAGTACCGGTACATCGACGTCGGCGAGGAAGGCGCGGCGCTCGAAACCTCGCCGGAGCCGGGGCGCTGGCCGCGGTCGGGCGGTGCGGCACCCGACGATCCAGCCGAGGCCATCGAAGAGGCGAAAGCCGAGGCATCGGCATCGGCGGGTGGCAGCGCCGAGGAGCAGAAACGGAACGGCATCGTGCGGATGGAGGATTTCGACACGACGCTCTATTTCCTCGATGAGAAGGAAGTGGAGTACCTCCGTCGCGAGACGCTGCGCGAATACGCCACCGACCTGCGCCGCGGCGTCCTCGATTCGCTCCTCGACATCTTTGAGTTCCAGATCGATCCGCTCGTGCGCGCCGAGGTGCTCTCGGATATCGAGGCGCTGATGCTGCACCTGCTGTCGGCCGGGCAGTTCGCGAACGTGGCGTATCTCCTGCGCGAGGCCAGCCTCACGCTCGAGCGCGCCCGCGAAGTGCAGCCCGAGACGAAGCAGCGGTTGGCGTCGCTCTCGGCGCGGCTCAGTGAGCCGGCCGCGCTCGGCCAGTTGCTCGAGGCGATGGATGCGGCCCCCACGCTGCCGTCATCGGCCGATCTCAATGAGCTCTTCGTGCAGCTTCAGCCCTCGTCGCTGGCTACGATCCTCGGCTGGCTCCCCCGCGTGCAGAATGCCGGGTTGCGTCCCCTGCTGGAGGCGGCGGCGACGCGCATCGCCGAGTCCGCCACCTCCGAGCTGGTGAAGCTCATTGCCGATCCCTCGCGGGAGGTGGCGCTTGAGGCGATTCGGCGTTGCGGTGCGATGCGCACGGCGGCCGGCGTGCCTGCGATGGCGCGGGTGCTCGAACAGGGCGACCGCGAACTGCGCCTGGCCGTGCTCGCTGCGCTGGGCGACATCGGGTCGCCGGGCGCGCTGCAGGCAATGGAGCGCGCGTTGGTCGACAGCGACCGTGACATTCGGGTGAGCGCCGCCCGGGCGCTCTCGGCGCGCCAGTACCGTCCGGCGCTTCAGCGCGTCGAGGCGGCGGTGAAGGGTAAGGAGCTGCGCGACGCCGACCGCACGGAACGACTGGCGTTCTTCGAGTTGTACGGCACACTCTGCGGCGATGGTGGCGTGGTGTACCTGGACGGCATCCTGAACGCCAAGGGCGGGTTGTTCGCGCGCAAGGAAGACCCCGAGTTGCGCGCTTGCGCCGCCGTGGCGCTGGGACGCATCGGCTCGGCGGCGGCGCGCGACTCGCTGCAGCGCGCCGACGGCGACAAGGACGTGATCGTCCGCAACGCGGTGAGCCGCGCGCTCAAGGGAGGCGCTCAGTGACCACGCCTCCGCGGCCGTCCGTGGCCATGCGCTCGTCCGTGGCCATGCAGGCCCTCACCGACGCCACGGGCGAAGCCTACGTCCGCGTCGCGAGCCGCGCGTTCATCCTCGCGTTCTACGGGACGATGCGGAATCTCCGCCTGTACCCGTTTGAGAACGCGGTGGTTCAGCAGTCGCTGCAGGACCTGTCGCAGATCACCAACGACCTGCTGGTGCGCGAGAAGGAGTGCGAGTTCCGCATCGCGGGCGAGTTCATTTTCGTCAACAGCACGCGGCTGCGGCTCGATCTGGACAACTACTCCAGCTTCAGCGCGCTGCTCACGCAGTTCCGGCAGAATGGCATCGGCACGCTGCGCGCCCTGCGCGCGCCGGCCACGCGCGACTGGACCGTGCTGATCGGATTCCTTATGAATCCGCAGGGCGTGGAGGTTGCGGAGCGCTATGGCGCGCTGATCAAGCGCCTGGCCGACACGGGCATCACGTCGTTTGAACTCGCCCCGCTCGCCGAAACCGATGAGGAGCAGGGCGGGCAGCAGGTGGAGTCGAAGGAGAAGGCCAAGCGCACGTACGCCAAGTCGGTGGCGGCCACCAAGGATGTCATCAACTCGGTGCGCATGGGGCAGAGCGCCAACATCAAGAAGATCAAGCGTGTGGTGCAGGGCATCGTCGACCAGATTCTTGCCGACGAGACGTCGCTGGTGGGGCTCACCACCATCCGCGACTACGACGACTACACGTTCACGCATTCGGTCAACGTCTGCATCTTTTCCATCGCGCTGGGGCGCCGGCTGGCCCTTACGCGTCTGCAGCTCTACGATCTTGGGATGGCCGCGCTCTTTCACGACATCGGCAAAGCGCGCGTCCCCGTGGACATCATCAACAAGAGCGACGTCCTGACCGACGACGAATGGCGTGCCATTGCCGCGCATCCGTGGCTCGGTGTGCTGGCGCTCTTCTCGGTGCGCGACCAGCAGGAGTTCCCGTATCGTTCGATGCTGGTGGCGTTCCAGCACCATATGAAGCGCGACCTGACGGGCTATCCGCGCAGCCTGCGCACCAAGGATCTGATGTTCTACGCGAAGATCGTCGCGGTGGCCGACGGCTTCGATGCCGCGACGTCGCGCCGGTCCTATCAGACGACGCCGATGGCGCCGTCCGCTGTGCTGCAGGAAATGCGAGACAATGCGCGGCGCGGCATGGACCCGGTGATCGTCAAGGCGTTCATCAATCTGCTGGGCATCTATCCTGTAGGAACGTTTGTCGTGCTCGACACCTTTGAGCTCGCCATCGTCCACGCGGCGAGCCCGGATCCGGAGATGCTCTCGCGTCCGCTCGTGCGCATCGTCTCCGACGATATGGGAAACGTCCAGTATCCCGGCAGCGTGGTCGATCTCACCGAGCGCACCGAGGCCGGCGACCACCGCCGGACCATCATCAAGACCGCCGACCCGGAGCGCTATGGCATCCGCGTGGGCGACTACTTCGTCTAAATCGCCGTGCTCACTGCTCGTATTGACGCGCTCCGCGCGCAGGGACGCCGCGCCCTCGTCTGCTACGCGACCGCCGGACACCCGGACCCCGACCGCAGCGTCGCGCTCTGGCAGGGTCTCGAGGCCGCCGGCGCCGATGTGCTGGAAGTGGGGGTGCCGTTCTCCGATCCGATGGCCGATGGGCCGGTCATCCAGGCGAGCTCGCAGGTGGCGCTCGAGCACGGCGTCCACCTGGACGGCGCGCTTGAACTCGTGCACCGCGCGCAGCTCGGCATCCCCGTCGTGCTCTTCTCGTATCTCAACCCGCTGATCGCCGCCGGCGAGGGTGTGTTGCGTCGCGCCGCCGATGCGGGGGTACATGGCGTGCTGGTTACCGACCTGCCCGTCGGCAGCGACCCCGCGCGCGAGGCGTGGCTTGGCGAGGGACCGCTGGATTTCGTTCGCCTCGTGGCGCCCACCACCCCGGCCGAGCGGATGGGGGAAATTGCGCGCCACGGGCGGGGCTTCGTGTACCTCATCTCGCGCCTCGGTGTCACGGGGATGAGCGACACGCTGCCGCCCGACCTGCCTGCAACCATCGCCCGACTGCGCGGCGTCTGCACACTCCCCATTTGCGTCGGCTTCGGCGTCTCGCGCCCGGAACACGCGCGCGCCATCGGGGCCCATGCCGACGGGGTGGTGGTCGGGAGCGCCATCGTGCGCGCCGCGGGTGAGTCGGTCAATCTCGCCGTCGCGTTGGCGCGTGAGCTTCGCGCCGCGCTCGACGAGCCCGCCGCGCGATGAACGCCATTCTGCGTGTGCAGCAGCGGCTGGTGCCGCTCGCCGGCACGGTGCTGCTGGTGGTGCTCGCGTTCTACGATCCCGCGTGGAGCATCCACGTCTGGGAGTTGCTGGCGATGGCCGTGGCCGGCGCGTTTCTGCGTACGTATCAGCTGCCGCTCACCAAGTACTCGACGCTGAACCTGCTGGGGATGATCGCGGTGGGCGGATCGCTGCTCGCGGGGCCGTCCACGGCGGCGCTGGCGCTCGCCGCCGGCACGTTCTTCGCCGACTGGGTGGCGTTGCGGAAGACGATGTCCATCGCCTGGATCAACGCCGGCCGCGAAGTGCTGGGCCTCGTGGCGTCATACGGCGTGTACGCGGGCGCCGCCGTCTCCGCGGGCTCCCACCTGCGTTCCGGGTTCGTCACGGACAATCTCCCGGCCGTGGCCGCGTTCTTCCTCGCGCACTTCACCTTCAGCCGCGGGCTGCTCTACTTCTCGCTGCTCTTCCGCGACAAGCTGCTCCCTGAGGAGCGGTCGCTGATCCTGCGGTACGAGGTGATCACCTTCGGCGCCGGCGCAATCGGCGCCTCGATGGTGCTGATGGCGTTCCAGTCGCTTGGCAGCGTGGGCTCGCTGCTGGTGATGGTCGTGCTGGCCTTCGCCGGCCTGCTCGTTCGCCGCATCATTGAGGAGTCCATCGCGGCCGAGGAGCTCAACATCATCCTGGCGATGGAACAGGTGGTGTCGTCGGCCGTCTCGCTGGGCGAGAGCTTCCGGCGCATCGAGGCGCTTGCCCACCGCCTGGTCGATTGGACGGCACTGCGCATCTATCGTCTGGATGACGACGTGCTTTCCCTGACCTACGTCGGTGGGAGCGGGCTGCTCGAGCCGAGCCAACGCGAGGGGGACGATGGCCGGCGCCTGCGCGGCCTCGCGCTCTCCACCGGGGAGCCGCAGATCGTCCGTGACACCCGCAAGGATCCGCGGATGGAGCGCCACGTTCCGGGCGTGCGCACGGTCGCCGTGGTGCCGCTCCGCTTCGGCGAGCGCAGCGTCGGCGTCGTCGAGCTCGAGCATCACAAATCGAATATGTACGGCCCCAAGGCCGCGATGCTCATCAAGCGTTTCGCCTCGCAGGTGGCGACCACGCTCCAGATTCACGATCTGCGCCTGCCGATGCTGCAGTTGCTCGACCGGCTGTCGCACGAGATCGAGACGCTCACGGAGTCGGCGCGCACGATGCGCGCCCGAGGCGAGCTGGTGGCGCGAACGGGCAACGACATCACGCGTGCGCTCGCCGAAGAAGGGGAGCAGGTGGCGCGCAGCCTGGAGGCCACCGATACGCTTTATCACGCCACCGAGAATGTCGTCCGCGATGGCGGCGAGGCCGAGGAGGCCAGCCGGCGCGCCACCGAAATCGCCCGCGAGCATCACGATACGATCGGCACCACCATCGGCCGTCTCGAGCGCGTGCAGGCGTTCGTGGCTGAGAGCTCCACGCAGATCGACGGACTGCGCGCGGCGACGTCCGAGATCACGAAGTTCATCCACACGATCCGCGAACTGGCGGAGCAGACGAACCTGCTGGCACTGAACGCCGCTATCGAGGCGGCGCGCGCCGGCGACCACGGGCGCGGTTTCGCGGTCGTCGCCGACGAAGTGCGCAAGCTGGCCGAGGAGAGCCGCGCCGCGTCCGATGAAGCGGGCGACCTGCTGCGCGGCTTCGAGGTCCGGATGCGGGGGGTCGGCGCGCAGATGGATGCGGGGCAGGAGATGGTCCGCGACGTCGAGGCGCTGTCTTCGTCGGCGCGCGGCGCCCTCGACGCCATCGTGCAGGCCACCGCCACGGGGGCCGACCGTGCACATCGCATCGCGCGCACGTCCCGCGAGCAGGAGGCGGAGTTCCGCCACCTGCGCGAACGCGTGGCGCGCGTCTCCGACATCTCGGTGCGCAACCGCGCCGGCGCTGAACACGTGGCCTCGGCTGCCGCCGACCAGGCGGTCGCACTGCGAGAACTCGAAGGCGCGACCCACGGGTTGCGCGGTGTCGCGTCGAATCTGGGCGACCTCGCCCGCAAGCTCGCGAGCGTTCAGTGAGCGCGCCCGTTCTTCCGGAATGGGCGGTGGTGTCCGACAAGCGACGCGCGCATATCGGGCGCGTTACCGCGCTGCTCGATGAATGGGCGGAGCGAATGCACCTCCCGGCCGCCGAGGCCCAGGCGTGGCATGACGCGGGGCGCTGGCATGATGCGTTGCGCGACGCCACGCCAACGGCGCTGCGCGCCATCATCGACGCGCCCGACTTGCCCGATGGCATTCTGCATGGTCCGGCGGCGGCGGTGATCCTTCAGCAGCACGGTGAGAAGCGCCAGACCGTTCTCGAGGCCGTGCGGTGGCATACGGTGGGTCACCCCGAATGGGATCGCACCGGACGCGCGCTCTTCATGGCCGATTTTCTTGAGCCAGGGCGCGGCTTCATGCAGACCGATCGCGCCTTCATGGCCGCGCAACTGCCGCACAACTTCGACGGCGTCTTCCGGCAGGCCGTACGGATGCGCCTGGAGTGGACGCTGCGCGAAGGCAACCGGATTTTCGAGCGGACGGTCGACCTGTGGAATTCGGTCCGATAACAGCGCCGCCGGCCCCGGCGTCCGAGGCAAAACGCCGTCGGCGCCGGGTCGTGGCCGTCCTGCTGCTGGTGACCGTCGTGGGCCTCGTCGTCTGGCGGCTACGGCTCCCCTCGGCCGCGGCGCCGCTTCCGGGGAACGCCGATCCGGCCATCACGGCTCGCCCATCGCGTATCGTCCCCGATTCGGTGCGCATCAAGGTCGAGGTCGTCAACGCCACGGCCACGCGCGGGTTGGGCCGCCTGGCCACCGCCTGGCTGCGCGATCAGGGTTTCGACGTGGTGGGCACGCTGACGGCGCCGGATAAAGATCGGCGCGATAGCTCGCTGGTACTCGATCGCAGCGGGCATCCGGAATGGGCAGCGCTCGCCGCACGGGCCATCGGTGGGGCTCGCGTGGAGGCGCGCGTGGAGGCGCGCCCCGATTCGCTACGCTACCTCGATCTCACCGTGCTGGTCGGGCGCGCGTGGCGGCCGCCGCCGCAAACGCTCTACCCGTAGCTGCCCGCACGCGGCCGCGATGTCGGTGCCGCGGCTCTTTCGCACCGCCACCTCCACGCCGGCCTTCGCAATCAGCGCGGCAAAGCGCTGGATCCCGGCCGTCGATGTCGGCGTGTACGCGCCCGCTCCCCCGGGATGCAGGGGAATCAGGTTGACGAACGCTCCGCACCGTTTGGCGAGCGCCGCCAGTTGCGAGGCGTGCTCGGGCTGATCGTTGACGCCACCGAGCATCACGTACTCGAACGTGACCCGACGACTGAACGTCGCCGCCGCGTCGATCACCTGCTCGAGCGGGAACTTGATGTTGACCGGCATCAGCCGCCGGCGCAGTTCGTCGCTCGGCGCGTGCACTGAGATGGCAAGGCGGAACTGTTCCGGGCGCTTGGCGAGCGCCTCGATGCCGGGAAGCACGCCGACCGTCGAAACCGTGATGTGGCGGGCGCCTATGCCGAACCCGGCGGGGTCGTTGAGAATGGTCAGCACGACCTGAACCGCCTTCCAGTTCATGAGCGGTTCGCCCATTCCCATGAAGACGATGTTCGTCGGCTTCACGGGTTCCGGAAGCAGTGCGAGTTCGCGCACCTGGCCGGCAATCTCCGAGGGCGTCAGGTTGCGGTAGAACCCCATCAGGCCGGTCGCGCAAAATGAGCACTGCAAGGCACAGCCGGCTTGCGAGGAAATGCAGAGCGTGACGCGGTCGCCATCGGGAATCGCCACCGTCTCGATCGTCTGACCGTCGTGCAGGCGAAACAGGAACTTGCGCGTGCCGTCAGTGGAGCGCTGTTCGGTGGTCAGCTCGAGTCGCGGCAATGTGAACGCTGCGTCGAGTTCGCTCCGAAAGGCCAGCGGCAGATCGGTCATCGCCTGAAAGTCGGGAGCTGCCGGTGACCAGAGATGGCGCGCGACCTGGCCGCCACGGTACGCGCCAACGCCGCGTGCCGTCGCGAACTCGCGCAGCAGCGCCTCGGCCGCCGCGGGCGTGAGGTCGAGCAGGTTGGTGCGCTCGGCCGGAGTCGTCACTTGAGCACCGAACTGAGGGTGAACTGGTAGGTGGCCGCGAGGCTCCCCGTACTCTCCTCGCGCGCGACGCCAATCAGGTAGCCGCGGTGGTGGAACGCGATGCCCAGCCGCCCGCGCCAGTTGGTGTGGCCATACGCCGACGTGTGAGCGGCCCCAACGCGCCCCTCGATTCGCCCCCAGCGTGCGCT
>JARIEY010000038.1 GCA_031127085.1 Gemmatimonadota bacterium | reverse complement strand
GCCAACAGCGGTCCAGCACACGCCAAGGCAAAGGGGCCGAGCGCCGCGGGCGACGATGCCCAGAGCACACGGTCGCCCGGCAGGAGGGAGGTGGCGTCCACGGCCCCGCGCGCGAGGGCGAGAAGGTTGCGATGGGTGAACATCGCGCCGCGCGGCGTCGACGCGTCCGGCACAATCACGCACTCCTCGTCGCTCCCGTCGTCTTCCTCCCCTTCCAGATCGAGCCCGAAGTGCGTGCCGAGATCCACCACGGTCTCCACGCCTCGCGCGAGCACGCGGGCACGGCGTGGCGCGTCGTCGAGCAATACGATTGCCGGCACGTCCTGCGGCAGCGCACCGGCAAACGCGGCGCACGTGAAGATGGCGCCAACGTCGGCGTCGGCGATCGCCCGCGCCAACTCCTTCGCCGCGGCGTCGGGGGCGAGCAGCACGGCGCCGTGCCCGTCACTGGCGGCCAGCGCGGCGAGCACCGCCGCCGATGGAGGAAGCAGAATGCCACTGCGTCGCCCTGCGAGGGCTCGCACGAGCGATGCGGAGCGCTGCAGGAGCGTGAACCCCGACGCGACAAGCGCCGGCGCCGGGATGCCATCAATGCGTCCGCCGCCGGCGGCGAGGGCAACGGGGACGAGAGCGAGCGGGTTGGGCACGAGAGGAGGATATCGGGGGTGCCGCACGGGAGGGAGGGGGCGCGCCAGCGGCTTCCATCGCTCGGTTTTCCCCCGTAACCTTCACCAATGACCGATCCCCGACTCATGATCAGCGTCTCCGGCATCCGGGGACGCGTTGGCTTTGGGCTGAATCCCGAAGTCTTTGCCCGTTACGCTGCGGCCTTTGGTGCGTGGGCCATCTCCAAGGGTGGTTCGCGCGCCGTGGTCCTTGGCCGCGACAGCCGCGTCACCGGCCCGCTCTTCCATCAGGTGGCGCGTGCCGCTCTGGAATCGGTGGGGGCCGATGTCATCGACCTCGGCATCACCACCACCCCCACGCTGCAGATGGCGGTCGAGCACCACCACGCCTCCGGCGGGCTCGGCATCACCGCGAGCCACAATCCCATCGAGTGGAACGCGCTGAAGTTCATCGGGCCCGATGGGCTCTTTCTCAGCGCGGCGGCCGGCATCGAGATGCGCGCGCTCATCGACGACATCCCGTACGCCACCTACGACAAGCTGGGGGCTACGCATTTTGACGCCGACGCGGTGGCGCGGCACATCGATGCGGTGCTCGCCCTGCCGATGATCGACGTGGCGCGTATCCGCGCCCGCAGGTTCCGCGTGGCGTACGATGCCTGTCGCGGCGCCGGTGGGATCGTGATCCCGCGTCTGCTCGAGGTGCTGGGGTGCGAGGTTGAGGCCATCGAACTCGAGGCCGACGGCCGCTTTCCGCGCCCACCCGAGCCGGTCGCTGAGAACCTCGGCCCGCTGTGCGACCTTGTTAAACGGTCGGGTGCCGACATCGGCTTCGCCACCGATCCCGACGTCGACCGGCTGGCGCTGGTGGACGAGACAGGGCGCGCGATCGGCGAGGACTACACGCTGGCGCTCGCCGCACGCGTGGTGCTCGCGCACCGCCAAGGCGTCGTCGTCACGAACCTCTCGACGAGCCTCGTGGTCGACGATCAGGTGACGGCGGCCGGCGGCACGGTGCTTCGCGCGCCCGTGGGCGAAGTGAACGTGGCGATGGCAATGCGTGCCGCCAACGCGGTGGTCGGCGGTGAGGGGAATGGCGGGGTCATCCTCCCCGAACTGCACCTCGGGCGCGATGCGCCGCTCGGCGTCGCGCTGATCCTGCAAATGTTGGTCGACGCGGGCGAGCCGCTTTCGGCGATCGTCGCCAAGTCGCCGCGCTATGCCATCATCAAGGACAAGCTCGACCGCCCGGCGGCACCGCTCGATGCGGTCTATGCCGCGTTGCGCGCTGCCTTCCCGGACGCCGAGGCCGACACGCAGGACGGCCTGCGACTTGGCTGGGCCGGACGGTGGGTGCACATCCGGCCGTCGGGCACGGAGCCGATTGTCCGCGTGATCGCCGAGGCTGGCACGACTGAGGCGGCGCGCGCGCTGGTTGATCGATCACGTGAGCTGCTGGCACAGCTCGCGCGCTAAGACCCTCGCCACCGAGCCCCCCCCTATGTGCGGCATCATCGGCTACATCGGCAGCAAGCCGGCCACGCCCTTTCTCATCGAAGGGTTGAAGCGGATGGAGTATCGCGGCTATGACTCCGCGGGCGTCGCCGTCTGTGGCGGCGCGGAGATCATCACGCGACGCGCGGCCGGCAAGATCGCACGGCTCGAGGCGGCGATTGCGGCCAGGCCCGTCGTGGGCACGTGCGGCGTTGGGCACACGCGCTGGGCGACGCACGGCCCGCCCACCGAGCGCAACGCGCACCCGCACCTGAGCGGCGATGATTCCGTGGCGGTGGTGCACAACGGCATCATTGAGAACGCCAACGCGCTTCGCGCCCTGCTGCGCGAGAAGGGCTATGAGTTCCGGAGCGATACCGACACTGAGGTGCTGGCGCATCTGGTACAGGAGCTGTACGAAGGGTCGCTCGAAGCGGCGGTGCTCAGCGCGCTGCGCGAAGTGGAAGGAACGTATGGCCTCGCCGTGGTCAGTAGTCGCGATCCGGGCAAAATCGTCGCCGCGCGCAAGGGCAGTCCGTTGCTCATCGGCATTGGTGATGGCGAGCATTTCATCGCCTCCGACGCCTCGGCGATCCTCGCGCACACACGTCAGGTGGTCTACCTCGACGAAGGCGACGTGGCGGTGATCACCGCCGACGGCTACCGCGTGCTCGACGTCAACGCCCTGCCGCTCTCGCGCCGCGTGGACCAGATCGACTGGGATCTGGGGGCGATCGAGCGCGGCGGTTACGCGCACTTCATGCTGAAGGAGATCTTCGAGCAGCCGCAGACGGTGGAGAATGCCATGCGCGGCCGCGTGATCGCCGACGATGGCACCAGCAAGCTGGGTGGACTCAACCTCTCGCACGACCAGCTGATGGCGATCGACAACATCATCATCACGGCGTGCGGTACGTCGTGGCACTCGGCGCTGATCGGCGAGATGATGATCGAGGAGCTCTGCCGAATACCGGTGGAGGTCGAGTACGCCTCCGAGTTCCGGTATCGCAACCCCATCGTCACGGACCGCACGTTGTGCATCGTGATCTCGCAGTCGGGCGAGACCGCCGACACGCTGGCCGCGATGCGCGAAGCGAAGCGTCGCGGTGCCCGCACGCTGGGGCTGGTGAATGTCGTGGGCTCGACCATCGCCCGCGAGGACGACGGTGGCATCTACCTGCATGCCGGGCCAGAGATTGGGGTGGCGTCCACCAAGGCGTTCACCAGTCAGGTGGTGGCGCTGGCGCTGTTTACGCTCAAGCTCGCGCGCAAGCGCGGTCTGAGCGTGACGCGCGGCATCGAGATTGCGCACGCCCTCGCCGCGTTGCCGGATCAGATTCGCGACGTGCTGTCGCGTGCCGACCAGATGGAACAGATCGCCGAAGAGTTCAAGCGTGCGCCGAATTTCCTGTATCTCGGGCGCGGCGTGAACTTCCCGGTGGCGCTCGAAGGGGCGCTGAAGCTCAAGGAGATCTCGTACATCCACGCCGAGGGTTACCCTGCGGCCGAGATGAAGCACGGGCCGATTGCGCTCATCGACGAGATGATGCCGGTGGTCTTCGTGGCGCCGCACGACGCCGTGTTCGAAAAGGTCGTGTCGAACGTGCAGGAAGTGAAGGCGCGCAAGGGGAACATCATCGCCATTACGTCGCGCGACGAACCGGCGCTGGCCGGCCTCGTGGACTACGAGTTCCGGATTCCCGAGACGGTGGACCTGCTTACCCCCGTGCTCGCGTCCATCCCGCTGCAGTTGCTGGCGTACTACATCGCCGTCAAGCGCGGGGCCAACGTCGATCAGCCGCGCAATCTGGCCAAGAGCGTCACGGTCGAATAGCGGCGGTTGGCGTGGCGGCGCGCCTGCGGGGCGCCGCCTGCGGGAGGCGCCTTATTTGACGCGCCTCACGGGCGCGTCGCCGCGATCACGCGCGCGATGAACTCGTCCATCGCGTTCCCCGCGATCCAGCGCACCACGACCACCAGGTCCTGGTCAGGGGCCACGACGATCGCGTTGGTGCCGTTGCCTTCGTGCCAGAACACGCTTTCGGGCACGCTCGGGAGGCGCTTGCGCCCGGTGTTGAGGAACCAGTTCATGTAGCCGTAGGTCGGCTGCGGTCCGGTGGGGGTGAGCGACAGTCGCACCCATTCCTCGGAGAGAATCCGCTTGTCGCCCCACACGCCGCGGCGCGCGGTAAGCAGGCCGAAGCGCGCCATGTCCCAGGCGTTGATGAACAGGCCGCCGCCCCAGTGACCGCCGCCACTCACGACCTGCACCGGGCGGCCATCAAGCGTGATCCACGCGTTGTCATAGCCATACCAACGCCAGGTGCGTGAGGCGCCGATGGGTCCCAGCACGAACTCCTGCGCCACCTCCGGAAGCGGACGACGCCACAGGTTCGTGGCGGCGAGCGCCAGCACATTCACGCGCACGTCATTGTACTCGTACGCCGTGCCTGGCGTGCTCCGGGCGCGCGTCGTCCAGGTAGCCGGATCCTGCGCGGGGCGGTCGGCCCACTCCGGCTTCCCCCACAGCGTCCCTTCCCAGTCACTCGTCTGCCGCAACAAATCGTCCCATGTGATCCGACGATTGTGGGGTGTGTTCCATGGATCGAGGAACATGGGGGTGCCGAGCCGCGCGCCGGGTTCGCTGGGAGCGCTCAGGCGCAACGCGTACGTGGGTGCCTGCGATTGCCAGACGGTGTCGCGCACGCTGCGCAACAGTCCGCGGTCGAACGCGGCGCCCACGGTGGCTGACAGCAGGGACTTGGTCACCGAGTGCGTCATGTCCACGCGGTCAGGTTCGCCCCAGCTGGCAATCACATACCCGCCGCGCAACACCACGCCGGTCGGCTCGCCCCGTGGCTTGAACGGGCCGATCCCCTGGCCAAACGGTTCACGCCCGAAGGTGCGATAGTGGTTCTCCTCCATATCGCGCGGGGCCCTGGTCTCGCTGCGTATGGCGAAGGCAACTGCCTCAGCAAGCTTCGCGGAGTCTACGCCAAACGTTGCGGGCGCGCGATGCTCCCACACGGCCCCTGGAACGTATGGCGCAGCGGGCGGCGTTCGCGGTCGCGACTGTGACGCAGCGGGTAGTGCGGCGGCGAGTGTCAGCAATACCATGAGGCGCTTCATGAGGTCATCCAAGGCACGGGGTTACGTCTGGCGTTCTTCACGTTTGATGCGGGCAATGGCGGCGCGAGCGCCCTCGGCCTCGCGCCCAGCGGGAAACGTCTCGATGAAGCGGCGCAGTTCCACCAGGGCGCGTCCCTGGTCACCGCCAGGCCGCAGGTGTACGTCGATGATCTTCTGCGACGCATAGCGCACGTGCTCCTCGCGGATTCCCGGCATGCGTCGTACCTGCTCGTACAGCGCGAGTGCCGCCGGCGCGTCGGCCAAATGCCGGAGTTGAAGGTCGGCGGCGCGGAGCAGCGGCGATGGATTGCCGGGTCGCTCCGCTGCGACCTGCAGCCAGGCGGCGACGGCCTCGGCGTGCCGTTCCTGCACTTCGAGCGCCTGAATGTGCGAATACTGCGGGGCGTACGTCCCCTCGGCGTCGGGGAAGACGAGCTGCTTGGCCAGCCGCTCGCCGCCGCTGAAAAACGCGCGCAGCAACGCGCGTCCGGCGTAGAAGCTGACGACACCGCCGAGCAGCGCCGAGAGCCAGACCGGCCCGAACGGCACCATGCCGGCGATTCGTAGCAGCGCCCCGAACCCTGCGCCGATCACGGCGATGTAGGCGGCCTGCACATTGCCGCTGTGTATGGCGCGCAGCGTGCGATTCTCGTGCGTCATCCGGCAATCATACCGCGTGCGCAGGGCGTCCGGCCAGTCGCCGGTGACGGCATGTCGGCGGCGCGCTACCTTTCGCGCCATGCGAGTTCTCCTCCAGCGTGTCTCGCGCGCCGAAGTGCGCGTTGGCGAGCGGATCACCGGCACGATCGGCCGCGGCTTCCTGCTCCTCGTCGGGCTCACGCACACCGATACCGATGCGCAGTTGGTGTGGATGGCCGACAAGGTCGCCGGCCTTCGGTTGTTCGGCGACGCCGAGGGCAAGATGAACCTCGGGCTCGAGGACGTCGGCGGCGCCGTGCTCGTGGTCAGCCAGTTCACGCTGTACGGCGATGCGCAAAAGGGACGCCGCCCGAGCTTTGTGGACGCCGCGCGCCCGGAGACGGCTGTTCCGCTCTACGAACGGTTCCTGGTGCTGCTGCGTGAGCGCGGACTGACCGTTGCCACCGGCGAGTTCGGCGCGATGATGGACGTGGAACTGGTCAACGACGGGCCCGTCACGCTCTGGCTGGAGAAGTAGCGGCGGACGAAATGACGGGCGCCGCGCGGTGAAGGCGCGGCGCCCGACGTCTTCCCAACTACGCCCCGCGCCGCGCTACGCCGACGCGGCGAGTGCCTGCTCGATGTCGGCGATCACGTCGTCGACGTGCTCCAGCCCAACGGAGATGCGAACCAGCCCCGGGACGATCCCCACCGCCTGACGCTCGCTTTCCGTGAGCTTGGAATGCGTGGTCGACGTGGGATGCGTGACGATCGTGCGGGTGTCACCCAGGTTGGGGGAGTGCGAGCACAGCGCGAGGGCGTCGATGAACCGCCGGCAGCGCTGGTAGCCGCCGGAGAGCACCAGCACCACGATGCCGCCGCCCTGCGACATCTGACGGCGTGCGAGCGCGTGCTGCGGATGTGATGCGAGAAACGGATACCGCACCTGCTCCAGTGCCGCGTGTCCTTCGAAGTGTGTCGCGAGCGCCAGGGCATTCTGGCAGTGCCGGTCCATCCGGACGGCCAGCGTCTCGAGGCTCTTGCTCAGCACCCAGGCGTTGAAGGGCGACAGCGACGGTCCGGTGTGTCGCGCAAAGAAGCGCGCTTCGGCAATGAGCGCCGCATCCCCGACGATCGCGCCGCCCAACACCCGCCCCTGTCCGTCGATCCACTTGGTGGCGGAGTGCACCACCAACGAAGCCCCGTGCGCCAGCGGGCGCTGCAGGTAGGGTGTCGCGAAGCAGTTGTCCACGATCAACGGAATGCCGCGCGCTTTCGCCAGCGCCCCCAGCCGGTCGAGGTCGAGCACATCGAGCCCGGGGTTGGAGGGGGTCTCCACAAACAGCACGCGGGTCTCTGGGCGAATGGCCGATTCCCACCCCGCGTCATCGCTGGCATCCACATAGGTGGACGACACGCCCCATCGCGGCAACAGCCGCGTGAGGATCTGGTGTGTGCTGCCAAAGAGCGAGCGGCTGGCGACGATGTGGTCGCCGCTCTTCACCAGCGCGGCGAGTGCGGCAAAGACGGCCGCCATTCCCGACGCCGTGGAGAGACCGTCTTCGCCCCGTTCCAGCAGGCAGAGCTTTCGCACGAACTCGTCGGTGTTCGGGTTCGAGTAGCGGCTGTACACCGCCCCGGGGATCTCCTCGGCGAAGAGCGCGCGGGCCTGCTCCGCGTCGTCGAAGACGAAGCTCGAGGTGAGGAAGACCGGGACGGCGTGCTCCCGCGCGGCGGAGCGCGGGGCCTGGGTGCGGATGGCCGCGGTCTCGAATCGGGTCGGCTGGTCTGGCATAGGGAGGGGATGGGGGTCCGCTATATTCTACCGCCATGCCCTCCGCTCCCGTAGTCATCCTGGCCTCGGCGTCGCCTCGTCGGCGCGAACTTCTGACGCTCGTTGGCATCGCCCACGAGGTGCGGCCGGCCGATATCGACGAGTCGGTGCTGCCGGCCGAGTCGCCGGCGCCGCACGCCGAGCGGCTCGCGCGGGCCAAGGCGCATGCCATGGCGGAGCAGCATCCGCACGCCGTGGTGATTGCCGCCGACACGATTGTCGTGGTGGATGGCGACATCCTGGGCAAGCCGCGCGACCACGCGCAGGCCGCGGCGATGCTTCGTCGGTTGTCGGGGAGGGAGCACACCGTCTACACCGCCATCGCGGTGGCGCGCGACGCGCGGACGGAGAGCGCCGTGGAAGCGGTGCGTGTCTGGTTTCGGCCGATCTCGGACGACGAGATCGATGCGTACATCGCCACCGGTGAGCCGATGGACAAGGCCGGCGCGTATGGCATTCAGGGGTACGGCGCGACGATCGTCGAACGCGTCGACGGCGACTACTTCAGCGTGATGGGGCTTGGCCTGCGGCGCCTGGTGGACCTGCTGGCCCGCCTCGGCGTGGCCTATGCGTTCGGCGCCGGCGTGAACAACGTCGCGGCGCGGCAACGGGGCACGACGGAGCGGGGAGCACCCGAACCCAGTTAGCCGAGCGTTGCGCGAGACCGCCAGCTAATCGATCAGGAGCTTGACCAGCTTGCGCGGCTGCTGCGTGAAGTCCTCGAGCGTGTAGCGATCGAGCACCTCGAGAAAGGCCTCAAGGGCCTTCTCGAGCGCCGGGGCCAGTCCGCACGACGGCGCGATGGGGCAGTTGTTCTGCTTGGCGTCGAAGCACTCGACGAGGCGGAAGTTCTCCTCGGTCTGCCGCACAACGGCACCGATGTGGATCTTCGCCGGGTCCATCAGCAGACGAACGCCGCCGCCGCGGCCGCGCATCGTGCCCACGTAGCCCAGGTGCGCGAGCCGTTGCACGACCTTCACCAGATGGTCCTCGGAGAGCGCCATGCGCCGCGCGATCTCTCCGACGGTCTCCGTCTCGCCCGGGTGCAGGGCGAGATAGGTGAGGCAGCGGAGCGCGTTGTCAGTGAAACGGGTGAGGTGCATGACGGCAGAGCCAGAGGATGCGGTAAAAGTTGCATGAAGGATACCGGAATGCCCGCTGCGCTTGGATCGGCTTTTTGCCGGACAATCGTCAAGGAGAAACCTCACAGAATTTCAGGTGCTTGCCTGACTTTGCAAGTGGAATGTTAAATACCACTTTGCGGTGCAACCCGCAACGCGCCAGATTCTTCAGGCACGCTCGTTCACCTGCGCACGCTCGTCGCGTCTCCCCATCCCGTTCTTTGAGGCTTTGCCATGATCACTCTCCCGAAGTTCCGCCATGTGGTCGGCGCCGGTGCCGTCGCGGCGGTTGCGCTGCTCGCGTTCGCGTGCGCCAAGCGGCCGTCGAGTGGCGGTCTGCTGAGCGCGGACGCGGCCAAAGCCGTGTACGTCGCGCCGGGGCAGTACGACGAGTTCTACGCCTTCATGTCGGGCGGCTTCAACGGACAGATCGGCGTCTATGGCCTGCCCTCGGGACGCCGGCTCAAGACGATCCCGGTCTTCTCGCAGTATCCCGAGAACGGCTACGGCTACAGTGAAGAAACCAAGCCGATGCTCAACACGAGCTACGGCTTTATCCCGTGGGACGACACCCACCATCCCGCGCTCTCGCAGACCAACGGCGAGGATGACGGCCGCTGGCTGTTCATCAACGCCAACAACACGCCGCGCATTGCGCGCATCGACCTGACCCGCTTCGAGACCGAGGAAATCCTCGAGATCCCGAACGCCGGCGGAAACCACGGGTCGCCGTTCGTCACGCAGAACAGCGAATACGTCGTCGCCTCCACCCGGTTCTCGGTGCCGGTGCCCAACACCGATGTGCCGATCGCCGAATTCAAGAAGCGCTTCAAGGGGCAGATCTCGTTCATTCGCGCCGACGAGCCAGGTAAGATGCGCGTCGCGTTCCAGATGCTGATGCCGGCCTTCAACTACGATCTGGCCCGCGCCGGCAAGGGACAGAGCAACGGCTGGATGTTCCTGTCGATGTACAACACGGAGCAGGCCAACTCGCTGCTCGAGGTCAACGCCTCGCAGAACGACAAGGATTTCGTCGCCGCGGTGAACTGGAAGGCCATCGAGGCCTGCGCGCAGAAGGGCGTGCTCAAGAGCGTCCCGGCGTCGTACCAGCACAACTTCACCGACGAGTTCACGCGCCAGGCGGTCAGTCAGACGATCACGTCGGTGCCGCAGTTCGAAGCCAAGCAGTGCCCCGGCGCGGTGTACTTCATGCCGACGCCGAAGTCGCCGCATGGCGCCGACGTCGATCCGACCGGTGAGTTCATCGTCGCGGGCGGCAAGCTGGCGTCTGTCATTCCCGTGCACTCGTTCCCCAGGATGCTGAAGGCCATCGAGGACAAGGCGTTTGAGGGCGAGTTCGAAGGCATTCCGGTGCTGAAGTACGAGGCGACGCTTGCCGGCGAGGTCAAGAATCCGGGCCTCGGCCCCCTGCACACCGAGTTCGACGGCAAGGGCTACGCGTACACCTCGTTCTTCATTTCGTCCGAAGTCGTGAAATGGAAGCTGGGCACCTGGGAAGTCGTGGATCGCGTGCCGACCTACTACTCGGTGGGCCACCTGATGATCCCCGGCGGCGGGACGATGAAGCCGAACGCCAAGTACCTGGTGGCCATGGACAAGATCACCAAGGACCGCTACCTGCCCACCGGCCCTGAGCTCACGCAGAGCGCGCAGCTCTATGACATCTCGGGGGACAAGATGAAGCTCCTCCTCGACTTCCCCACCGAGGGCGAGCCCCACTACGCGCAGGCGATCGACGCCAAAAAGATCAAGGATCGCCAGGTGAAGTTCTTCAAGCTGGCCACCAGCAAGGCGCCGTTCCTGACGCGCGGCGAGAAAGAGACGGGGCTCAGCCGCGATGGCAAGAAGGTGCACGTGCGCATGACGGCCGTCCGCTCGCACTTCTCGCCCGACAATATCGAGGGCGTGCAGGTCGGCGACACGGTGCTCTTCCACGTGACCAACCTGGAGCAGGACTGGGACGTCCCGCACGGCTTCGCCATCATGGGCGCGCAGAACGGCGAGTTGCTCATCATGCCCGGCGAGACCCGCACGTTGATGTGGATTCCGCGCAAGATCGGCGTGTATCCGATGTACTGCACGGACTTCTGCTCGGCGCTCCACCAAGAGATGCAGGGCTATGTGCGTGTGTCGACGCCAGGGAGCGGTGTGGCCCTTAGTGGCGTGACATCCAAGGGGCCACAGTCCGCCCCGAAGGCCGAGGCCGGCCCGAAGCAGTAGCAGGTGCAGGACCAGCCTGGGGGTGCGGAGGTCCCGTCTCCCGCCCCCCGGCTGCTGCGCTGGCGTTGCACGCCGACGCCTGCACGGCCCACCGCAACACCGCTTCCCCCTTTCCGGTTCCGCTCGGTGCCCAAGCCTGCCCGCCTCCTCGTCGCTGTCGCCGCGCTGCTGATGTGCGTCGGCTTCGTACTCCCGCTCTGGCGCGTCGATCTGATCGCGCCGCAGTACCCGGAAGGGTTGGGGATGCTCATTCGCATCAACACGGTGGTGGGCGTGAAGGAGCAGGACCTGAACAGCATCAACAACCTGAACCACTACATCGGGATGAAGCACATCGAGCCGGACATGATCCCGGAGCTGCGCTACATGCCCGCCATCCTCGGCGTGCTCGTGGTCACCGCACTCGGCGTTGCCGCTCTCGGCAAGCGCGCGGTGCTGTACGCGTGGACGGTCGCGTTTGCCGGCGTTCTTGCGGCCGGCCTCTACGACTACTGGAAGTGGGGCTACGAGTACGGGCACGACCTCGATGTCGAGACGGCGATCATCAAGATCCCCGATATGACCTACCAGCCGCCGCTGATCGGTTCCAAGCAGTTGCTCAACTTCACGGCCACCTCGTGGCCGGCCTCCGGTGGCTGGGCGCTGGTGCTCGCGACGATTCTCATCGCACTCGCGGTCTGGAAGTCGGCGCGTCCGCCCGTTGCCCCGCGTCCACTCGCGTAGCGCGCCCCAGACTCCGACCCCACACGTCATGCGCCGACTCGTCCCCCCGCGTCGAACTGTCCTGGCCGCTCTCTCCGCGCTCGTGCTGCTTGCCGGGTGCGGGGCGCAGGAGCCGCGACCGATCGCGCTCAACGAGGATCAGTGCGGCTACTGCCGCATGACGATCTCCGATGCACGCTTTGGCGGCGAGGCCGTATTGCCAACGGGGCGCGTGATGGCCTTCGATGCCATCGAGTGCCTCATCAGTTGGGCGAGGAGCACCCCCGCGGCCGATCGCGGCGCGCTCTTCGTCATCGACGTGCAGCACCCTGGCAACTTCGTACCGGCGGAGACGGCCGGCTTCCTGCTGGGCGGGACGATGCGGACACCAATGGGCGGCTCCATCATCGCCTTCGCCGACGCGGCGCGTGCCGAGGAACAGCGCACCATGCTGGGCGGACAGTTACGGAGCTGGGCGCAGCTGCTGGCCGACAGCACGACGGCCGTGGCGGGAGAGCACTAGTGCGTGGCCTCGCCAGGCAGGCGGTACCGTGGCACGCGGGGCGCGTTGCTGCGCGTGTCGCCGCGCGCTGCGCGCTGCTCTCCCTCCTCGTCGCCAGCCGCGCCGAGGGCGACGATCTGACCGTCGGCCGCGGCGGGACCTACGCGACGCTCACCGCAGCGCTCGCCGCGGCCAAGCCGGGGGATCGCGTCATCGTGCAGGCAGGCACCTATCGCGAGCCCACGCTCGTCGTGCGCACCCCTCGGCTGGTGCTCGAAGGGCAGGGGTGGCCGGTGCTCGACGGCGAAGGCCAGCGCGAGGTTCTGGTGATCGCCGCCGACGATGTGACGGTGCGCGGCTTCGTGGCCACCAATACCGGTGTCTCGAACCTTGAGGACCGCGCCGGCATTCGCGCGCGCGACGTGCGCAACTGCGTGATCGAGCGCAATCGGTTGCGTGACAACCTGTGGGGCATCTATCTGCAACGCTCGGCCGACTGCATCGTGCGGGAGAACGACATCGAAGCGCACGGCCTCAAGCAGACCGAGAGTGGCAACGGCATCCATCTGTGGTATTCGCCGGGCGCCCGCGTGGAGCGCAACCGCGTGCGCGGACACCGCGACGGCATCTACTTCGAGTTCTCCCCGCACGGCGAAACGCGCGACAACGTGAGCGAGCGGAGTCAGCGCTACGGGCTGCATTTCATGTTCAGCGACTCGTGCAGCTACGAGCGCAACACGTTTCGCGAGAACAACTCGGGCGTGGCGGTCATGTACAGCCGCGGCGTGGTCATCAGCGCCAACCGGTTCGAACGCTCGTGGGGGAGCGCCGCCTACGGCCTGCTGCTCAAGGACATCAGCGGCGGTGCCGTCACCGACAACGTCTTCGACCGCAACTCGACGGGGCTGTTTGTCGAAGGCTCCTCGCGGCTCGAGGTGCGGGGCAATCACTTCACGCAGAACGGATGGGCGGCCAAGGTCCTGGCCGACGCCGACGAGAACGTCTTCTCCGGCAATCGCTTTTCAGGCAACGCGTTCGACGTCACGACCAACTCGCGCAGTGCCAACTCGACCTTCGACGGCAACTGGTGGGACGAGTACGACGGCTACGATCTCGACCGCGACGGCGTCGGTGACACGCCCTTTCACCCGGTGCGGCTCTTCGCACTGGTCGTTGAGCAGCATGCCGCCGCCTTGCTGCTGCTGCGCAGCCCGCTGGTGTCCATCCTCGACGCCGCCGAGCGCGTCCTTCCGGTCCTCACCCCCGAGGCGCTGGTCGACCGGCATCCCCTGATGCGTCCCCCCCGATGATCACCCTCGACTCCATTCGCAAGCGCTTCGGCGCGCTCGACGTCCTGCAGGACGTGTCGCTCGCCGTGCGCCCCGGCGCCGTCACGGCGCTCGTTGGCCCCAATGGCTCCGGCAAGACGACGCTCATCAAGATCATCCTTGGTCTCACGCGCGCTGATGCCGGCGCGCTGCACGTGGATGGGGCGCGCGCCGATGCGGCTGGCGCGTACCGTCGCGCGATCGGCTACATGCCGCAGGCCGCCCACTTCCCGACCAACCTGCGTGTGGGCGACGTGCTCGAGCTTGTCACGCAGCTGCGTCCTGGTGAGGCGATCGATGATGACCTGGCGCGTGCCTTCAATATGGACGGCATTCGCACGAAGCTGGTGGGCACCCTGTCGGGTGGCACGCGGCAAAAGGTCAACGCCGTGGTCGCGTTCATGTTCAAGCCGTCGCTCCTGATCCTTGACGAACCCACGGCGGGGCTCGATCCGCTGGCCGCGGCGGTGCTGAAGGAGAAGATCCGCGCGGTGCGTACCGAGGGGCGGGCGGTGCTCATCACGTCGCACATCCTGGCCGAACTCGAGACGCTGGCTGACGACGTGGCCTTCCTGTGCGATGGCACGCTGCGCTTCTCGGGCCCGGTGGCGGCGTTGCTCGATCGGACGAAGTCCCGCTCGCTCGAGGAGGCGGTGGCCGCGCTGCTGCGCACCGAACGGGTGCCGCAGCGCGCAACACCGGACGCTGTCACAACGTCCCGTGTCGCTCCGTTGCTGGCCCCCCAACCGCAGGGGGGACGATGAACATCGTGCGCCTCGTCCTGCAGGCCGGGCTGCGCGATCTCTCGCGCAATCGATGGATCGTCGCGTACACGCTCGCCTTCCTTGGCATCGCCGAGGGGCTGTTCTGGTTCGGCGGAACGGGGCCGCAGGTCCTGCTGAGCATGCTCAACCTCGTCTTGCTCGTTCTGCCACTCGTGGCGCTCGTCTTTGGCACCATTCACGTGTACGCCTCGCGCGAGTTTGTGGAGCTCCTTCTCGCGCAGCCGGTGCCGCGTCGTGAGCTGTTCGCGGGGTTGTATCTCGGACTCGCCTTGCCGCTCGCCGCGGCGTTTCTGGTCGGCGCCGGCATTCCCTTCGCCGTGCATGCGCGCGCCGGCGCGTCGCTTGGCGGCGTGGCCGCGCTGCTCGGGGCTGGCGTCGGGCTCTCGCTGGCCTTCGCCGCGCTCGCCACGTGGATTGCCCTGCACACCGACGATCGGCTCAAAGGCGTCGGCCTCGCGCTCGGCACCTGGCTGGCCGCGACGGTCGTCTACGACGGACTCGTGCTCGGCGCCGCGGCCGCGTTTGGCAACTATCCGCTGGAACGCCCCCTGCTCGGGCTGATGCTTGCCAACCCGGTGGATGTCGCGCGCGTGCTCGTGCTCACGCAGCTCGACGTCTCCGCGCTGATGGGATACACCGGTGCGCTGTTCGAGCACACGTTCGGCACCGCCCTCGGCACCAGCATCGCCGCCGTGGCGCTGCTCGCGTGGTGCGCCGTGCCGCTGTTGCTCGCCGATCGCCGCTTTCGAACCCGTGATTTCTAACGCTTTCCCTTCGCCCTTCAGGAGCACTTTCATGCGTCACGTTGTCCGCTTGGTCATTGCCACCGTGCTTGTCGCCGCTGCCTGCGGGGGTGGCGCATCATCCGATGGCGCCGCAGACGCTGCCGCCGCTGCGGCGTCGGGCGGAGCGCCCGTGCTGGCCGATCCCGCCACGCTCACCGCTGCGAGCATCACGCCGCAGGAACTGGCGCTCGGTGACAGTCTGTTTCACGGCTTAATTGGTGCGACCTCGTGTCAGGCGTGCCACGGACCGGATGGCAAGGGCGGCACCGTCGCGCCTGACCTCACCGACAGCACGTGGCTGCACAGCGACGGCTCATTCGCCGCGATCTACCAGCAGGTGGCGACCGGCGTGGCGCAGCCCAAGCAGTACCTCGGCGTCATGCCGCCCTTCGGCGGCGCGCCACTCACTCCGGAAAAACACCGCGCCGTCGCGGCGTATGTCTACACGCTGAGCCACCCCGTCGCGAAGTAGCTCCGCGGTGCGAGCGTGGTCCACGAGGTGGACCGCTCGCGTCGCTGCGTGATGCGCTGGCAGTTGGCCGGCGTTCGCCGTCAGATCCGGGGGGACACCTGGCGTCGGCGTCCGGTCAGCTGCCAGCGTTCGCGTACGCGGACTTCCAGCGCTGCACTCGCTCGAGCACATCGTTCACCGTGATGCGCCCCATCCGGTCGCGTCGGTTCTCCATCGAGATGGGATAGTCCTCCCCCGGCTCACCGTACGCGTCGATCATCAAGTCGCGGAACTTCTGGTACGGCCCCACGCGCTTGGGGTTCGAATACCCGATCAACGACACCACGGGCCGGTCGAGCGCGACGCTCAGGTGCAGCGGGCCGGTGTCGGGCGAGAGCATCAGGGCAGCCGCGTCGAAAATTCCGGCCAGGCCGCGCAGCCCGCCCTGACCGAGCGCGCTCGCCGGCTTGCTGCGCGCCAGTTCGAGAATGACGTGCTCGGCGTGCAGTTCGCGCGGCGAGCGTCCCCCCACCAGCACGGGCTGGAGTCCGAAGTCGCCTGCGAGCGCGTCGCACACCTGGGCCCAGCGTTCGGGGAGCCAGTCTTTCTGCGCCTTGCTCGTGGCCACCACGATCGGCGCGAGCGGACGGTCGAACCGCGACACGAACTCACGCTGCCAGGTGCGCTCGGCGTCGTTCCACGGGCTCAGCCCCCACGCCACCGGAGCGTGCGGAATGCCCAGCCACTCCGTAAACTCAAAGTACTGGTCCTGCACGTGCTGCATCGGGCGCGCTTGCACGCGATCCGTGGTGAAGAGCCAGTTGAAGTCCCGTGCCCGCATCAGGTCAAAGCCAAGCTTCACCGGGGCGCGGGTGAAGCCGGTGATGACGCCGGCCTTGAAGTAGACCTGCAGGTTGAGCACCACGTCGAACGTCCGGGCGCGCAACTGCTCCCGCACCTCGAGAAAGCCCGCCACGCCCTTGGAACGGTCGAACAGCAGAATCTCGTCGACCATCGGGTGGCCGCGCACGAGCGCGGCGGGGCCCGGCTGAAGCACCCACGTAATCTTCGCCGTCGGGCGATGCCGCTTGATGGCATTGATCACGGGGAGCACGTGCACCGCGTCGCCTACCGCGCTCATCATCACGATGCAGATACGGTCGAGCGGGGCAAACGGCGGGCGCGTCATACCTGCTCCCACGCCAAGGTGGCGAGGCGCATCAGGGCGTCATCGGGGACGCCCAGGGCGTGCCGCTCGTTCCATTTGCGCGCCGAGCGGGCGAAGCGCGCTACGTTGCGTGCGGCGGCGCGCGGTGCGTCGGCAAACTCGACGCGGTCGACATCGAGCACGTAGGCGGTGATCGCCGCACCGTCGCCAGCGACGTAGACGTTCTTCACGTTCAGGTCCGGATGATGCGCGCCGGCGCCGGAGAGCGCGCGTAATAGCACGGCGACCGCCTCGAGCAGCGGCGTGCGCGCGTCGGGCGCGGCCGCACGCCAGGCGGCGGGAAAGTCGCGTCCCGCGGGGAGACGACGCGTCATCACATCGCTGCGCGCCAGCACGCCGGCCACCGGATGAACGGCATAGGCAATCACTTCCGGCGTCGGCACGCCGGAGTTGGCCAGTCGCACCGCAGTGGCCAACTCGCGCGGTGCGCGCGTCGGGCGCGGAAAGAGATCGCCGGTCAGCCCGGCGAACAGCCCGCCGTGGCGCGTGTGGCGCACCACAACCGCGGTCCCCGTGGAGCCAGACGTGGCGCCGACACCGAGTGTCGTGGCCCACGCGACCCCGCGTCCCTGCAGCGGCTCACGGTCCGCCTGCGCCTCCGCCCATTGGTAGAGCGAGCCGTGCGCGCCGAGTGCCTGTCTGAGTGGCTCGTGCGCCCAATCGCGCGCGACGAACTCCACCGCACCAGCCGCGCTCCGGACGTAACCCGGGGGAAGCGCCGTGCCGCTCACCGCCGGATGCGGTACGCGGGTACGGGCTGGCTCTTGTTCTTGAGCACCAGCGGCTCGAGCGGTTCGAGCGCCGGAGGGCGGGCGAGCGCGCGTCGGCAATCGTCCGAAATGATGATCTCGCCGCCCATCGCCTTTGAGCAAAGTCGGCTGGCGGTGTTCACCGTATCGCCGATCACCGTGTACTCCAGGCGGCGCTCCGAGCCGATGTTCCCCGCAAACGCGTCACCGAAGTTGATGCCGATGCCAATCTTGAACTCCGGACGCCCTTCGGCGCGCCAGCGCGCGTTCAACACGTCGAGTTGCTCCATCATCTCCAGGGCCGCGCGCATCGCGCGGTCCGCATCGTCGGGCTCACCGATCGGCGCCCCCCACTGCGCCATCACCGCATCGCCGATGAACTTGTCCAGCGTGCCGCCGTGGCGGAACACGCAGTCGACCATCTCGGTGAAGTACTCGGTGAGGTGCTTCGCCATCGCGTCGGGGTTCATCGTTTCCGACAGCGCGGTGAAGCCGCGAATGTCGCTGAACAGCACCGCCACCTGGCGCTTCTCGCCGCCCAGGCGAATGGCCTCGCCGGCATTGGCAATGCGCGCCGCGAGCTGCGGCGTGAAGAACCGCTCGAAGTTGCTGCGGGTCAGCGCCTCACGTCGGCTGCGCTCGGCGAAGTTCGCGTTTTCCAGCGCGATGGCGACGATACCGGCAAAGGCGATCAGGAAGTCGAGGTCGCCTTCGCCGAAGCGCTTGGCCAGGCTGAAGTTGTCGACGTACAACACGCCGAGCACGCGATCCTCACCGCCAACCAGCGGGGCGCAGATCGCGCTCCGCACCTGCTGCATCAGAATCGACTGTCCGCCGAACCGCGTGTCCTCGCCGGCGTTGTCGGAGAGCACGGCGACCTTTTCGTCCACTACCGTGCGCACGATCGACTGCGGCACCTGATACGCCACCGTGGCGCTGCGCTTGTCGCGCGCCACCTTCTGCACCATGTGCTGATCCTCGCTGACGAGGATGGCGCACCGGTCAGCCTCGAGGATCTGGAAGACGTAGTCGGCAACCTTCGCCAGCAGCGCATCGGTGTCGGTGACCTTCGTGAGCCCCTTCGACACTTCCAGCAGGATCGCCAACTTCTGGCGGTCCTTCTCGGCGGGGTCCGCCGCGGCCATCGCGGCGTGCAGCTTGCCGCTGTCCTCCAGCCCGCCAGACGGGGTGCGCGGGACCTGGCGCACGATCGTGCCGCCGGGCATCGCGGGGGCGGCAACCGGCGGTGGCGCTTCGGCGATGGCCTCGAGCTGGAAGGCGACCTTGCCGAACGTGAGCGCGTCGCCCGGGCGCACGAACGCCTCGGAAATCTTGACGCCGTTCACGAACGTCCCGTTGCTCGACCCCACGTCGCGTACCGATACGCCGCCGTCGCCGACCACGAGGTCGGCGTGATGCCGCGAGACCGTCGGGTCGATGATCGCCACGTCGCTGGTGACCGCGCGACCGCAGACGAGCGTCCCCGACGAGGCGAGCTCGAAGCGGTAGGTACTGTCGGTGCCGGTCAGCCGATACTTCATAACCTTCAAATATGGCGCATCAGTACGGCCCCGCCTAGC
>JARIEY010000037.1 GCA_031127085.1 Gemmatimonadota bacterium | reverse complement strand
GACAGCTCGCGCAGAAATGCACGATCATGGCTGACGAGCAGCACGGTTCCCTCGTACCCGTCGAGCGCGTCCTCGATGGCCTCGATGGATTCGACATCCAGGTGGTTGGTCGGCTCGTCGAGGATCAGGAGGTTGGCGCGTGAGAGCGTGATCATCGCCAACGCCAGCCGCGATCGTTCGCCGCCGGAGCAGACGTCGGTGCGCCGCTGTACCGTATCGCCCGAGAAGCCGAACGCGCCGAGCAGTCCCTGGATCTGACCGCGCGTCCAGAGCGGGCGCAGGTCGCTGATGACGTCGTAGATGGTGGTGCCCATCGGCACCTGCGCCAAATCCTGCCGGAAGTGCGCCGCAGTGATGGAGCCGCCGAGTCGCGCCTCACCGGCAGTCGGGGCGCGTTCCCCCAGAATAGTGCGAAGCAGCGTGGACTTTCCGGCGCCGTTGGGGCCGACGATGGCGACCACGTCGCCGCGCATCGCGGTGGCGTGAAAGTCCTTTACCAGCGAGCGCCCTTCGATGGCGATGTCCAGCTGATCGCAGTAGACCACGCGATCGCCGCCGCGCTCGTTGACCTCGAGGGAGAAGGCCATCGCGTCGCCCTCACCCGGCGGCGGCGTGAGCCGCGGGAGGCGCGAGAGCAGCTTGCGGCGGCCCTGCGCCTGCTTGGTGTTCTGGCCGGCAATGTTGCGCCGGATGAACTCCTCTTCCTTGGCGACGAATTTGCGTTGCTGGTCTACCTGCCGTTCCAGTGCGAGCCGGCGTTCCGCGCGCTGATTGACGAATGCCGAATAGCCGCCGCGGTATGCTGTGACGGTGCCGGCTTCGATGTGCAAAACGTGGTCGACCGTTTCGTCCAGGAAGGCACGATCGTGACTGACAATGAGCGCCGTGCCGCGGCGTTCGAGCAAGTACTGCTGCAGCCACTCCGTGGTCTCGAGGTCCAGGTGGTTCGTCGGTTCGTCGAGCAGCAGCACGTCGGCAGGCGCGACGAGCTGCGCGGCGAGCCCCACGCGGCCTCGCTCGCCACCGCTGAGCACAGCCAGCCGCTTGACCTTGGCTTCCTCGGCGTCGAAGCCGAGTCCCTGAAGCACCGCGTCCACCTTGGCGTGGAACTCGTATCCGCCCTCGTGGGCGAAGCGCTCAATATCGTGGCCGTAGCGATCGAGCACGGCCGGGTCCGGGTGGTCACCCATCGCCGAGAGCCGGTTGGCCTGGTCGGCAAGCGAGGCTTCGAGTGCGATCAGTGACGCAAACGGCTGCGCGGCCGCTTCCCAGACCGTGACCGCATCGCCGAAGTCGCGGTGCTGGTCGAGCAGAGACATCTTGAGATTGCCCGCGCGCGACACCGAGCCGGCGCTGGGGCGCTGGTCGCCGGTAAGCAGGCGGAAGATGGTCGTCTTGCCGGCGCCGTTGCGTCCAACGATCCCCCAACGTTCGCCTTCGGCAATCGTAAAGGAGACATCGCGCAGCAGGGTGGTGGCGCCGAACTCGACGCGCACGCCGGTCATGGAGAGCTGGGTCACGCGGGACAATCTAACCGGTCCGCCGGGGCCGCTCTGGCGGAGACGGCACGGGAAATGTCCGGCCGGGCCGTGAGAGTAGGCGCATCGCGGGAACCCGTATACTTTGAAGCGGTACGAGCAGATGCGGCACGGCGCTCCCCCCACGAGGAGTCTCACATGGTCGCAGGTGCAGCAATGGCGCTGATCCTGGCGCTTGGCGCTGGTGCTCAGGATGTGGATGACGCTGGACGCACCAGTTCTGGCCCGCGCCTTGAGTCGCTCCGGGTGGGCGTGAGCGCGCCGGCGCAGGAGGCCGGTCCGGTCGCCGGGAGTGACACCGTGCGGGTACGCCGCCGGGCGGTGCGCCTGAGCGAGGCGTATTACACGCGCCAGAAAGTTCATAAGATCGCCTCGTACGCGATCCTCCCGATGTTCGCCCTCGAGTACGCGGCGGGAAGCCAGCTCTACTCCAAGGGGTCCGCGGCGCCCGGCTGGGCGCAGGACTATCATGGCGTCATCGCGGGCGGCGTGGCCGGGTTGTTTGCCATCAACACGTTCACGGGGTCACTGAACTGGTGGGAAACCCGCAAGCAGGAGAAGGGGCGGACCTGGCGCACGGTGCATGCGGCGCTCATGCTGGCCGCGGATGCCGGCTTCGCCCTCACCGGGGCGCTCGCTGAGGGGGCCGAGGAATCGGGAGACGATCGCAAGCTGCATCGTACCGTCGCCGTGACGTCGATGTCGGTGGCGTCGATCTCCTACTTGATGATGCTCAAGCCGTTACGGAGGGATTGAGATGCCGATCGTAGAAACGCTCGCTGAAATTGCGAAGCCGTGGGCGCGGTTCTACTCCAAGTCCGATGTGGCGCAGACGTTGGTGATGTTTACGCATCTCGCCGGCATGCTGGGCGGTGGTGGCGTAGCGATTGCTGCGGACCGCGCGATGTGGAAGGCGCGGACCGCCACCGATGAGGTGCGTGCCCGTCTGCTCGCTGATGTGGAGGCCGCGCATCGTCCGGTGCTGACCGGCATCGCGATGGCCGGCGTCTCCGGCGTGTTGATGACGGCGGCCGATGTGGAGACCTACGTGCCGTCGCTGCTCTGGTGGGGCAAGATGGCCGCTTTCGCGCTGTTGCTGATCAACGGCGCCTGGCTGCAGTCCATGGAACGCCGGGCGCAGCGCGCACCGGCAACGCTGTCGTCCGCCTGGCCGCGGCTCTCGCTGGCCTCGAAGTTTAGCTACGCGCTCTGGTTCGCCGTCGTGCTGGGCGGCGTGCTGTTGATGAACGCCTGATTCCCTCACGATCTTTGCCGTAATGAGTGCTCACGACTGTTCGGGCGACTGCCCGATTGCCCGCCGCGCGTTCCTGCGCGATGCGACCGTCTTTGCCGCCGCGCTCGTGGCGGCCGGCCTTGCTCCGCGCGGTGCCGGCGCTGCACCCAGCCCCATTCGTGCGCTGTCGCGCGAAGCGGCCGACGTGCGGTATCCAATTCCGGCCAAGGATGGCGTGCGGTTTGACGACGACAACGAGGTGATCCTCGTGCGAAGCGCCGGCAAGGTGTACGCCTTCGCGCTGTCGTGTCCGCACCAGAACACCGCGCTCAAGGCCGATCCTGCCGGCTCGGGCGGATTCTACTGCACTAAGCACGAGTCGCGGTACAAGCCGAGCGGTGAGTTTATCTCGGGGCGTGCCACGCGCAACATGGACCGTCTGGCGATTCGCCGCGATGGCAACGCCGTGGTGGTGAACGTCGACAAGTGGTTCGAGTCGGACTCGGAGCCCACGCAGTGGGCGAGCGCTGTCGTCACCGTTTGAGAAGAGGAGCCCCCCGTGAGCGACCCAACGACCTGTAGTGCGTCCTGTCCTGCGTTGCGGCGCCGTGAGTTCCTTGGCGCGGCCGCGGTGACGGCGCTTACCCTGTTGCAGTCCGCATGCGGCGACGGCGAGATTGGCGGCACCGGACTGGACGACGACGATGACGCACAGGGTGGCGGCATCCTGCTGGCGGCTGTTTCCCAGTTCGCTGCGCTGGCCAACGTCGGCGGCGTTGCACGCGTCGATGGCGGCAGCGGCACCCCCGTAGCGCTGGTGCGCACGGGCGCGGCATCGTTTACGGCGCTGTCATTGGTCTGCCCGCACGAGCGCACGACGGTGAACGTGAATGGCAGCGGTTTCCTGTGCCCCAATCACGGCGCGCGCTTCTCCGGCACCGGCATTTGGCAGGGGGGGCAGGCGACGACGGATATGAAGACGCTTGCGTCGACGTACAACGCCAGCGCTGGGACGGTAAGTATTACGAGGTAAGGGGAAGGGAGCAGAGTGTGGGAAGGGAAAGGGGGCGCGCCGTTTCCGGTGCGCCCCCTTCCCCCTTCCCCCTGCCCTTTCCACACCCTGCTCCCTTCCCCTTTCGTCTAATCGCCAATCTCCCGCATCACCCAATTGGCACTTCCGGGCACAGGTCCAGGCTTTCGAGCGCGCGGGAGGCGACCGCCTTCTGCCGCTCGTCCTGATTGCGCGAGAGGGCGCGGACGGCGCGGCGGGCGCGGCGGGTGGCGGCGCCGACAAAAAGGCGGGCGCAGTCGACGTCGGGGGCAGCCTTGGTCTCGTCACCGCCTGCCGCTTCGAGCGCTGCGGTGGCGCGCGAGAGCGTGCAGATCGACAGATAGATGTCGATGGCGGCGTTGGCGAGCCGCTCCTGATGGAACTGTTTCTCAATGATCGCCTTGCCCTCGCTCATCAGCAGGCTCTCGACGCCAAGCGCGAGACTGTGGATCACCTCGGCCAGTTCCTCGCCCTCGTCCTTGAGCAGCGGGTGCACCCTGGTGAAGTCGGGCTTCACCAGCTGCCGCTTGGCGCGGCCGGCGATGTAGCCGCCAATCGCCCCCAGCGAGCGCAGCGGATCCTTGAACGCCTTGCCGATCTGCTTGAGCCGTTCGCCGGGTTCCTGGAGCGCCGAGAGCGCGATGAGCGCGCGCAGAATCTCGTTGGTTCCCTCGAAGATCATGTTGATGCGCGCATCGCGCACGAACTGCTCGTACGGATACTCCTTGGAGTAACCAATGCCGCCGGCGATCTGCAGCGCTTCGTGTGCCGTGCGGTTGGCGAGTTCCGACGCGAAGATCTTGCAGCAGGCCGTTTCGAGCGAGAAGTCCACGCCGCCGCGATCCACCATCGCCGACGTCACAATCCACCCCGCGTCGGCCGCGTAGCACTCGGCGGCGGTCACGGCGAACTTGCGCTGGATCATCTCGAACGTGCCAATGGGCCGGCCAAACTGCTCGCGCTGCTTGGCGTACTCCAGCGCGTGGCGCATCATCACGCGCGTGCCGCGCGACGACCCCGCTGCGAGCCCGAGCCGCCCCGAGTTGAGGATCTCCAGCGCGATCTTAAAGCCGCCGCCTACGTCGCCGAGCCGATCGTCGACCGGCACCTGCACGTCCTCAAACGTGAAGGTGCGCGTGTCGGACGCCTTGATCCCCATCTTCTGCTCGGGCTGTCCCATCGAGACGCCCTTGGCGTGCGCGTCCACGATGAACGCCGTCACGCGCTGTTTGGGCTTGCCGTCCACTTCCACCGGGACCTTGGCGAAGACCGTCAGCAGCCCCGCATAGCCGGCGTTGGAGATCCAAATCTTGGTGCCGTTCAGCGTGTAATGCGTGCCCTCGGCGTTGAGAACAGCCGTCGAGCGCATCGCCTGCGCATCAGAGCCCGAGCCAGGCTCGGTGAGGCAGAACGCGGCGATCAGTTCACCAGACGCGCACTTGGGGAGGTACTTCTGCTTCTGCTCTTCCGTGCCGAAGAGCGTGATCCCCTTGCAGCCGATCGACTGGTGCGCGCCAAAGTAGACGGCGAGCGCCGGATCGGTGGCGCCCACTTCACCGAAGACGCGATTGAAGACCATCGCGCTGGCGCCGAAACCGCCGTACTCCTCGGGGATGTTGAGTCCCATCAGGCCGAGTTCGGCCATGCCGGCGCGCGTCGCGTCCGTGAACTTTCCGTCGTGGTCGTGCTGGCGCGGGTCGACCGTCTCCTTGGCCCAGCCACGGAACGAGTCGAGGATCGCGGCTGCGGCCTCGCGATCGGCCTCGGACGGAACCGGGAATGGGAAGACGAGGTCTTCGCGGATCTCGCCGCTGAAGATGGCCTTGGTGAACGACGGGTTCTTATCGGGGTCGGCGAGATGCGGGGTCTTGGACACGGTGTCTTCCTGGCGCGTGCGCCTGCAGCGTTTGTCGGAGGGCGTCGCGGCGGTTCGCGCGTCGCCGCCCTCGCCTCTAAAGTACCACGTCCCGCGGTGCGAGGGGGGAGCGCTCGTCACGGACGGTATGACCCGCCGCACGCAGCGCGTCGACGGCGGGATAGAGTCGTGAGTCCTTCACGAGCACGTAGTCCGTCTTGAAGGTGGAGATGGCCATAATGCCGACCCCCGCCGTCGCGAGTGGCGCGAGCACCGACGACAGGATGCCGGACTGATCGAAGGCAAAGGGCCCCTCCAGGCGCAGCAGGCGCCACCCATCTTCACGCGTGATGCCGTACGGCACCGCATCGGTGGCGCAGACGATCGACAACTCGTCATGGGCCCGTGTGACGGTCCAGAAGGGCGCGTCGGGAAGCCAGGCCGGGAGCGGATCGGCCGGCGGGAGCTTGAGGACGGCGTAGTCGCCGGGCTCGAGGATCAGCGTCTGGGGCATGGCAGGCGGCGAGGCGCGAGGTTCAGGGACCCGGCGTGAACGTGCTCAAGGGCCCAACGGTCTTGCGATACAACAGCTCGTCGTGTCCCTCGACGATGTAGTCCTTCAGCGTGCCGACGAACTGGAAGCCAAGCCGTTCGTACAGCCGGCGCGCGCCGTCGTTGAACGACGAGACGCAGATGAAGACATTGGGCGACTCGCGATGGATGCGAGCTTCCGCGTACGCCACCAGCCGTGTGCCCAGGCCGGTCCCGCGCGCGTCGGGGGCGACGCAGATCGACGCGATGTAGCCGGGGAACTGTCCCTTCATCGTCACCAGCACAAAGCCGGCAACGAGGTCTCCAGCACGCGCTACGTAGAGCTCACGTCCGGTGTCCGAGACCGCGGCGAGGCAGCGTTCGTACGGTCGGCGCAGCGTGATCCACGGCTCGGATTCGGCCATCAGACGTGCGCTGGCCGCGTAGTCGGCGTCGCTGCGTGCTGCTTCTATGATCACGGACATTGCGCGGGGCTCGTGGGCGCGAGAGGCTGGGAATGCTCTACGATACGCACGCGCACCCCACAACCATAGAGGGGGCCGCCACGCAAACCTGTCGCAACCCCCCGCCGCGCGGTACGTTTTCGCGGTTACCCACACTCCTCTCCGGACCATGACCCGCCTCTCCAAACTTGCGACATACGCCCTCCCCGTGGGCGTCCTGATTCTCGCCTCGTGCGTGACGACCCCCGCGCAGGCGCAGGGCGGCTGGAAGACCCTGTTCGACGGCACCTCCACCGCGGCGTGGCGTGGCTATCAGAAAGCCGAGTTCCCCAAGGGCTGGTCGATCGTCGACGGGGCGCTCACCAAGGAGACGCCCGTTGAGGACATCATCTCCAAGGAGACGTTCGGCGACTTCGAGCTCGCCTTCGAGTGGAAGCTGGGGAAGGGAGGCAACTCGGGCGTCTTCTACCGCGCCACCGAGGAGTACATCAAGGTTTACTGGAGCGCCCCGGAGTATCAGCTGCTCGACGACGTGAACAATCCCGGCGACACGCGCCTCACCGCGGCCGGTTCCATCTACGCGCTGTACCCGGCGGCCGATGGCGCGCAGAAGCCCTTCGGCGAGTGGAACAGCGCGCGCATCGTGCTCCACAAAGGACATCTGGAGCACTGGCTGAACGGCACGAAAGTGGCCGAGGGCGACTGGGGAAGCGATGACTGGAACGGCAAGGTGAAGGGGAGCAAGTTCGTGAAGTGGCCGAACTTCGCCCTCGCCAAGCGCGGCGCCATCGCCATTCAGGGTGATCATCAGGGCCCGCTCGCGCTCCGCAACATTCGCATCCGCCCGCTCGACTGACCCCCGCGTCTCCACGCCCACCGGAGCCTCGATGACCGCGACGCGCATCAAGCTGATGACGATGATGTTCCTCCAGTACTTCATCTGGGGGGTCTGGTTCGTGACGATGGGCACCTACCTCGGCGCGACCCTCAAGTTCAGCGGCACGCAAATTGGGTACGCCT
Organism: Gemmatimonadota bacterium; assembly: GCA_031127085.1. Taxonomy (GTDB): domain Bacteria; phylum Gemmatimonadota; class Gemmatimonadetes; order Gemmatimonadales; family Gemmatimonadaceae; genus PNKL01. The sequence continues at coordinate 11,751 of JARIEY010000037.1, read as the reverse complement.
ACGGCGCCACGGCCATCGCCGCCCTGGTCTCGCCGTTCTTCGTGGGAATGATCGCCGACCGCTTCTTCGCCTCAGAGAAGCTGCTCGCCGTCCTGCACCTGGCCGGTGCCGCCTTCATGTGGGTGGCGTCCACGCAGACGACGTTCGCCACGTTCTATCCGGTGCTCATCGGCTACGCGCTCTGCTACATGCCCACGCTGTCGCTGACCAACAGCATCAGCTTCCACCACATCAAGGACCCGGCGCGCGAGTTCCCGGCCATCCGCGTGCTGGGCACCATCGGATGGATCGTGGCCGGCACCATTGTGGGCAAGTTCCTGAAGGCCGAGGCGCAGGCACTGCCGATGCAGCTTGCCGCCTACGCCTCCGTGGCGATGGCGCTCTTTGCGACGATGTTGCCGCACACGCCGCCGAAAGCGGCAGGAACGCCGTTCAATTGGCGTGATGCGCTTGGCCTCGATGCGCTGCAGCTGCTCAAGCAGTGGGATTTCGCGCTCTTCGTCATCGGGTCGTTCCTGCTCTGCGTGCCGTTGCAGTTCTACTACACGTTCGCGAACCTCTTCCTCAACGAGATCGGCGCGCCTGAACCGGCGTTCATCCAGTCGTTCGGCCAGTGGAGCGAGATCGGGTTCATGCTCCTGCTCCCCTTCTTCATGCGGAAGTTGGGCATCAAGTGGATCATGGTCGGCGGCATGGCGGCGTGGGCGCTCCGCTACTTCGCCTTCGCATACGGTGACGCCGGCAGCGGCATGTGGATGATCTACGCGGGCATCCTGCTCCACGGCATCTGTTACGACTTCTTCTTCGTCGCCGGCCAGATCTACACCGACGACCGTGCCGGCGAGAAGATCCGCGGCGCGGCGCAGGGGTTGATCAACTTCGTGACTAACGGCGTCGGCTATTTCATCGGCGCGTCCGTGTCGGGCGCGGTGGTGCAGCGCTTCACCAGCACCGCCGTTGATGCGAACGCCGCCGTGACCCACAACTGGAATGCCATCTGGCTGCACCCCGCCATCGCGGCCGCGTTCGTGATGGTGCTCTTTGCGCTCCGGTTCCGTCCCACCACGCACGGCGCCGAGACGCCGTCTGCCTCCCGCTGAGGATTCCGACGATGACAGATCGCGATAACAACTCCACGCCCGCCGCGCCCGAAAGCCCGACCGTTTCGCGCCGCGAGTTTGTGGAAAAGTCCTCCATGGCCGGCATGGCGTTCACCATCGTCAAGCCGCATGTGCTGGGCGGCCCGCGGCACGTGGCGCCGAGCGACAAGCTGAACGTGGCCTGCATCGGCGTTGGCGGCATGGGTGGGAGCGATGTGCGCGGCTTTGCGGCGCAAGCGGACTGCAACATCTACGCGCTGTGCGACGTGGATGACGTCGCTGCTGAGAAGAGCTACCGCCTGCATCCGCAGGCCAAGAAGTACAAGGACTATCGCGAGATGATTGACCGCGAAGCCAAGAACATCGACATCGTCACGGTCTCCACGCCCGACCATCACCATGCGGCGGCGACGATGCTCGGCCTGCGCGCCGGCAAGCACGTGTATTGCCAAAAGCCGCTGGCCCGCACGGTGGCCGAGGTGCGCTCCCTGAAGGCCGAGGCGGCCAAGCGCCCCAAGCAGGCCACGCAGATGGGCAATCAAGGACACGCCGCCGAAGGGATTCGCATTCTACGCGAGTGGATCGAGGGTGGGTTGATCGGCAAGGTGGAGTCGATCGAGTTTTACACCAACCGCCCCATCTGGCCGCAGGGGATTCGCCGGCCGAGCGATGCCCACAACGTGCCGCCGACGCTCGACTGGGAACTGTGGCTTGGCCCCGCCGCCTTCCGGCCGTTTCACCCCGCGTACGCGCCGTTCAATTGGCGCGGCTGGTGGGACTTCGGCACCGGCGCGATGGGCGACATGGCGTGCCACATCATGGACTGCGCGGTCTGGATCTTGGGGCTCAAGTTCCCCGGCAAGGTGATTCCGGAGACATCGCCGCTCTTCCCGGAGACGGCGCCCAAGCTGTCGCGCATCACCTACGAGTTCCCCGTGGCCGGCACGATAAACGCGGTGGGGAAGAACGGCACCGTCACGCTCGTCTGGCGTGACGGCGGCATCATTCCCGCGCGTCCCGACGGCATTACCGCGCTCGATAACTGGCCGTTGTTCGAGGACGGGTTCCAGGTGTGGACGGGTGAGAAGGGATCAATCATTGCCGGCACCTATGGTGAGAATCCGCGGCTGCTGAACGCGGACCTCGACAAGCAGCTCAAGGCGAACCCGCTGCCGCAGAAGTACGCGCGCACCAAGGGCGTGTACGGCGAGCTCATCGAGGCCATCAAGGCCGGTGGCCAGCCGGGTTCCAACATCGCCGGTCACGCCGGTCCGCTGACGGAGATGATCGTGCTGGGGAACCTTGCGGTGCGCGCCGGCCGTACGATTGACCTCAATCCGACGACGGGCGAACTCCTGACCAAGGGCATTCCAGAAGAGTGGATCGCGCCCACGTATCGTGCGGGGTACAGCTACTGATGCGGCCACGTGATTTCGCCGCCGCCCTGCTGTTTGTCGGTGCGGCGTGGCATGCGGCAGGGGCCCAGGCCAGTGCGTCACGGCCGCGGCCAGCCGCCGGTGCGGCGAAGCACGTGCAGGAGCAGCCGGCACTGCTTGCCCCCGACGCAAAGCTCCTGCTCGCCGAGCGCGGGAGCGAGATGCGCGGCGTGGTGGAGCGTTACACGGCCGATCGCGGGGTCCTGAACCGCCGGTACCCGCAGCAGTACTCCGCGCCGCAGCGCGCCGTGTTGGGCAAATTCTACGCGGCGTGGCTGGCGCAGCTGCAGGGCGTGGACTTTGGCAAGCTGAGTCACGACGCCAAGGCCGATCACGTCTTGCTGCGAAACACTATCGAGCAGGCGCAGGACGAACTGTCGCGCGACGCCAAGGTGTATGCCGATCTCGCGCCGTTGCTGCCGTTTGGCGATTCCATCTTCGCGTTGGAAGACGCGCGCCGGCGTATGGAAACGGTGGACGGCCAGCGCTCGGCGCGCACGCTGGCGTATATCGGCACCACGGTCAACGCGTTGCGCACGAAGCTCGAGAATCCGCCCAAGGGCGACTCGTCAGCCGCCAAGATCACCAAGGTGGCGGCGTATCGCGCCGCCGAGGTGACCGCGTCGATGCGCACGCTGTTGCGCAGCTGGCATCAGTTCTACAATGGCTACGACCCCCTCTTTTCGTGGTGGACCGGCGCTCCGTACCGGTCGGCTGACTCCGCGCTGACGAACTATCAGCGCGTGTTGCGCGAAAAGATCGTCGGGTGGAAGCGCGGCGAGGACGAGCCTATTGTGGGGCTCCCCATCGGGCGTGCGGCGATCGAGGGGAGCATCCGGCACGAGATGCTCCCGTACTCGCCCGAGGAGCTCATCGCGATCGCGCAGAAGGAACTGGACTGGGGCGAGAGCGAAATGAAGAAGGCGTCGCGCGAGATGGGGTTCGGCGACGACTGGAAGGCCGCGATGGAGCAGGTGAAGCAGCGGTACGTGCCGCCGGGCGATCAGGTGAACCTGGTGCGCGACCTCGAGTTCGAGGCGGTTGCCTGGCTCAGGGCCCATGATATGATCACCATTCCGCCGCTGGCGCAGGACGTGTGGCGCATCGAGATGATTTCCCCCGAACGGCAGAAGGTGTCGCCGTTCTTCCTCGGGGGAGAGGTGCTGCAGGTGGCGTATCCCACCGACAGCATGTCCGACGAGGACAAGCTGATGGCGATGCGCGGCAACAATCCGCACTTCTCGCACGCCACCGTCTTTCACGAGATGATCCCCGGGCATCACATGCAGGGGTTCATGAACGCCCGGTACTACCCGTACCGGCGCGAGTTTGGCACGCCCTTCTGGAGCGAAGGGAGCGCGTTCTATTGGGAGACGATCCTTTGGGACAACGGCTTCCATAGCAAGCCGGAGGATCGCATTGGCGCGCTCTTTTGGCGGATGCACCGCGCGGCGCGCATCATCTTCTCGCTCAACTTCCACCTCGGCAACTGGACGCCGCAGCAGTGCATCGACTTCCTGGTGGCGCGGGTGGGGCACGAGCGGGCCAATGCGACGGCGGAGGTGCGCCGCTCGTTCAACGGGTCCTACGGGCCGTTGTATCAAGTGGCCTATATGATGGGCGGGCTCCAGTTCCGCGCGCTGCATCACGAAGTGGTGGATGGCGGCAAGTTGACGAACCGCCAGTTTCATGACTTTATCTATACACACGGGACGATGCCCGTGGAGATGGTGCGGGTGTTGATTCTCAGGCAGCCGCTCACCAAGGACTATGCGACGCAGTGGAAGTTTGCAGCGACTCTTCCGCCCCCCGGAGGCAAGTAGGCCATGACGGTGCGCGTGGAAGCGGCAGTCGACTCGTTCGCGGGCGCCCTGGCCGCGCAGGAAGCCAAGGTGCATCGCATCGAGCTATGCGGTCCCTTGCACGATGGTGGCACGACACCGAGCGCCGGCTTGATTGCGCGGTGCGTGGACAAGCTGCTCGTCTCGGTGCACGTGCTCATTCGTCCGCGGGTGGGCGACTTCGTGTACTCGGATGATGACTTCGAGATCATGAAGCGCGACATCGCCGTGGCCAAGGAACTCGGGGCTGACGGGGTGGTCGTTGGCATCCTGACGCCCGATGGCGAAGTGGACGCTGACCGCTTGGCCGAGTTGCACGCCATCGCGGCGCCGTTGCGGGTTGGTTTTCACCGCGCGTTTGACAGCGTGAAGGATCAGGACGAGGCGCTCGAGTTGCTGGTCTCGTTGCAGTTTGACTGCATTCTCACCAGCGGGGCCGCGCCCACGGCAGCGCTTGGGGCGGCGCGGTTGAAACATCTCGTGGAGCGCGCCGGCGACCGCATTGGGATTATCGCCGGTGGCAAGGTGGCGCCGGCGAACGTCGTGGACCTGGTGCAACAGACCGGGGTGCGCATGGTGCACGGGCGCGAGTATCCCGGGTTGGTGGCGGCGGTGGAGGGGTTGTAGGGGCCCGCAGAAAGATGGAACGGAGAACGGCGCCGCGAGGCGCCGTTCTCCGTTCCATAAAACCCAGGAACCGGGGATAGCGTCGTTTAGAGCAACCCTCAGCGCAACGGCCTCACACGCTCCAGCACCTGCGCCAAGGGAACCGCGTCGATGCGATCCGCGAGGGCGAACGCGTGCTGGCCGCCGTGCACGACGTAGAGCCGCTGCAACGCCAGGTCAGAGAGTGCGATGCGCATCGAGGGCGTAATCGCCGGAGCTGAGGTGCGCTTGAACTCGAAGCCGATTCGGGTGCGGCCGCGCACGACGAGCAGGTCCAACTCGGCGCCGGCTTGCGTCCCCCAGAAGTACGCCTCGCCGGGACGCGCGCCCAAGTGATCCAGCACGATGTCCACGCCAAGTCCCTCCCACGAGGCGCCAACCTTCGGGTGTCCCTCAAGCGCCGGCTGGGAGTGAACCCCGAGCAGCGTGTGCAGCAGCCCCGAGTCACGCAGGTAGACCTTAGGCGAGCGGATCTGCCGCTTGGAAAGGTTCGCGTGCCACGGCTGCAGTTGGCGAACCATCAAGGTGTTGGTCAGCAGATCGAGGTAGCGCTGCACCGTGGTGTGCGCCACCCCAAACGCACGAGCGAGTTCGGATCCGTTCCACGTCTGCGCATGGTAATGCGCCAGCATCGACCAGAACCGCCGCAGCGCGGGCGCCGGAATATTAAGACCGAACTGCGGGATATCCCGCTCGAGAAATGTCCGTACGAACTCCTCGCGCCAACGCACACTCTCACCCTCCGAGCGCGCCAGGAAGGCACGGGGGAAACCGCCGCGCAGCCACCGTCGGCCCAGCCGGTCCGAACCCACCTCATCGAGTCCGAACCCCTCGATCTCGTGGTAGGCGATTCTCCCTGCAAGCGTCTCCGAGCCCTGTCGCAACAGCTCAGGCGATGCGCTGCCCAGCAGGAGAAAGCGCCGTCTGTGGCCCGGCTCGTCCACGAGCACGCGCAGGGTGTGGAACAGTTCCGGGAGTCGCTGCACCTCGTCGATAACCACCAGTCCCGTGGTGCGGCGGAGCGCGAGCAGGGGATCGGCCAGGCGGGCGAGGTCCTCGGAGCTCTCGAGGTCAAAGACGGTCGTCGGGCCGCGACGCGTAGCCATCACCTGCCGAGCCAGCGTGGTCTTGCCCACCTGTCGCGCGCCCAGGAGCGCGACGACCGGAAACTGCCGAAGCAGTGCCGAGATGCGGGCGAGGTGCCGCGGACGGGCAATCAAGGCTGGCATATTGTAAAGTGAGCGTACGGCGCTCAAAATGCAAGGTACAGAAATACAGTGAGGTGACCCGTCACGGCACCCCCGGCGCCCACCGCGCCTTCGACGCCGCGTCCCACACCGGGCGGGACGTGGCGTTCGCCAGTTCCCGCACGGTGTGGAAGACCATCTTGATGCTGCGTGCCGCAATGTCGCCGTTCACCAACGGTACGTCGTCTCGCGCGGTGTGCACGTCAGTGTGCGGGCCATTGAAGAAGAACACGCTCGGCACGCCCAGCTTGGCAAAGCTGTACTGGTCGGAGCGCGTGAAGTAGGTGCCGTTCCACGGATCATTCACGAGGCGCATCCCCAACTCGGGATGCGCCTTCGTCACCTGATCGGTCACGGCGCCGATGGTCGAGTACGTCTTGCCGACGATCACCACGCTGTCGGACGCGTTGCGCCCGATCATATCGATGTTGACCACCGCGACCGTCTGCGCGAGCGGCTTGGGCGGATGCGCGGCGAGGTACGCGCTCCCCCAGAGCCCGCGCTCCTCGCCTGAGAATGCGGCAAAGACGAGCGTCCGCGCTGGGCGCACGGGGAGCGCGCCAAAGGCGCGGGCCAGCTGCATCACGGCCACCGTGCCGGAGCCATTGTCGTTGGCCCCGTTGCAAATGCTGTCGGCGCCGTTCGCCGCGCAGTTCTGCCCGCCGCCGGTGACGCCAACGTGGTCGAGATGCGCGGTCACGTACAGGTACTCGCTGCGTTTCGCGGGATCGCTCCCCTCAAGCACCGCCACCACATTGGGCGCAGTCGCGGTGGGATTGGAGGCCAGCGCCGAGAGCGTGAAGCGCTGCACAAACGTGCCGTTGTCGCCCGCCGGCGTCAGCCCGGCACTCTGAAACGCGGCCGCCACGTACAGCGCCGTCAGTTCCACCTCGCGACTCGGCGTGCCGCGGCCGCGCATCGAGTCGGCGGCGATGACGCCCAGCATCCGCGTGAACTCGCTCGCCGTAATGCCGTCCACCACCTGCGCGACGGCACGTGCATCGTCGGCCACGCTTGGCGAGGCAGGTGAGTCCGCACACCCCGCCATGAGCGCCACAGCGCCCGCCGCCAGCACCCCTCGCCTCAGAAGAAGCGTCATAGCGAAAGCTCTCCACTGCGAAGGATGCCGCCCAGCGTCCGTGTGTCTGTAGTCTCGCTGTTGTCTGTCTGTAGTCTCTCTGTTGGCTCTCTTCAGCCCAGTGCTGATTTCACAACGAACCAGACGTTCGCCGGCCTTTCCGCCAACCGTCGCATATACCACTTGTACCAGGCGTTGCCGTAGCTGATCAGCGTCTTCACCGTCCGCCCCTGGCTGCGCAGCCGGCGCTGGTCGGCGTCGCGGATGCCGTACAGCATATGGATCTCATAGGCTTTATCCGGCGTACCGTGCGCCTTGGCGCGGGCAATGAGACGGTCCAGCAAGTCGATGTCGTGGGTACCGAAAATCGGCGTGCACTGCCCGGCCGCCGCTCCCTGCAGCATGCGGTCGGCGAGGTCGAAATAGTTGCGGTTGGTGTCGGCCTTCACCGGATACGCCACTGACGACGGTTCGGCGTACGCCCCCTTCACGAGCCGGATGATGGGGTGAAGGTCCATCAACCCCTCGAGGTCGGCCTGCGTGCGATACAGATATGCCTGCATCGCGAGTCCCACGTTATGATGCTCGGACTTGAGCGCCCGGTAGAGCTGCAGCGTGCGATCGACATAGACGAACCCTTCCATGTCGATCCAGAAAACTTTGTCGATGGCCGCGCTGCGCGCGGCTAGCGTGCGCATATGGGCCAGGCACTGGTCGTACGACAGATCCAGCCCAAGCTGCGTGGGCTTCACGCTCACATGCCCGTCCAGCCCCGAGGCGGCCAGTTGGTCGAAGAACCACAGATAGTGGTCGCGCACGGCGTCGGCGTCGGCCATTGCGACGATGTTCTCGCCGAGCTTGGTGAACACCGTCCCGCGCCCCTCCGCCTTGAGCATCTGCGCCGCACGCAGCGCGTCCTCCGGCGCCTCGCCCGGCATGAAGCGCCGGGTGGCACGCTTCACAAAGGCGCGCTGCGTGGCCTGCCGATTCAGAAATGGCGAATCGGCCATCTTCAGCAAAATCGTCCGCCCGAGACTCATGCGCGGGACGTCCGCGCGAACTGGGAGCGCGTCAGACTCACGGCTTCCACGTCCCCTGTGCCACCTGCGGCTTGAACGTCTCAATGCCGCGCGGCGGGAAGGCGAGCGTCTTGCCGCTCTCCGCGCTCTGGTACGCCGTCATCAGCATCTTCACGACGTCGAGGCCATCCTCGAACGTGAGCAGCGGCTCCTCGCGGCCCAGGAAGACGTTCACGAAATGGCGATCCTCGTCGGTGTAGCCGTAGGCGATGTACTCCTGCGGCACCACCGGCATCACGCCCTGCTCGGCGTTCTGCTTCTCCACCAGGTCCTCGCCCGCGCGGCCGGTCACTTCGCGGCTGAAGAAGAGCTGCAGCCCGCTGTCGAGCGAGTTCCACTTCATCGAGTATTCGGGGCCGAGCAGTTCGGCTGACAAACGAAGGCCGGCGCCGACAAAGCTCCACGAGGTGGACGCTTCGCCAATGACGCGGTGCCCTTCGGCCGTCTCGAACTCGATCATCACCGACGCGAAGTCCTCGGACGGCGCCTTGGCGTAGTTCACCTGCGGTCCCATGCTCTGCTTGAGCTTCTTCACATACGCCGGGCGTGACCACTTGAGCGAGGCGATGTGCCCGGTGACCTTCACCGGCTTCACGCTGCTGAGCGGCTCACCGGGACGCGTGAGCAGGTGCCGCACGACGAGCGCCGAATGGCACATCATATCATTGAGCACGCCGCCGCCCTGCAGCTGCCCCATCCAGAACCACGGGCTGTGCGGGCCGCTGTGCTCCTCGGCGGCGCGTGCGAGATACGGGCGCCCCGTGGTGGCCGCGCCGCGCGCCCAGATGAGCTTCTTCCCGGCCTCAACGTGCGGGGCGAAGAGTTGGTTCTCGAGGTAGCCGGTCTTGAGGCCCACCGAGTCGACGAGCTGCTTCACGCGCTTGGCCTCGGCGACGTTGCGCGCCAGCGGCTTTTCGCAGGCGATGCCCTTCAGTTGCCCCTTGCCGCGCTTGATGACGTCGACGATCGCTTCCACGTTCTCGACGCGCGCGTGATTGGGGCCGCACAGCCAGATCGCATCGATCGCCGGGTCGGCGACCATCTGTTCGATGTTGCGATACGCCTTGCACTCGCCCACGTGGAGCTGGCGGCAGTACGCCGCGGCCGACTTGGCGCCTTTTTCGTCGGGGCTCCAAACACCAAGGATGTCGGCGTCACGAACGCCAACCCAGCCCTGCATGTGAAAGCGCGCGTTGAAGCCGGAACCGATGAAGCCGACGCCTAGACGGGACATTTCAATTTCAGGGAAGGGGAAGGGAGCAGGGTGCGGGATGGGGAAGGGGAAGCACGTCCCACGTAATTATTGCTCGCGCGGCGAGGGATGCGCCACAGCTCGCGGCGGGCTCGGTGCGTGTGCGCCGCAGGGCGGGGGGCCCTCTGACGGCTTCCATGACCAATAAGCCGCCAGAGGGCCCCCCGCCCCGCGGCGCTCACTCCCTAGTACCGCGCCAAGTCAGTGGCCACCACCACGGCCCCGCCGAACCCGCCGCGCCGCACCCCCGCCACCACCTCGTCTATCGTGCCCCCCATACGAAGCACGTGCGAGAGCACCAACTGCTTGGGCCGCGCCCGCGCGGCGAGGGCGCCGAGTTCTTCGTCGGACGTGTGGAACTCGCGCAGGTACTGCGGCCACAGTTCACCACCCGGACGATTCTCGGGAGCGACGCGCGTGCTGGCGTACACCTCGTGCACGAGCACGTCCACGCCGCGCGATGCTTCCTCGAGCGCTGTGCTCGGCGCGGTGTCGCCGCCCAGCACGATGGACCGGTCGGGCGTATCGATGCGATACGCGAAGTTCAACGGCCATGCGCCGTGCGGCACGGGGATGGCGCGGATGCGGATTCCCGCGGAGTCGTACACCACCCCGCCGGTCGTTTCGCGCACGTCCACGCGATGTCCGCCGCGCCGTCCGCGTTCGGTCCCTTCGGTTCGGATCAGGACATCCTCCACCCACGCCGCCTGGAGGTGGCCGACCATCGCGGACGTCCCGACGGGGCCGATGACCGGCATCGCTGTCGCACGACCCATCACCCACGTCGTGTGAATGACATCGGGGAGCCCAAGCGTGTGGTCGCTGTGCAGATGGGTCAAAAAGACCGCGGTCATCCCGTCGATGGGGAGGCCGGCGGCGGCGACGCGTCGCATGACACCGGCGCCCGCATCGAACAAAAAGACGCGGGTCCCGTACGTGACGGCATACGCCGGCCCCGAGCGTTCAGGGTCGGGGACGGGCGTGCCGCTCCCGAGCACGATGAGCCGCGTGGTGGCGCTCGTGTCGCGCGTGGTGCCAGGGAAAACACGCTGTGCCGCCGCGCGGCTGGCCGTGATGGCCAGCACAGCGACAGCGGCACAGGCTACGCCGCGCCAACGGCGGCGGCAGACGGTGCGCACCGGTGCGCCGAGCATCCGATGCGCTATCCGCGCCGTACGGGCTTCATCGACATCTTGTACGAGACGCCGATCTTGGCGAGCTGCGGTTCGGGGCAGCCCGTCCACTCGGACATCGTGATGTTTCCCATGTAGCCGATGTCCTTGATGCCGATGCGGCTGGTCCAGAAGCCGCTCGACGTCAGGTCACGGAAGCGGGTGAAGAACTCGGCGCCCTGCTTGAATGCCGGCTTGGCCTTTTTGGGGAAGGCGATGTCGGTGAGCACTTCGCGCTGCTGCGTCGGCGAGCAGGCGGCCCATCCGCGCGAGAACCGCTTCTGGCACTCGCCGTTGAGCCACTTGAGTCCGTCGCGCATCCATCCCTGATTGCTCTTGTACTCGTTCATGATGAAGTCCATGAACTCCGGGACGCCGGCTTCGATGGCTCCGCCAGAGTGCGCGTCCTTGGGGATGACCTGCTCGGCGAGCGTCTGCACCATCGGCCACTCGGCCTTGGTGAAGAAGATGGGACGGTAGACCGGCGCGCCTTGAGACGCCTGGGCGTACTCCGCGGCGCGCGCGATCTCCGGTGCACCGAGCCCAAGCACAGCCAGCGAGGCGGCGCCGAGGAGCTTCATCACGTCGCGGCGTGGCATCCCCTCCGTGCTCTCGTCCGCCACCTGCGCCAGCGGCAACGCTCTCTCTGTGTCTTGCGCGCTGTTGTTCTCTGTCTCTTTCTGCCTCATAGCGCTCCTGCCTTTCGCTGCTGCACGATGTAGTCGGCCGCCCGCCAGGCGAGCGCCAGGATGGTCCACGTTGGGTTCTTGTCGGCCTGGCTCACGAACGGCCCGCCGTCGGCGACAAAGAGGTTCTTGCAGTCCCACGCCTGCTGATGGGCGTTGACGGCCGAGCTCTTGGGGTCGTTGCCCATGCGCAC
>JARIEY010000036.1 GCA_031127085.1 Gemmatimonadota bacterium | reverse complement strand
GAGGGGGGGTACGTCCCGCTCCACTTCCTCAATGGTGAAGACGGCCGGATGGTCGCCACGCACGTACGTCACGTCGTGCGTGGCGAGGAAGTCAAAGAGATCGGGCCTCGGAGCTCCGGGTGGCCACGCGCGCGCTCCGCGCGGTCAGCGCGCGGGCGTGCGCACGTAGATATCGCCGTACAGCTTGCCTGGGAGTGTGGATGCCAGGTCGCCCGGGAACCACGCAGCGAACGCGTCGAGCGGCATCCATTCGGCCAGATGCCAGTGCGAACGCTCCGCCGGCGTCAGGTTCACCGCGGCGGGCCCCAGCGTGGCCAAGCGCGTCAGGCAGGCGCGCGTCTTCGCGATGCCGCGATCATCCAGATGAAACTCAAACGACAGGAGCGGCATCGCCTGCGAGAGCCCGCTGAAAACCTCAAGCTCCCATCCTTCGACGTCGATCTTGCAGTAGGCCGGCATCCCGTATCGCGCGATCGCCGCGTCGAGCGTGATCACCGGCACGTCGTAGGTGGCTGCAACCGCACCGTCCCATTCGGCGCTCAGACTGGACTGCGAATGAAAGACCCGCGCGTGCAGCGTGGCGATGCCGGCCCCGCTGCCAAGTGCCGCCGCGACGCACGTCCAGCCGCGCCGGTGGGCGCAGCGCGCATGCAGTTCTGGCAACACCCGAGGGTTCGGCTCAAACGCCACGACCTGCGCGCCGGCGTCGAGCATCGCCTCCGACTTCTCGCCGATGTTCGCCCCGACGTCAAAGCAGAGCGCTCCGCCGGGGACGAGCGAGCGCACGAGCGCGACGTCCTCCTCATGCGCCCGCAGCGTCTCCGGCCGCAGCCGCCGCGCCAGCCAGCGCGCCGGTCGATACAACCCGGCCGTAACGGTCAGGCGTTTGAGATTGGCGAGGACCGTCTTGATCATGAAGCCCAAAGGTCGTGGCGGGTGGCGCGAACGCGCGCCGATGCCTCAGCGAATCTCAACTCTGCGCGGCGGGCGGTCTCAAGGCAAGCCGCCGTCGCGCTTCGGTGCGCGCCCCAAGGTGACGAGCGGCGGCTTGGGACGCGCCCGCCGCCGGCGCACCAGGCGCCAGGCGGCGTAGAGCACCAGCGCGAAGGCCACCGCGTCCTGCCATCCGAGTTCCGTCATCCGCCGTACCCCAGCGCGCGACCGCCCTGGTACACGGCGAACGACGCCAGCCAGGCCAGCGAGTTCATCATCACCAGCATGAAGATTGGCCAGCGCCACGAGTTGGTCTCACGCCGCACCACCGCCAGCGTCGACATACACTGGCACGCCAGTACGTAGAACACCATCAGGCTGAGCCCGGTCAACGGCGTGTACGCCTTGAGGCCGGTGCGCGTGTCGACGGCGTCGCGCAGGCTTTGCCGTAGCGGATGCACATCCTCATCCGCACTGCCGATGTTGAAGACCGTCGCCATCGTCGCAACCATCACTTCGCGCGCCGCCAGCGAGGTAATGAGCCCGATGCCGATGCGCCAGTCGAAGCCCAGCGGCGCGATGGCCGGTTCTATGAAGCGCCCCGCCCGCCCCGCAAAGGACTGTTCGAGATTCGTCCCCGCGACGCGCAGTTCGAGCGCGCGCGCCTGCGCCGTGTCGCCGGCCTGCAGGGCGGCCACGCGCTGTGCTTCGATCGCGCGCACCGCTTCGCTGCCCTTGGGATAGGAGGCCAGGAACCAGAGCACGACGGTGATGAGCAGAATCACCGTGCCCGCGTTGCGCGTAAAGAGCAGGCTGCGTTCGCGCACCGTGGTGAGCACGGAGCGCAGCGACGGGCGCCGGTAGGGCGGCAGTTCCATCACGTACAGCGGCGGTCCGCCGCGCAACACCGTGCGCTTGAGCGCCCACGCCACCGCAACCGCCGCGACGATCCCAATGAAGTACATCGCGAACAGCGTGATGCCGGGAAGCGTGAGGAAACCCACCCACCGGTTCGGCACGAACGCGCCGATGATCAGCGCATAGACGGGGAGCCGCGCGCTGCACGACATGAACGGCGCAATCATGATCGTGGTGATGCGATCGCGCCGGTTGTCGATGCTGCGCGTCGCCATAATGCCGGGGATGGCGCACGCGAACGACGAGAGCAACGGGATGAACGACCTTCCAGAGAGGCCAACTTTGGCCATCACGCGGTCCATAATGAACGCCGCGCGCGCCATATACCCGCTGTCCTCGAGCAGGCTCAGGAACAGGAAGAGAATCGCGATCTGCGGCACAAAGGTCAGCGTGGTGCCAACGCCAGCAATCACTCCGTCCACCAGGAGCGAGCGCAGCGCGCCGGGTGGCATCGCCTGCCCCAGCATGCTCCCCACGGCGCTCACGGCCCAGTCGATCAGATCCATCAGCGGCTGCGCCCACGCAAAGACCGACTGGAAGACGGCTCCCATCAACACCACGAAAATGATCGGTCCCCAGACGCGGTGCGTCAGCACGCGGTCGATCGCTTCGCTGCGCGTGTCACGACGCTCCCCTGGGGGGGCGCTCACCGACTCAGCGACCAGCGCACTGATGGCGTCGTAGCGACCGGTGACGTCGCCGGATCGCCAGTTCGGGGAGAACTCGTCCAGCCGGTGCGCCAGCATACGGGCGTCCTGCAGCGCGTCGGCGGGGACGTGGCGCGCCAGCGCGTCATCCTCGCCGCGATCGAGCAACATCGCCACCGCCACGTCGCGCCGCGCGCGCTGCGGCAGGTCCGCCCGTTCCGGAAGCCGACGCTCGAGCCGGTCAATCACGCGCATCAAGTGCGCCGGCCACTCGCGAAAGTGCCGTGTGGATGGTTCGACGTCACGGTCCATCATCGCGCGCAGCGCGTCGAGACCTTCGCCCTTGGCGGCCGAGATGCCGACCACCGGGACGCCGAGCTGACGTTCCAGCGCGACGGTGTCGATGCGCATCGACAGCGCGGCGGCGGCGTCCATCATGTTCAGCACCAGCAGCATGGGCCGGCCCAACTCGACGACTTGCAGCGCCAAATACATATGACGGTCGAGGTTGGTCGCGTCGACCACGAACACGATCAAATCAGGGGGCGGCGTGTCAGACTGGAGGCCGAGCAGCACGTCGCGCACGATCATCTCGTCTGGCGACGCGGGCTGCAGGCTGTAGCTGCCGGGGAGATCCACCACCTCGGCCCGGCGTCCTGACGGGAGGTCGATCATCCCCGTCTTCTTTTCCACCGTGACGCCCGGGTAGTTGCCGACCTTCTGGCGCAACCCGGTCAGCGCGTTGAACAGCGTCGACTTCCCGGCGTTGGGATTGCCGAGTATCGCAATGCGCCGCGGAGGCGCCTCAGGCGGGCGAGACATCGATACGGCTCGCTTCGGAGCGGCGCAGCCAGAGATGCACGCCGCGCACCGTGATTTCCAGTGGATCGCCAAGCGGGGCACGACGAATGAGCTCCACCACGGTGCCCGGGGTGAGTCCCAACTCCATCAGTCGCCGCGCGATGGTCGGTTCGCAGTCGAGCGAGGCAATGATTCCCCGCTCGCCGACGGTCATCGCATCCAGCGAGCGTTCGCCGCTCCCGTGCGCGGCCACGCTAGCCCCGCACCGGGGCGCGCCCGATGGGCGTGACGAGCGAGTCGCGCAGGCAGGTGGAGCCACACATATCACACGCGCCCGGCGCATGCTCGGCGCAGGTGCGCGGGCTCAGCCGGTACGCATCGCGGAACTGTACCGCCGCCGGGTGACGCGAGCGCACAAACGTCGTCAGTCGCAGCAACTCTACCGAGACTTCCGGGCTGACGAGGTGCTCGATCATGCAGGCATCCTCGGTAGCCATCTCCTCGGGAATCCCAAGGATCTCGGTGAGGAACATCGAGAGCACGATGCGGCTCGACTCCGTGCGGGAGGCGAAACCCGAGCCTTCGTCGGTCAGTTCCACGCATCCATACCGCTCGTGGCGCACGAGACCGCGTCGTTCGAGTGATCGCAACATCGACGTGACGCCGCTCTTGGAGACGCCAAGGTGCTCGGCGATGTCCCCAACGCGCGCGTGCCCCTTCTCCGCCTTGAGCAGGGCGACGGTTTGGAGATAGTGGGCCATGGAGTGCGAGACTTCCTTCTCGCCGTACTTCTTCCAGATTTCCATGTGGCAGCGCCTCGATGCGGTGGCCTCAATACTGTTAAGGTAGCTTAACAGCACTGGTCCCTTGACGCAATACGAAAGACGCGGAGTCGCACGTCCACGTGGGCAGCGCCCGCGTGCGCAGCGCCCGTAGCCCCTGCCCTTGCCCGTTACACAGGCAGAATCCCGACACATTTTGTCGCTGAGGCCAGGCAACGACCTTCTAGCCAGTCGGGACATTTACCAGTACGTTGTGCGAGCGATCCCTACATTTGTTTCGCTTTTTCTTGGCGCAATTCCAAACGGTTCACTCCGTTCGCGCCTTGAGCCACGCACGCCAACGCGCGAACCGCTCCCCTTGTGATCCTGCACCGCGGCGATGTTGCCGAGCGTAACCCACCCCTGGAGGTAGCGATTGATGCGAAGCTCTCGATGGTCACCACGTGCGGCAGTATTCGCACTCGCGCTGGCCGCACTCGCCACGCGGCAACCGCTCGCGGCGCAGGACGCCACCGGCACGGTGCGCGGCCGCATCACGATCGCTGCCTCGGGCACGCCGCTCGGACAGGTGCAGGTCTTCGTCGTCGGCACGCGCCAGGGCGCGATGTCCAACAGTGACGGCAACTTCACGATAAATGCTGTGAAGGCGGGCACGCAGACCATCCGCGCTCGCGCGCTGGGCTACCAACCCGCCGACGTCACCGTGAACGTGACGGCGGCCGGCGCCCGCGCCGACTTTGCGCTGCTTTCGGCGGTGGTTTCACTCAATGAAGTGGTGGTCACCGGCACCGCCGGCGCCGCGCGTATGCGCGAAGTCGGCAACTCCATTGGGTCGGTGAAGATCGCCGAGACACCGTCCATTCAGACCTCCGTCTCGTCGATCCTCTCCGGTCAGATGGCCGGCGTAAACGTCACGGGCGGATCGGGCAACGCGGGCGCCGGTTCGGCGATTCGCTTGCGCGGCATGACCTCCGTGGCGCTGACGAACCAGCCGCTCATCTATATCGACGGCGTGCGCCTGCGCAGCGATGAGTATCCGAAGAACGTTTCGTCGCAGGCGGGGCAGGATCTGCGCTCGGCGCACGTGAACGCGAGCCCGCTCAACGACATCAATCCCGACGACATCGATCGCATCGAAGTGGTGAAGGGCGCTGCGGCGGCCACGCTGTACGGCACCGATGCCGCCGCCGGCGTGATCCAGATCTTCACCAAGCGCGGCGCCGCTGGCCGGGCGCAGTGGCAGGTGGCGGCCACCACCGGCTTCAACCATCTGCAGCAGTTCGGCACGGATGACGCGCCGTACCTGTACATGGATCCGTTCCTGCGCGACGGCAAGCGCAACGGGGCCTCGCTCTCCGTCTCGGGCGGCACGCAGAACAACACCCGCTATTTCCTGTCGTTCGCCGGCGACCAGCAGCAGGGCGTGATGCCCAACGACAACGACCGGAACTACAAGCTCCGCGCGAACTTCGACTTTACGCCGCTCAGGAACCTCGCCGTCAACTGGAATAGCTCGTACACCAACGACGCCATCGAGAATACGCCGGCCGGCAACAACGCGTCGGGCCTGACGCTCAATGCGTTCCGCCGTGACCGCAACTACTTCGGCAACGATTCGACGCACAAGATCGCGCAGGTGCTGGTCTACAAGCTCAACACCTGGATTGACCGCGTCATCATGGGCACCACGGCCACGTGGACGCCGATGGCCAATGTCTCGAGCCGACTCACGCTGGGCCTCGACCGCGCCGCCGTGGAAAATCGCAACCTGCGTCCGTTCGGCTTCGTCGCCGCGCCGCAGGGCATCATCAGCGACTCCCGCTGGCAAAACCTCACCCTCTCGGTCGACTGGGCCAACAACTACGAGCACCACTTCGCGAATGGCCTGCACAGCACGACGTCGGCCGGCACGCAGTACGTGTCGTCGGCCGTGAGCAGCGCCGAGGCGTATGGCGAATCGTTCCCGGGGCCGGGCGTGCCGACCGTGTCGAGCGCGGCCATCAAGAGCGCGTTCGAAACGCGGCAGACCATCGTCACGGGCGGCGCCTTCTTCCAGCAGCTGTTCGGTTGGAAGGACCGCTACTTTGTCACGGCCGGCCTGCGCATCGATGGCAACAGCGCCTTCGGCAAGGACTTTGGCCTGCAGCAGTATCCGAAGATCAGCGGCAGTTGGGTGGCCAGCGACGAAACGTTCTGGAAGTGGCCTTCGGCCACGATGAAGGTGCGTCTCGCCTACGGCGAGGCCGGCCGCGCGCCCGGTGCCTTTGATGCCGTGCAAACTTGGACGCCCGTGGGCTGGGGTGGCCAGCCCGCCTTCCGTCCGGCGAACATCGGCAACGCGGACCTCGGTCCGGAGCGCACCAGGGAAACGGAGATTGGCTTCGACGCCACGGCCTTCGACGGCCGCGCCAGCGCGACGTTCACCTATTTCGACGCGCATACGTCGGACGCGCTCTTCCCGGTGCGACAGGTGCCGTCGGAGGGCTTCGGCGGCTCGCAGCTGGAAAACGTCGGCAAGATGTCGAAGAGCGGCATCGAAATGACCGTCTCCGGCACGCCGCTCGACATTCAGTACGCGCAGGTCAAGACTTCGCTTTCGATTTCGACCAACAAGAGCACGTTACAGAGCCTGGGCGGCGCCCCGGCCTTCTCGCTCGGCAGCTTCGGCTGGGCCATCGAAGGACAGCCGGTGCCGATCATGCGCGGCAAGCTCATCCGCAACAAGGACGTGATGGGCGCCACGCCGGACACCGTGGGCAACTACCTGTTCGGGCCCAGCCAGCCCACGCACATCATCAATGGATCGGTGAGCGTGAAAAGCTGGCGCGACATCACGCTGTCGCTCCGTGGCGAGTACCAGGGCGGCGCGTACATCGACGAAGACGCGTCGTTCCAGGCGCTGCAGCGGTCGGTGAAGTGGCCCACCTGTTTCCGCG
The DNA here is from genome assembly GCA_031127085.1 of Gemmatimonadota bacterium. Classification (GTDB taxonomy): domain Bacteria; phylum Gemmatimonadota; class Gemmatimonadetes; order Gemmatimonadales; family Gemmatimonadaceae; genus PNKL01. Next base: position 12,843 of record JARIEY010000036.1, on the reverse strand, counting down.
CCTACGACGCGCTGGCGGCAAACCAGCAGATCACCGCGTGGGAGCGCGCCACCTGCGTGCCGGCCAACGTGAAGCAGGACATGTTCATTTTCCCGGCCGACTTCTTCAAGCTGCGCGACTTCACGGCCACCATTCCGCTGAAGAAGCTGATCCCCGGCACGAGCAGCAGCATGATCGTGCTGACGGCGCAGAACTTCTACCGCAAGAACTACGGCATGCCGATGTTCGACCCCGAGCAGTCGGGCAACAGCGGATTCAACGCCGCCGTTCGCTATATCTCCGAACACATTCCTGCGCCGGCGACGTTCTCTGCGTCGATCCGCGCCTCGTTCTAAGGGGGAGACGACCATGACAATGACAACGACCTCCCTGCGCACGCGCCTGACCTTCGGCCTCGTGCCCCTCGCCGCGCTGATCCTCGGCGCCTGCAGTCTTGAAGTCACCAATCCAGGCCCGGTCAACGCCACGTATCTCGACGACAAGGCGGCCTTCCCTGCCCTCGTCAATGGCGCCGGCCGCGATCTGGCCGAAGCCCTGAACTGGCTCTCCTACACCGGGGCCGCCGTGGCCCGTGAGCTGCACCCAGCCGGGTCGACCGGCAGCTTTGGCATCACACCGTCGCAGCAGGGCGGCAAGTTGATTGACGACGAAACCGGCACGCACTGGCAGCTCGCGCAGCGCGCCCGCTGGACGTCGGAGTCGGCCATTACGCGCATCAAGACGGTGCTGGGCTCGTCGTACGCCACCAACGCGCAGTACCTGCAGGCGCTGGTGTGGGCGGGCTACTCGAATCGCCTGCTCGGCGAAAACTTCTGCGACGGCGTCATCAACGGCGGCGCGAAGGAGGCGTACACCGTCTACCTCAACCGCTCCGAGGCTCATTTCACCGAGGCCATCGCGGTGGCAACGACGCAGAACAACACCACGCTGCTGAACGCCGCCAAGGCGGGACGCGCGTCGGTGCGCCTGCTCAAGAAGGACCTGGCGGGTGCGGCGACCGACGCGGCCGGTCTCGCCGACAGCTACGCGTACAAGATGCCGTACAACATCCTCGACGCCGACCAGTACAACCGCATCTACTGGTCGACGGCCAACGCGCCATACCGTGCGCACACGGTGTGGGGGACATATTACGAGGCGTACTACACGCAGACCAAGGACCCGCGCACGCCGTGGGGCCTGGATCCCAAGAACCCGGTGGGCGACGCCGCCGTCGGCAACCTGGGCAAGGTGCCGTGGTACTTCGAGCTCAAGCACGGGGCCAAGGACTCGCCCATCAACCTCACCACCGGCTGGGAAATGCGGTTGGTCGAGGCAGAGGCCAAGCTGACCGCCGGCGACATCGGTGGCGCAATGACCCTGGTGAACAAGCACCGCGTGGCGCTGAATCTGGCGCCGTGGGTTGCCGCCACGGCCACGGAGGCGTGGACGGCGCTCAAGCGCGAGCGTGGCATCGAGATGTGGCTCGAAGCACGTCGTCTCGGCGATTTCCGTCGCTGGGCGGCGAACGGCACACCGGGCGCGTCCGACGACATGACCGGGCGAGACCTGTGCTTTGTGACGCCGCGTGCGGAGAAGGAGTCGAATCCGAGCTTCAAGTAGGCGCATACGCCTGCTGACAGCGAAGGCCGCCCACTCGGGCGGCCTTCGTTGTCTCATCCGGCAAATGACGTGCTAGATTTCAGGTCTGTCGACACACACCGGAGAAGCCGTGACCACCGAAACGTCCACTATCATCTGGACCGCGATTGACGAGGCGCCCGCGCTGGCGACCCATTCGCTCCTTCCCATCGTGCAGGCCTTCACCAAGGGGACCGGGATCTCGGTGGAGAGCCGCGACATCTCGCTCGCCGGCCGCATTCTCGCGGTGCTGCCCGAGTACCTCACGGAAGCGCAGCGGATTCCCGATCACCTCGCCCAGCTCGGCGAGCTGACGCTGCGCCCTGAGGCGAACATCATCAAGCTGCCAAACGTCTCGGCGTCGATCCCTCAGCTGAAGGACGCCATCAAGGAACTGCAGGCGCACGGCTACGCGATTCCCGACTATCCCGAGGCGCCCAAGGACGACGCCGAGAAGGCGTTGCAGGCCAAGTACGCCAAGGCGTTGGGGAGCGCGGTGAACCCCGTCCTGCGCGAGGGCAACTCGGACCGGCGCTCGCCCCTCTCCGTGAAGGCGTTCTCCAAGAAACACCCGCACAAGCTGTCCGCCTGGTCCGCCGACTCGAAGGCGCACGTGGCGCATATGACCGAGGGTGACTTCTACGGCAGAGAAACGTCTGTCACCGTGCCGCAGGCAACGAACGTACGCTATGAGTTCGTCGCCGCCGATGGCACCATCACTGTGCTGAAGAAGAAGACGGCGCTCGACGCCGGCGAGGTCCTGGACACCTCGGTGATGCGCGTGGCGACGCTGCGCCGGTTCTTCGAGGCGCAGATCGATGACGCGCAGCGTAATGGGCTGCTGCTCTCGTTGCACCTGAAGGCGACGATGATGAAGGTGTCGGACCCGGTGATCTTCGGGCACGCCGTCACCACGTTCTATGCGGACGTCTTCGACAAGCACGCCGCGACCTTCGCACAGTTGGGCGTCAACCCGACCTTCGGACTCGGCGACATTTACGCCAAGATTCAGGCGCTGCCCGCCGACCAGCGCGTAGCGATCGAGGCCGACATCTCGGCCGTCTACACCAAGCGCCCGGCGCTGGCGATGGTCGATTCGGACCGCGGCATCACCAACCTGCACGTTCCGAGCGACATCATCGTCGACGCGTCCATGCCGGTGATCGTGCGCGACGCCGGCAAGATGTGGGGCCCTGACGGCAAGCTGCACGACACCAAGGCGATGATCCCCGACCGTTGCTACGCGACGATTTACAAGACGATCATCGAAGATTGCCAGGCGCACGGCGCGTTCGATCCGGCGACGATGGGCAGCGTGCCGAACGTCGGCCTGATGGCCAAGAAGGCCGAAGAGTACGGCTCGCACGACAAGACCTTCATCGCCGCCGGCCCGGGGTCGATTCGCGTGGTCGACGACGCGACCGGCGAGACGGTGCTGTCGCAGACGGTCGAGGGCGGCGACATCTTCCGCTCCTGCCAGACGAAGGACATCGCCATTCGCGACTGGGTGAAGCTGGCGGTGCGCCGCGCCCGCGCCACGGGTGCCCCGGCGGTGTTCTGGCTCGATGCCAACCGCAAGCACGATGCGCAGGTGATCGCCAAGGTGGAGACGTACCTCAAGGATCACGATACGACTGGCCTGGAGATCAAGATCCTGTCGCCGGTTGAGGCCATGAAGTACTCGCTGGAGCGCATCCGCCAGGGGCTCGACACAATTTCGGTGACCGGCAACGCGCTGCGCGATTATCTGACCGACCTCTTCCCGATCCTCGAGATCGGCACGTCGGCCAAGATGCTCTCGGTCGTGCCGCTGCTGGCTGGCGGCGGGCTGTTCGAAACGGGGGCCGGCGGTTCGGCGCCCAAGCACGTGCAGCAGTTCCAGAGGGAGGGCTACCTCCGCTGGGATTCGCTTGGCGAGTTCTCGGCGCTGGGCGCCTCGCTCGAACACATCGGCGCGGTGTTTGGCAACGCGCGCGCGACAGTGCTCGCCGAAACGCTCGACGTGGCGATCGGCAAGTTCCTGGACAACAACAAGTCGCCGGCCCGCAAGGTCGGCGAGATCGACAACCGCGGCAGCCATTTCTATCTGGCGCTGTACTGGGCCGAGGCGCTGGCCGCCCAGACGAAGGACGCGGAGATGCAGCAGCGGTTTGCGCCGGTGGCCAAGTCGCTGCAGGAGAGCGAGGCGACCATCAACGCCGAGTTGATCGCGGCGCAGGGGAAGCCGGTGGATCTTGGCGGCTACTACCAGCCCGACGTTGCGAAGGCGACGGCCGCGATGCGGCCGAGCGCGACCTTCAACGCGATCATCGACGGGATCGCGTAAGCAGTCAGCGCGCGAAGGGTACTGATGTGACGAAGGCCGCCTGGAGGCGGCCTTCGTCACATCCTCGCGGATCGTGGTCCTGAATCGCGATCGTCGGCTCGCCATCCGGATTCCCGATCATCAATCGTAGTGCCCAGAGTGGGGATCGAACCCACATGAGGTTGCCCTCGCGGGATTTTGAGTCCCGTGCGTCTGCCAGTTCCGCCATCCGGGCGTGCGTGGTACTCAGGGTACCACCGACCCAGAAACGTAGCGCAGTACCCCGCCCCCTTCCAGTGACGTTGGCGATCCCTCGGCTCTTTCGTCTGCACGTGCGGGCAATGGGGGCGCCAGAACCGCGGGCCGCGTACGCCGCGGCACGCTGACGCTTGTGCGAGACGTACGTTTTCACCCACCAGTGCTCAGCTCTTCCCCTCGCCGCCGGGTCCGCGCGCGATCGGCCATGCGCCTCGGCACCATTCGCTCCAACTCCCCACGTAGAGCGCCGCCCCGCGCAGTCCGGCAACCTCGAGCGCGAGGAGCGTGTGGCAGGCCGTAACGCCGCTGCCGCAATGGACAACAACGCGATGCGGTGCAACATCACCGAGTTGTTCGCGATAGAGCATCCGCAACTCCTCCGCCGACCGGAACGTGCCATCCGACCGCAGGTTCAACTGCCAGGGCATGTTGATGCTCCCCGGGATGCGCCCTGCCACAGGGTCTCGTGTTTCCACCTCTCCGCGCCATCGCTCCGGCGCGCGCACGTCTATCACCCGCCACGTGTCGAGCTGTCGCACAAGATCAACCATGGGCGCGTCGACCACCGGACGCTGCCACGGTTGCACCTCGGAGTCGCCGCCCAGCGGGGCGTTGTTCGTTCCTTCGCCGGCGTCGACGTCCCAGCCGGCGGCCCGAGCGGTGGTCATCCCGCCATCGAGCACGCACGTGTTGACGTAACCGCTCGCGCGCAGCATCCACCACGCCCGCGCGGCGGCGTTGCTTCCGCCGGCATCGTCGTAAACCACAATCCGTTCGTTACGACGAAGCCCCCAATGCGCGCACTGAGACTGCCACCGGACCGGTGATGGCAGGGGGTGTCGTCCGCCGACTGATGGGGCGAGTGCCATGTCGCACTGCGAGAGCGCGCCCTCAAGGTCAGCAAGCAGGGCGCCGCGCAGATGTCCTGCGCGAAACGCGGCGGCAGGGCGCGCGTCAAGGAGCGTGAACCCCGCGCGTTCAGTCAATGCACTGGCGGCCGATATCAGCGGTCCGGGGGCGCCGCCTCCGTCGTCCTGTCGCACAGGCGTCCGTCGGAAGTCGATGCACGCAAACTCTTTCGTCGAGGCACCGGTGCGCACACCCGTGTATGCCACCTCAAGGCCACACCTGCTCGCCACGCTGCAGAGTTGCACCGGGCGAACGAAGGCGAAGATGGCCTCCAGACTCAGCAGCGACGAAAAGTCCGTTGCCGACACGGCCGGCTCGGTGGCCGAAGGCACCTGAACGACCACACTTAGCCTGCCGTCCATGGTCAGAGCATCGGCGAGCGTAGGGAGCAACGCCTCCCAGTCGAGATATTCGAAGAGCAGCGCGGCGTAGATCAGGTCGAATGCGCGCTCCGGATACCGCAGTTGCATCGCGTCCCCGCACACGGCCGTCAGCTCAACCTCCCCAGCGCCGTGCGACTCACGCAGCCGTGCCAGGAACCTTTCGTTGATGTCCACGGCGGTGACACGGCGCGTGACCCGCGGATCGATGCAGTCCAGGCCATTGCCGTCGGTGCATCCGAGCATCAGCACCGACGTTGGTTTCGCCGCGCGAAGGGCGTCGGCGAACGCGTCTCGCAGCATGGCGAGTTGCCCCACTCGCGGATGCCCCATATGCCCCCGGTAGTCCTCAAGCCGGATGTGCAGCCACGGATTGTCGGGGGTCGCCATCAGTTCAGTGTCCTTTTGCAATCAGAATCCCGTCTGGTTTACAACGCTGACCGTGTGCCGGTGCAATCGAAAGAGCAGTGCCACATACCCAATCGCGATCGCGAACCCCACCGGCCACCTCCTTTACCGTCACCTCGTCCGGCGCAGCCATACGAACCCGAGCAGGCCGGAGACGAGCGACGCGGCGATCACTGCAATCTTCGACTGCGCCACCACGGCCGGCTCGCCAACAAACGCGAGGTTGGCAACGAAGATCGCCATCGTGAACCCGATACCGCCGAGCATCCCCGCGCCGCCGATGTGACGCCACGTCAGGCCGAGCGGTAACGAAGAAAGGCCGGCGCGCACCGCGAGGTACGTGGCGGACAACACCCCGAGCGGCTTCCCCACCACCAGGCCAACCATAATGCCGATCGCGTTGGGGCCGGCCAGCCCCTGCCCCCACGCACCGCCAAGCGGCAAAGCGGTGTTGGCGAGTGCGAAGAGCGGCAACACACCGAACGCGACGGGACGGTGCAGCCAATGTTCGAGCCAATGCGATGGCGAATGTGCGTCGGCATCGCGCGCCGAGTACGGAATGGCGAATGCGAGCGCCACACCGGCTAGCGTGGCGTGTACCCCCGAATGATGGAGCAACCACCACATAGCCACGCCCCCGACCAGGTACGGCGCGAGCGACATCACACGGAATGCCCGGTTCATCACCACAAGCAGCAGCCAGACAGCCAGTGAGGCGCCGAGGTACGCGAACGACAGCTTGGCCGTGTAAAACGCCGCGATGACGAGCATCGCCCCCAGGTCATCCATCACGGCGTACGCCACGACAAACACCTTCAGCGCCGGCGGCACCCGCTGGCCAAGCATCGTCAAGACGCCCATGGCGAACGCGATGTCCGTCGCCATGGGAATGCCGATGCCACGCTGCGTCGGCGTTCCGGCGTTCACGGCCAGGTGCACCAGCGCCGGAACCACCATTCCACCGACGGCCGCCACGATCGGCAACGCAGCCTGACGCAGATCGGAGAGTTCGCCGCTGTACAGTTCGCGCTCGAGTTCAAGCCCGATGTACAGGAAAAAGACGGCCATGAGACCGTCGTTGATCCAGTCGATCAGTCGCAGCCCTGCGATGTCGCGTCCCCAGGCCGCCGTGTACGAGGGACCAAACACTGAGTTGGCTAGCGCGATCGACACCACTGTGGCAACGGCGAGGAGAACGCTCGAAGCGCGCTCCGAGGAGAAGAACGCCTCGAACGCGGTCGTGAGTCGGACCGGCACCGTGGGCATCGCGGGGGGCCGAGTTGGCTGTCGCGGCACTTCAGCGCACCGAGGTGATGGTTTCCGTCACAGCCGGGCGCGCCGTGCGCGGCGTCGACCCCGGGTGGAACCCCAACGTGAGCAGCAGCGCCGCGAACCCGATGACGTACGCGACAGGCACGAACCATCCCTCCCGCACCCATTGCCCGGCGTTCTTCGCCTCCGGGAACATGTTCGAGAGCGCGACACCAGCCGACGAGCCAAACCAGACCATCGACCCACCGAACCCGACGGCGTACGCAAGGAATCCCCAGTCGTATCCACCCTGTTTGAGTGCCAGCGCAGTGAGCGGAATGTTGTCGAACACCGCCGAGGTGAATCCGAGGCCGAACGTCGTCTGCCACGAAGCGAGCGGCAGCTTCTCCACCGGCATCATCGAGGCGCACAACACGAGGGACAGGAGGAACACCGACCCTTTCACCGACTCGGGCATCAAGGTCCAGTCCGGCTTCCGTAGCCACGCCGTCCCGAGCAGGGAGACCCAGACGGCCGCCCCAAGGAACGGAAAGCGATCGGACACGTCGGTGAACCTCGTGTTGATGGCCACGTTCACCGCCACGGCGCTTGCAAGAATCGTGCCGACAACAGCCACTCGGATCCAGTCGATATGTGCATTCTCCGTCTCATCTTTCTGGATTGGAGAATAGCGCTGTTGCAGAATCGAGGCCGGCACACCGAAGACCGCCAGTGCCACGAGTGACCCAAGGAACGCATGCAACACCTCGGTGGGCGGCACGCCAGCAATCCACATCATCGTCGTCGTGGTGTCGCCCACCACGCTCCCCGCGCCGCCAGCGTTCGATGCTGCGACGAGCGCGGCCAGATATCCGATGTGCACCTTGCCCTTGAACACCGTGTGCGCAATAGCACCGCCGATCATCGCCGCCGCGATGTTGTCGAGGAAACTCGAAAGCACGAATACGAGAATGAGCAGCACCAGGCTCCCCTTCCAGTCATCGGGCAGGAACCTCGGAAGCACCGCGGGCACCTCGCTGTCCTCGAAATGCTTCGCGAGCAGCGCGAACCCCACGAGCAGCAGGAGCAGATTGCTGAGGATCACCCATTCATGCCCGAGATGCACCGCGAACCCGCCCACGCCGGGCCCGCTCTCGAAGGGCGACATGAAGATCTTGTAGGTCGCGATGACCACGGCCCCGGTGAGCGCAATGCGCAGCGTGTGCGCGTGCGAGAGGGCTACGCCGAGCAAGACGAACCCGAAGAGAATGAACTCGACTGGCACGGGGCCGACCGAAGGACCCGCGAATCGGGACTCCGCCGCCCACGCAGGGAGCGGAGACACGGCTAGCCACAGCGTTGCGTACCGCAAAGCCCGCATGATTTCCTCGCTATCGTAGTCCAGCCGGTCAATCGCGGCCGGGTCACCCTGCATTCACGACCCTGCAAACTGCCCCGACGCATCGTTTTGAGCAACGAAGCGCCGGCAGGTAGCCAGTGCCCGGTCGCCATGCTAGAACGCCTCGTCCCACCGGATGGACAAGCGCACGGCCGAACTGATCAGCCCGACCATGCTGTACGTCTGCACAAAGTTGCCCCACTGCTCGCAGCTATTCACATCGATGTGCTCCGCGAGCAAACCGTGCGGCGTGCGGCACGACAGAAGATTCTCGAAGAGCCGCCGCGCCTCGTCGCGCCGGCCGAGCGCCACCAGCGCGTTCACATACCAGAATGTGCAGACCACGAAGGCATTGCGCGGCGCGCCGAAGTCGTCCTCGGCCGTGTATCGGAACACGAAGTCGCCCCGCCGCAGCTCGCGCTCCACGGCGGCGACGGTTGCGGAGAAACGGGGATCATCAGCGGTCAGGAATCCCACCTCGTGGAGCAAGAGCAGGCTGGCATCGAGTGCCTGTCCGTCGAAGGTTCCCGTGAAGGTGTTCAGCGGCAGACTCCACGCCCGCGTGCAGATGACCTCGTGCATCCTCGCGGCCGTCGCGCGCCAGTGCGCCTCCCGTTCCGTCAGCTTCAGCTGGGCGGCGATGCGCGCGAGGCGGTCACAGCCTGCCCAGCACATCACCGCCGAGTAGGTGTGCACCGCAGACCGGTTGCGGAGTTCCCACAAACCGGCGTCGGGCTGGTCAAACGCCTGCGCGGCGCGCTGTCCGAGCACCTCGAGCCGTTCAAAGAGCGACGCATCGTGGCGCCGCACGAGTCTCCGGTCGAAGAAGACATGTGTGGCCGCCAGGATGGCAGCACCGTAGACGTCGTGCTGCACCTGCTCAAACGCCTGATTGCCTGTGCGCACGGGACCGATGCCGCGATACCCCGGCAGCGAGTCAATCATCCGCTCCTCGAGCCGCTCTCGACCGGTGATCCCGTACACCGGTTGCAGCGCGCCGTCCCGCGATCCTGCAGCCAGGTTCACGATGTAGCCGAGGAAGCGTTCCATCGTGCGCGTCGCCCCAAGGCGGTTGAGCGCGTTCACCACCATAAAGCCGTCACGCAGCCAGCAGAATCGGTAATCCCACGTGCGACCACCCTCGGCCGACTCGGGTATCGACGTCGTTACCGCGGCCAGGATGGCGCCCGTGTCCTCGACCGCATTGAGCTGCAGTGTGATGGCCGCGCGGATCACGGCCGCCTGCCACTCAAACGGAATGGCGAGCGACCGCACCCACTCGTGCCAGTGGTTCGTGGTCTCGCGCGCAAACCGCTCACCCATGTCACCGGCAGACCCCTGCAGACTCTCGTCCGGCCCGAGCACCAGAGTTACCGAGTCCTCGAGCACGAACGCCCGCTCCTCGACGATCGCCGCTATCGAAGCATCGGTGGTCATCCGCAAGACGGGATCGCCATCGATGTAGCGAATGTGGTGACTGCCCGTGGTGACGCCACGGCGCGCGGCACCGGCACCCGCCGCAGGGCGCATGACCACGCGGACGCGTGGCACGCCGGTGACACGGCGCACCTGCCGGACCAGCATCATCGGACAGAAGACGCGCTCGAAGTGGATGAAGCGCGGCGCAAAGTCCGTGATCTCCACGCTCCCGCCGTGGCGGTCGTGCAGCGTCGTGCGCACGATGGGCGTGTTTTCCACGTACGACTGCTCGGCGCGCTCGAAATCGACCAGATCGATGGCGAAGTACCCGAAGTCGCTGGCGCCGCCGCGATCACGCAGCAGCGAGCAGAAGACAGGATCGCCATCCATCCCCGGAAAACAGCCCCAAACGATCTCTCCGACAGGATTCACCAAGGCGGCGACCGCTCCGTTGCCGATGAGCCCCAGTTCCAGACTCGTCATCTGCTCTCCGTGCCGGCGGCCAGTGGAGCATCGGCGAGCCACGCACGCACCGCCCCAACGCTGCGCAGGCGCCAGCGCGCTGCCGTGGGCCCAGTTCCAACCTTGATAGAATGTCCGCCGCGCGCTGCCACGGCCGCAAAGGCCGGCTCATCGGAGACATCATCGCCGATGAAGACGGGTAGCCGGCCCCGAAAGGGCCGTTCATCGAGAAACGCACGCACGGCACCGCCCTTGTCGATGCCCTCGGGCACCAGTTCAACCAGCCGCTTGCCACCCTGGACAACGAACGCGTGGCCAAGCCGGCGTTGCTCGGCCAGCATGGTGCGGTGCGCGACGCCGGCCATCGCGGGCGCCGCGCGATAGTGCAACGCGAGCGAGCCCCCCTTGTCTTCGAGCAGGAGCTTGGGGTTGCGCGCTACAAAGCGCGCAAGATTGGCATGGGCATCGTCGAGGAGCTCCCGTACGACCGGCACATGCGTCACGCGACCCGAAGCATCGCGCCGCTCTGCGCCATGCTGCCCCGCCGCCGCAAGCACATGCCCCTGGAAGAGCCGGTCGATGTCGCGCAGCGGACGACCGCTCACAACGGCTACCGCACCATCGCATTGCGCGCGGAGCGCGAGAATCCGATCTCGCAGCGCCGGCGCAAGCAGCGCGCGCTCCGGAGTCGGCGCCAGTTCGGACAATGTGCCATCGATGTCGAAGAAATACGCCCACTCGGATCGCGGCGGTGGCGGGGACGGTTGCATCACAGCTCGCCTCCGGATCGCACGAGCAGGCGCTCGCGGCGGCGCAGATCCGTGGCGTCCACCAGCATGCGCCCCGCCCACCGGTACACGCTGAACTCCCGGATGAGGCCGCGCATCAGCTGCATGCGATCGCGCTGCTCCGTGTCCGACATGGTGAGCGCCAGATGAAGGGCTAGCGCGCACTGATCGGCGTCGTACGGGTTCACCACCAACGCCTCAGGCAGCTCGCGCGCCGCGCCGGTAAACCGACTGAGCACGAGCACGCCCCGTTCATCATCGCGCGCCGCGACGAACTCCTTGGCCACGAGGTTCATGCCATCGTGCAGGCTGCTCACAAAGCAGAGGTTGGCCGCGCGGTAGTACTCGTACACGGAGACGGGCTCGTGGTGCGCAATCGCCAGAATGATCGGCGGATACGCGGCGTTGGCGAAGCGCGCGTTGATGCGCTCGGCGAGGGCCCGGACGCGCGCGTTGTAGTCCTTGTATGTGTCGATGCTTGAACGCGACGGCGCCGCCAACTGGATGAACGAGAACGTGCCTACCCACTCGGGATGCAGTTCCAGCAGCCGCTCGACCGCGTTGAACCGCTCCTCGATGCCTTTGGTGTAGTCGAGGCGGTCGACCCCGACGCCGATGGCGTGCCCACGCGGCAATCCGTGGTGCTGGCGCACGGACGCGCGGCAGTCCGGAACGGTCTCCGCCACCAGCTGCGGCGGTGTCGGCCACTCGATCGAAATGGGATAGCGCTTGACCGTGGTCAGCGCGCCCCGGAACGTCACCGTGAACATCTCGCGGTCCACGCGGCCCTCGAGCAGGCGGTCCACCGTGTCGAAGAAATTGTTGCAGTGAAACTGCGTGTGGAAGCCCATCACCGTGCTCCCAAGCAGCCCGTCGAGCAACTCGGCGCGCCACGGGCAGATGGCAAATGCTTCGGGGTTCGGCCACGGGATATGCCAGAAGGTGATGATCGTCGCCGCCGGCAGGGCGTTGCGAATCATCCGCGGAGCCAGCGCCAGATGAAAATCCTGCACCAGGACGATGGGATCGGGCGACGTGGCCTCCTCCACCACCGCATCCGCGAATCGCTGGTTGACCTTCACGTACGCCTCCCAGTCGCCCGTTCGAAACGTCGGCCGCACGTGCGCGATGTGGCACAGCGGCCACAATCCCTCGTTACTGAAGCCGTAGTAGTAACCGGCCTCTTCCTCGGGCGACAGCCAGACGCGCCGCAGCTGATATGTTGGCGCGTCAGGCGGGACCGCGACATGATTGCGCGCGTTCACCACCTCGCGATCGGCGGTGCCGCTGCCATGGGCAACCCAGGTGCCCGAGCAGGCACGCATGATCGGCTCGAGCGCCGTCACGAGTCCGCTGGCCGGACGCATCACGCGGATGACATCACCATCCCGCTGGTGGATATACGGTTCGCGGTTCGAGAGTACGATCACCTGTTGGCCGCGCAACGGTCCTTCCAACAGCTTGTGCAGCGCGTCCGGCGTCCACACCACCTGATCCTCGGCGCGCGACGAGTGCGCCACCTCGATGTTGTGAATGAGCTCCCGCAGGTCCTTCGCTACCGGCGTGAGCTCCGGCGCGTCTTTGCCCGTCGGGCGCAGCAGCCCCTCGCCTCTCATCAGGGCACGCATTCCGTTGACCCATCCC
>JARIEY010000035.1 GCA_031127085.1 Gemmatimonadota bacterium | reverse complement strand
GTACTCCACTGAACTCCACGCTGACCACCGCCTCGTGGTGCGCGGCATTGGGGAACGCGATCTCGTAGCGTACCGGCGCTGGCGTCTGGGATGCCAGCGCAGCGGGGAACACGATGGCGAGGGCGGCGGCGAGGCGCATCGGGGGACCGGGGCGACGGGGGACGGGCGAGGGCCGAGTGCCCCAAATTACGCGCGGCGCCCGCGGGGGCCAGCGGTTGCCCGTTCCGCGGCGAGCGCCGATATCTATGCGCATGACACTTCGCTCGGCCCTGCGGGCCGCCGTCTCCGCAGCCCCCGACGCCTCGCGACGCCCGCTCTGGCAGCGCGCGGTTCTCGGCCTGCTATGTGGTGCCGTGGCGGGCTTGCTCGCCTACGTCGGCGTGTCCGTGCCCATCCTGTCGCCCGAGACGCCAGAGTTCACGCTGGGCGGGGTGTTCGTGTTGTTCGCCTTTCGCACGCTCGGCCCGATTCCCGGTGTGCTGGCCGCACTCGTCGGCTTTGGAGCCCGATCGCCGAGCGGCCTCACCGAAGTCGTCGTGGTGACGACCACCGTGTATGCGGTGGAAGGCTACGTCTCGTCGCGGCTGGCCACGCGCACCCGCAGTCTCGTGGTGGCGAACGTCGTGTTCTGGCTTACGGGCGGCGCCTTCCTCGATGCGGTCGCGTACATCGGGCTGATTGGCCTCTCGCCGGGCTACGTCGCGATGCTGCTCGTGAAGCAGATCCTCAATGGCGTGGTCAGCGCCGTGGTCGCGGAAGGGGTGTCGCGGTGGGCATGGGTGCGTGGGCATCTGCGAATTCCCGCCGAGCAGCCGCGATCGTGGCAGGATGTGCTGTTCGATCGGTCGGTGCCACTGGTGATGATCCCCATGACGGTCATCGTCCTGCTGCTGGCGCGCGCCTCGCACGCAGCGGCGCTGAACCAGATGCGCGCGGACCTGCGGCGCGCGGCCACCAATGCGGAGAAGGCCGCCGATCGGTTCCTCACGACGCGACTGAATTCTCTTGAACAGCTCCGTGATCGACTCGCACTGCTGGCGCTTCACTCGCCCGACGCGACTGAGCGCGTGCTCGTGAACTGGCTGGGGGCACATCACGAGTTTGTGAACGTCTTTGTCACGGACGCTGCCGGAAAGGTGGTCGCCTCAGCGCCAGCCGGCTCCATCACCGGCGCGCCGCTGCGCGGGCACGACCTCGGTCGCCGCCCGTACTTCGCGGCGGTGCGCGAGCGACGGGAGCCGGTGTTCGGCGAGCTCGTACTGGGGACTCTGCGTATTCGGCGTATCGGTGTTGAGCCCATACTTCCGCTGGCCATGTCGCTTGCTGAACCAGCAGGCCAGTTCGAAGGCATTCTGATCGGCGCCATGGATGCCGTGCAACTCGGGGCAATTCTGACGTCGCGCGTCACCAATGAAGGCGGCATGGCGCAGCTCCTCGACCGAAACGGCCGCGTGGTCGCGAGTTCCAGCGCGGAGTGGGCGCCGGGACGGCTTCGGACCGCCGACTTTGCGGGACTTTCGGCCGACACCTCGGGCGACGCCCGGGTGGTCGATCAAGTGGGCTCAGACAGCTACGAGTCCCAACTTCGGGTGTCGCCTTGGCTGACCATCTCGCAGCGTGTGGGCAACCTCCCGTTCGCGGTGGTCGTCGAAGAGCCGATCTCGATGCATCACCGGTCGCTCATCCCCACGACGCTGGGGCTGATCGCGCTGATGCTCGTGGCGCTGCTCGCGGTCTTCGCGGTGGCGCGCTCGCTTGGCGACCAGCTGTCATCCCCGTTGCAGTCCATCGGCGCGGTGGCCGAGGACCTGGCGGGTGGCCAGCCTGTGCCGCACGAAGTGCTCGACCGCTTCGGGGCGAGTCAGGTGCAGGAGATTCGCGCCCTGGCCACGCAGTTGCTGCGTATGGATGACGCGCTGCGCGCGCGTCGCGAGGCGGACGCCAACGCGGTGCACCAGAGCGAGGCGAAGTACCGAGAGACGCTCGAGCAGCTCGCGCAGGCGCAGAAGATGGAAGGGATTGGTCGACTTGCAGGCGGCATCGCGCACGACTTCAACAACCTCCTCACGCCCATTGTCGGGTATACGGACCTCGCCCTCTCGTCGGTGCCCGATGGGAGCCCGGCGCGCAAGGACCTGGCGTTGGTGCGCACCGCGGCCGGGCGCGCCAAGGAAGTCGTGGCGCAGCTGTTGGCCTTCGGCCGGGCACAGGTGCTCGACACCAAGCGCATCGATCTGGCCGAAGCGGTCGCCGAGTTCGAACCGCTGCTGCGCCGTTCGCTCAAGGTGGACTACGAGCTGGTAGTCATTGCCGAACCTGGCATCGTCGTCGAGGCCGATCGCGCCAAGGTGCAGCAGGTGCTCATGAACCTCGTGCTCAACGCGGCCGACGCGATGCCGAAGGGCGGACGGGTGGAGGTGCTGGTCGGCACCATGCTCGACATCGAGCCTGACCCCACGGATCCCGAGCCCCTTGCCGCGGGCAGCTATGGTGTGGTGCGCGTTCGCGATCACGGGGTCGGTATGGATGACGTGACCCTGCGGCGTGCCTTCGATCCGTTTTTCACCACCAAGCCGCGCGGCAAGGGGACGGGGCTTGGCCTGTCCACCGCGTACGGCATCACGCGGCAGCACCGGGGCACAATTCAGGTCAGTAGCGCTCCCGGCGATGGCACCGAGATGCGGGTGCTTATCCCGCTTGCCGCGCCGGCGCCCTATCTGGTGCCGACCGGTCGTGCGACGCCCGACGTTCCGCTGCCGCTGTCCGTCCCCTTCGCCGAGGCGGGGGCGCAGACGATTCTGGTCGCCGAGGATGAGGCGTCGGTGCGGGAGCTGGTGCGTGCGGCGCTCCTCCGCGCCGGCTACCGCGTGCTCGGCGCGCGCGACGGCGAAGAGGCCATGGTGCGCGCCGCCGCGCACGACGGGCGCATCGACCTGCTGCTGACGGATGTGGTGATGCCCAACGTGAATGGGCGTGAGCTGGCGCGGCGCTTTCGCGCCGCGCGGCCGGACGCGCGCGTGCTGTTCATGTCGGGCTACGCCGCCGACGTGATTGCCGATGAAGGGGCGCTGAACGGCGACGCCGAACTACTCGTCAAGCCGTTCACCCCCGACGAACTGGAAGAGCGCGTCCGCGCCGCGCTGCGCCGCTGAACGCTCGTTACCAAGGCGCGATGCGGACCGGCGCCGGTGCGACCGGCGCCAGGCTGGAGGGCGCTAGTCGCCCGGGCCGATGGCCGGGCCCGATGCGTCGCGCGCCTCGCGCAGCATCGTGATGGCGGACGAATGAATGACAACGTCGCCCAGCGCGCGCCCATCGGCGGCCAGCGATGCCGCCTTGACCCCCACAAACCGCCCCGAGGCGCTCAGGTAGTCGCTGAGCCGCTGCTGCGGTGCCAGGGGAAGAATCCCCTTCACGGTCGTGCCGCCCACGAGGATGATGTCGACGCCGCGTTCGCCCACGCCAATGGCGGCCTGCCCGAGCACGAGCACATTCGCGTCCGGCGCCGACGCCAGCACGATGTGATCGGTCTGTACGATCAGGTGGCCCGGATTCTCGTTCAGCTTGGGGCGGCGCGCGTGCACCATGTTCATCCAGCCGCCCTTCCGGTTGGCGAGATACTGCACCAGCGGCGCGTCGTCACCGATATAAATCTCCCCCTCCAGCATCGTGGTGTCGCGCATGATGAGGTGGAGCCGCTTCGATTCGACAGCCTTCGTGCTACGGGTGCTGGGTCCGGTCATGCGGCGGAGCGCCTCGGTACGCGGGGAACGGTATGACGAATGGCGGCCGGGGGAGCCGCCACCTCGCAGCCAACGAATGGGCCGGGCACACCCGGCTCTTTAATATGAACGATTCGCACGCGCCTGCGGCAACGCGGATCGCGAAGGCTGCGGCCGTTGATGGGCCCCGCGGTTCGTGGCGGCGGCGCCACCCCACCCTTCGCCGTGCCTCGCGATAACTTCTCGGCATCCGAAGCCGGAGTCTCCGTGCGCCGCCTCGCCCTCCTTCTCCTTCTCGCGGTACCCATCTGGTCGGGCGCGCAGCCGTCGTCGACGACGTCGCTGCGCTCGGCGCCGCTGGATGACGTGCGCTATGAGCTGCTGTTCGACGCCGTGCACGGCCTGTCGCGTGCCGTGGGCGTCACGATGACCTTCACCGTGCGCGGCGATGCCCCGGTGCTTCTCTCGCTTCCTGCCTGGTCGCCCGGAGCGTACGAGATCAGCGACTATGCGCGCCACGTCTCCTCGTTCACGGCATCGGCCGGTGCGCGGACGCTCCGCTGGGACAAGGTCGACCCGGACACGTGGCGCGTCGAACCATCGGGCGCGCGCGAAGTGCGCGTGCGCTTTGCGGTGCGCGCGGACTCACTCGACAACGCCTTTAGCTGGGCGCGTGATGACTTTGCGCTCATCAACGGGACCAACGTCTTTCCGTATCCCGAGGGACAGCCGACGGAGTTCGCGGCGTCGGTTCGCGTGCGCACGGAGCCGTCGTGGCGGGTGGTCAGCGCGATGGCGCGGCGCGGCGACGCCTTTGAGGCCGCGTCGTACCACGAGTTGGTGGATGCGCCCTTCTTCGTGGGCGTGTTCGACCTGGACAGTGCGCAGGTCGCCGACCGCTGGATGCGGCTTGCGACATATCCCGCCGGGAGCGTGGCCGGCCCTCGCCGCGCCACGCTCTGGCGCGCGCTGCAGCGAGCGGTGCCGCCGCAGGTTGCGGTGTTCGGCGAGGTGCCGTGGTCGGTCTACACCATCCTGCAGATCGCCGATTCCGCCTACAGCGGCGGGATGAGCGCGCTGGAGCACGCGGCCTCGAACGTGGGCGTTGTCGGCACGGAGTACCTCGACGAGCCGTTCGTGCCCAGCGTCTACGCGCACGAAATCTTCCACGCGTGGAACGTGAAGCGGTTGCGACCCGCCGAACTGTGGCCGTACCGCTATGGCACGGCGCAGCCGACGCCCTGGCTGTGGATGAGCGAGGGGATCACGGACTACTACGCCGACCTGTCGATGGTGCGCGGCGGCGCGATCACCGCGGAAGCGTTTCGCGGGCTCACGCAGGGCAAGATCGAGCACGTACAGCAGCTGCCACCGGTGGCGCTCGAGGATGCGTCGCTGGAGGCCTGGCTGCGCGTCACCGATGGCACCAGTGGCATCTACTACGACAAAGGCTCGCTGGCCGGCCTGGCGCTCGACCTCCTGATCCGCGACGCGAGCGACAACACCTCGTCGCTCGACGTGGTGATGCGCGAGCTGTACGGCGCGGCGTACAAGGCAGGGCGTGGCTTCACGGGCGACGAGTGGTGGGGAGCGGTTTCGCGCGCGGCGGGGGGCCAGTCGTTCCGCGACTTTGACGCCCGCTACATCGACGGACGCGATCCGTATCCGTGGGACCGATGGCTGCGGCTCGCCGGCTGGCGGCTCGCGGCAGATACGGTGCGCGAGGCGCGCCTCGGCGTGGTGCTCGCCCCAGACTCCGCCGGACTTCGTGTCACGGCGGTCGGGGCGGCGAGCGTGGCGGAATCGGCCGGCGTGCGGGTCGACGACGTACTGGTCAGGGTCGATGGCGTCAGCGCGAGCGACCCGGACTTCTTTCGCACCTGGCGCGACCGCGCCGCTGGCCGCGACGGGGGGCCCCTTATCATCGACGTGCGGCGCGATGGACGCCCCCTCACGCTGCGCGGCCAGGTCCGCATCGCCACGCTGATCAGCACACGCCTGGAGGACGATCCCGCTGCGTCGCCGCGCGCGGTGCGTATTCGGCAGGGGATCCTGTCGGGGTCGCTCTCCCCTCGCTAGCGCGCGCCACCCGGCGCCCCGGGAATGGCAGGTCGCCCCCGCTGGGGCTATGCTATGCGGGACCCGTGCCGATGCCGGCGCTCAACGGGTGCCCGTTGCGCCACGTTACGTGAGCATCCCACCTCCTGCGGCTGTGGCCGCGTTTCGTTCCCCGATTCCCCTATGACCATGCGACTCTTCGTTCGCCGCGCGCTGTTGGCCACTGCGCTGGCCGCCGCGCTTCCGCTCGCCGCCGTCGCGCAGGGCAAGCTGACCACGCCCAAGCAGTTCTTCGGGCATGAGATCGGCGAGGACTACTGGCTGCCCAACTACACCCAGTTCGTGAAGTGGTGGGAGACGCTGGCGCGGGAATCGGACCGGATGGTGCTCGACACGATCGGGATGACCGCCGAGGGCCGGCCGCAGCTGCTGTCCATCGTGTCGTCGCCCGAGAACATCAAGAACCGCGAGAAGTACCGCCTGATCGCCGAACGGCTGAGCCACGCCGAAGGGCTCACAGCCGCGCAGGCCGCGGCGCTGGCGAAGGAAGGCAAGTCCATCATCTGGATCGACGGCGGCTTGCACGCCACCGAAGTGCTCGGTCCCAGTCAGTTGCTCGAGACCCACTGGCAGTTCGTGTCGCAGAACGACGAAGAGACGCGGCGCATCCTCAATGACGTCATCATCGTCTTCGTCCACGCCAATCCCGACGGCATGGAGCTCGTGGCCGACTGGTATATGCGCGAGAGCGACCCGAAGAAGCGCAACATGAACATCCCGCGCCTCTATCAGAAGTACATCGGGCACGACAACAACCGCGACTTCTACGCGAACAACCAGCCCGAGACGATCAACATGAATCGCGCGCTGTACCAGGAATGGTACCCGCAGATCATGTACAACCACCATCAGACCGGTCCCGCCGGCACGGTGATGTTTGCGCCGCCGTTCCGCGATCCAATGAACTACAACCTGCATTCGCTCATCTTGACCGGGCTCGATCAGGTCGGCTCGGCGATGCACGCGCGTTTCGTCGCTGAAGGCAAGCCCGGCGTGACCATGCGCGCCTCCACGCTGTACTCGACGTGGTGGAACGGCGGCCTGCGCACCGGCGCGTACTATCACAACATCGTCGGCCTTCTGACCGAAACGATCGGCAGTCCCACGCCGATGCGCATTCCGTTCGTGCCCGACAAGCTGATGCGCAACGCCGACCTGCCGCTCCCCATTCAGCCGCAAGAGTGGCACTTCCGGCAGTCCATCGACTATTCGGTCACCGCCAACCGCGGCATGCTCGACTTCGCACAGCGCTATCGCGAAACACTGCTGAACCGCCAGTGGCAGATGGGCGACGAAATGATTGCCGCGGGCAGCCGTGACTCGTGGACCGTCTGGCCCAAGCGCCTGCAGGCGATGAAGGACGCCATTGCGGCGGCCTCGCCGCGCGCCGACGTCAACGCGCCGGTCATTCCCAACCGTGGAGGGCTCGGCGGTGGCGTGGCCGACCCCAAGTTCGCGGCGATGCTGCGCGCTCCCGAACTCCGCGATCCGCGCGGCTACATCCTCTCCGCCGACCAGAAGGATTTTCTGACGGCGCTCAAGTTCGCGGCCAAGCTCCAGCAGAACGCCGTCGTCGTGCACCGGGCCACGGCGCCGTTCGCCGTCGCCGGCAAGTCGTACCCCGCCGGATCGATCGTAGTGAAGACGAATCAGGCGTACCGGTCGTTCGTCATCGACATGTTTGACCCGCAGGATCATCCGAACGACTTCAAGTTCCCCGGCGCCCCGCCCACCCCGCCGTATGACAACGCGGGCTGGACCCTTTCGATGTTGATGGGCGTGCAGTACGACCGCGTGCTCGATGGCTTTGACTGCCCGTGCGAACGCATCGCGCCGGCTAACCTCGTGACGGCCCCGGCCGGCACCGTGGCCAAGGGCGGCACGTGGAAGCTGTCCCCGACGCAGAACGACGTCTTCGCCGCGGTGGCGCGGTTCCAGAAGGCGGGCGTCGAAGTCTCCCGAGGCGCCGATGGCAACTTCTACGTCGCGTCGAATGGCAAGAGCCGTCCCGTCGCCGAACGCGCCGCGCGCGAGCTCGGCCTGACGTTTGCCGAAGGCAAGAAGCCGGCGGGCGCGCAGAAGCTGCCCGCGCCGCGCATCGCGCTCTTCGACCGGTACGGCGGCCAGATGCCGTCGGGGCACACGCGCTGGCTGCTGGAGCAGTTCGGCATGGCGTACACCAACATCTATCCGCAGGAACTCGACGCGGGCAACCTGCGCGCCAAGTACGACATCATCGTCTTCCCTGACGGCTCCATTCCGGCGCTCACCGGCGGCCGGCGTGGTGGCTTTGGCGGCGCGGGACCGGACACGGCATCGCTCCCCGCCGAGTGGCGCAAGACGACTGGGTCCGTCACGGTCGCGACGACCGTGCCGCAACTCAAGGCCTTCCTCGAAGCCGGTGGCCGTGTCGTCACCATCGGTTCGTCGACGTCGCTTGCCCAGCACCTCGGTCTGCCGGTGGAGAACTATCTGGCTGAGGGCGGCAAGCCGCTTCCGCAGGAGAAGTTCTACGTTCCGGGCTCCATCCTGAAGGCGTCGTTCGACACGACGGCGATGGTGGCCAAGGGGATGGCGGCGCAGGCGGGCGTCTTCTACGATAACTCGCCGGTCTTCAAGCTCGGCGCCGACGCGGCATCAAAGGGCGTCCGGCGGATCGCATGGTACGAAGCGTCGCCGCTGCTCTCGGGCTGGGCGTGGGGCGAGAAGTATCTGGAAGGCGGCACCGCCATCGCCGAGGCGGCCGTTGGCCAGGGCACGCTCTATCTGTTCGGCCCCGAGGTGCTGTTCCGCGCGCAGCCGCATGGAACATTCCGCCTCTTCTTCAACGCGCTGTACTCAGTGAAGCCGCCGATCCAGTAAAGGGCGATTGACGATTGGGAATCCGGATTGTGACTCCGGATTCCAAACGCGGACCGCGATGGGCGATCGACCGGGGACTCGGTTGGTCGCCCATCGCGCATTACGGCGGCGCCAGCGTCAACGTGCCAGCGTCAGTGCGCGGGCGTCAGTGCGCGGGCGTCAGTGCGCGGGCGTCAGTGCGCGGGCGTCAGTGCGCGGGGGTCAGTGCGCGGGCGTCAGTGCGCGGGGGCGGTGCGCTTGGCGTCGAGCGCCTTGCGCACGGCGCGCAGCAGCCCGGGCGTCGTGAACGGTTTGGCGAGCACGTCGATTCCGTCAGGGAGCGGGAACTGCGCCAGCACGTCGTGTGAGTGAGCCGACATCACCACCAGCGCCACGTGTGGATGCTGCTGCCGCATCTGCGCGGCAAGCGCGTTGCCGGCCATCACCGGCATCACGACGTCGGCGACGACGCAGGCGATCGTCGCATCGGCGTTGAGCCGGGCGATGGCCTGTGCGCCGTCGCCGGCCTGTTCCACCAAATAGCCGTGCGCGGCGAGCATCCGCACGGCCACGGCGCGCACGGCGGGGTCATCCTCAACCACCAGCACGTGCTCAGTTCCGCCGGGCGTGGACTCGACGCCCAGCGCCGTTCCCGTCTCCGCGTCGATCGGCGCGACGGGGAGGTAGATGAGGAACTTGGTACCAACGCCGGCCGCGCTCTCAACGCGCAGGTGCCCGGCCATCTGCTTCACAATGCCGTACACCGAGGCGAGCCCGAGCCCCGTCCCTTTGCCTACCGGCTTGGTGGTGAAGAACGGCTCAAAAATGTGCGCGCGCACGTCGGCCGACATGCCGATGCCGGTGTCGCCCACCGAGACCACGCTGTAACTGCCCGGGGGCACGCCGTCGTGGCACTCGGGGGCGTTTGGCGCGATGGTGGCATCAAACGTCGCCAGCGTCAGCACTCCGCCCTCGGGCATGGCGTCGCGGGCGTTGACGGCGATGTTGAGCAGTGACTGGCCCAGGTTGCCCGGATCGGCGAGGACGTGCGCGTGGGCCTCGAGCCGCCGGCGCACGTCGATGTCTTCGGGGAGCACTCGGCTGAGCAGTTGCCCGAGCTCCACCACGGCGTCATTGAGCGACATCAACCGCGGCTGGCTGAGCCGTCGCCGGCTGAACGCGAGCAACTGCGAGGTGAGATCCGTGGCGCGCTGCGTGGCGAGCTCCACTTCCTGCAGGTCGGCGCGCGTCTCTGCGGAGAGCGGCTCCGAGAGCGCCAGCTCGAGTCCGGTGCGAATGACCGTCAGCAGATTGTTGAAGTCGTGGGCCACACCGCCCGCCAGCTGGCCCACCGCCTCCATCTTCTGCGCCTGCCGCAGCTGATCCTCCAGGTCGCGCCGAGCGCTGATGTCGGCGATCGTGCCGACCATCCGCTCTGCGCGGCCCTCCGCGTCGCGCCTGACCACGCGCCCGCGATCCAGCACCCAGACCCAGCTTCCGTCGCGGCGTTTGAGGCGGTACTCCACCTCGAACGCCAGCGTTTCGCCGGCGAGATGCGCCTGTACGGCCGCATCGACCTTGGCGCCATCGCTGGGATGAATCCGGCTGCTCCACGCCTCCAGCCGCCCCGGGAGTTCGTGCGGGGCAAGATCCAGGATGCGCAGGAACGACGGACTGAAGAACATCTCGCCGCTCGGCACATTCCAGTCCCACAGGCCCTCGCCCACCGCGTCAAGCGTCAGGGCGAGCCGTTCGCGCAACAGCTCACGCGCCTCCTCCGCAAGGCGCTGGTCGGTGACGTCGACCGCCACGGCGATATTGTGGCCGAGCGGGGTGTCTCCGCCGCGCACGTGCGCCGCCGCGGTCAGCGCCCAGCGCATGGTGCCGTCCGGGCGGACGTAGCGCTTGATGAGCGTCCGCCGCGGCGATTGCCCGCTGGCGAGCAACGCGAGAAGCTTCCGGCTCTCGTCGAGGTCGTCGGGGTGCGTCAGGTCGTAGACCGACAGCTCCGACAGTTCCTCGCGCGTGCGCCCGACCAACCGGGCGAAAGCTTCATTTGCGGCGAGCATCCGTGCGGTCGTCGCGTCAACCTCAACGATGCCGGCGGCATCCGTCTCGAAGACGGCGCGGAACCGGGCGTCGAGCGCGCGCTGCCGCGCCGCCATCTCCTCACGGGCCGTCACGTCGAGGGCGACGAAGATCGATGCGCGTCGTCCCAAATACTCGAGCGGGCGATGCGACAGTTCGACCCAGAGGGCCGAGCCGTCCTTGCGCAGATGCTGCGTCACCGTGCGCAGGTCGGCCGTGCCGCCCGCGAGCGCGCTCATGCGCGCATAGGCGGCGTCCCGGAGTCCGCGGGGGCTGAGATCGGGTCCCGTCAGCCGCTCGAGGAACTCGGCCCGCGAATATCCATACTGGTGCAGCGCCGTCTCGTTGATCGCGAGAAACCGAAGCGTTTCGAGGTCGAGCACCGCGCTGGCGAGTGGGTTGCGATCAAAGCCAAGCTCGGCGAGCTGCCGTGAGGAGGCCACGTCGCGCAGCGCGCGGCGCAGCTCCTCGCCGCGGCGATAGGCCCAGAGGAAGCCCAAGGTGGTGGCGACGATAATGCCGAACAGCAGTTCGTCGGTGTAGTGGCTGGTGGTTTCGTGCGGGGCAAGGAACGGTAAGACCTTGTCGACGAGGTCTCCGATCAGGAGCACCAGAGAGATGGCGGCGATGCCCACGCCGATGGCGAAGTCACGCCGCGCAAGCGGCGAGGCCAGAAACCCACGACGGCTCTCGCCGGGGCGGGTGCGATCGACCGGTGACTCCGTTGGTGTGTTCACAAAACCCCAATCGGATGACCAAACCCCGTTGCCGGGCGTACCGCTTCGTGCTACGCTCCTTGCCAATATGGCGTGGTACCGGCTCTTTTGCCTCGACGAATTTCTCATCTGCCTGTCGGACAATCCCTGAATTTGCCCCCGCGACAGACCCTGATCACGCATCGCTCTGCGCGCCGCAACTCGGCTGGCGAGTCGATGGCGCCCCTCGGCCGCATGTACCTGTGGTTCCCGAGTGAGCACGCGTTGGCCCGGGTCGTGGCACTGTTGCGCCAGCACACGCTGGATTTTGAGTCGGCGGACGGCGATGCTCTGGTCCTCGACGTCGAGTGGTCCGTGCTGCGCGACATCGTCGGCCCGATCCGTCGTTTGCTGACCCACGGCGAGGCCGACGACACCCGGGTGCTCTACAAGCCGGCGGGCGGCGCGCTGTCGATCAGCGACTTTCCCACGGTCAAGTCGTATTCGCAGTTTGCGCTGGTCAGTCAAAGCACCTGGCTGCGCGAGCTACTGGACGCCCGCCGCTACACCAGCGTGCTGCAACCCATCGTGCATGCCGGCGCGCCGGAGCGGATTTTCGCGCGCGAGGCGCTGCTGCGCGGCGCCGAGCGCGACGGCGGCCTGGTGCACGCCCACTACCTCTTCGAGGTGGCGCGCGGGTGCGGGATGTTGGCCGAACTCGACCTGGCCGCGCGCGACTCGGCCATCGAAACGATGGCGCGGGCCGGGCACTCCGAGGCCCTGTTTTTGAACTTGACCCCGAGCGCCATCGACGATCCGCTGGCGGCGCTCGCACACTCCGTGGCGCAGATCGACAGGCTGCACCTGGCGCACGAGCGGGTGGTTTTTGAGGTCGTGGAGAGCGAGCACGCCCCCGACGTGGTGCACCTGCGCGGGCTGCTGGCCACCTATCGCGAGGCCGGATTCCGGGTGGCGCTCGACGACGTCGGGGCAGGGTACTCGTCGCTCAACCGCCTCCACCAGCTGCGGCCGGACTTCATCAAGCTCGATATGGACCTGGTGCGCGGCGTCGACCGTGATCCGTACAAGGCGCTGATCGCCCGCAAGACGATCGAGATCGCTACGGAGCTGGGAATCTCGACGATCGCCGAAGGAGTGGAGACGCCGGGCGAACTGGCGTGGGCGCAGGCGCACGGTGCGGCCTATGTGCAGGGCTACGCGACGGGTCGGCCGAGCGAACCAATTTTTGGGCAGACCTGAGTCGGGTAGCGAAACCTGGGCTGCGGTCCGCCCCGTAGGGCAGGAAGACCCCAACTCGGAGCCCACATGTTCTCGCTGATCGCCCGCTTCCTCGTCCTGCGCCCGCTGCTCGGCGTCGCCGTGCTTGGCGTTCCGGTCCTCGCGTTGGTGGCGATAGGGCTTGCGACGGTGGTGGCGCTCAAGCTGTTCTTCTTTGTGGTGCTCCCAATTGGGCTGGTGATTTGGTTGGTGAGGAACGTGTTCAAGCCAGAACAGGGAGAGTGATTGGCGATTGGGAATCCGGATTGCGACCGAGGATCGGGATTGCGGATCGCGATTGGCGATGGTGATTGCTGATTGGTGATCGGTTGCGGCGCCTCTACGCGGCGAGCGTGTGCGGCGGACGAAAAAGACGAGGGCGATCGGCGGAACGGCGCTGGTCGCCCTCTGCGTGTCTGTGGCGCTCTGTGGTCGTCTGCGGTTGTCCGCGGTTGTCTGCTTTTTCTTCTTCGCCCCTTGACTTGCCGGTTTGCCAATACCTATTATCACTTTGCTTATGCGCTTTGGCAAAGGACGGGTCACCGCGGCTGAGGTCGCGAGACGGGCTGGTGTCTCCCAGCCCACGGTCTCGCTTATCCTCACCCGAAACCCCAAAGCGCGGGTTGCGCCAGAGACACGGGAACGCGTCCTGCGCATTGCCGAAGAAATCGGCTACCGCCCCAATCGGCTGGCCCAAGCCCTCGTCGCCCGACGCTCCTTCGCTATCGGCGTCATCGTCCCGTCTTTCGACAACCCGTTCTACGCGCACGTCCTCTCGGGGGCCGAAAAGGTCGCCGCGGAGTCGGGCTACGCCGTGCTCCTCGCCGAGGTCGGCGCGGCCGACGCGGTGCAGCATCTGCAGGCGCTGCGCGACCGCCAGGTCGACGGTGTGATCATCGCCGGCGTCGCCGCCTCCACGCTCCCGCCCACGGAACTCGACGACCTGAACGTGGTGCTCGTCAATCAGCCCTCCACCCGCTTTGCCTCCGTGGCCGGCGACTCGGAGAAGGCGGGGCAGCTGGCGGCCGCCCACCTCCTCGGGCTTGGGCACCGACGCGTCGCCTTCATCGGACCGGCCACGTCGATTCCAGCCTTCCGTCTGCGCGAACGAGGCTTCGTTCAGGCGCTCCGCGCCGTGGGGATCACGCTCTCCAGCGACCTGGTCGTCCGCGCCGAGGCGAGCATCAGCGGCGGACTGGCGGCGATGCGCCGCGTGCTGGCCCTGCGCGATCGGCCCACCGCGGTCTTCTGCGCAAACGACCTCGTCGCGCTGGGCGCGCACAAAGCGTGCGGTGCTGCCGGCGTGATGCTGCCGACTGACCTCTCGCTGCTCGGCTGCGATGACATCGAGATGGGGACGTTGGTCACGCCGGAGCTCTCCACCATTCTGATGCCGCAGCGGGAACTCGGCGCGCGCGCGGTCCGCCTGCTGCTGCGGCAGCTCGAAGCCACAGCTGCCAGTTCGTCCGGCGCAGCGTCGGCCGCGGGCGCCGTCGCCGCAACGGCGCCCCCGGCGCAGGTGCTGCCGGCGCGTTTGGTCGTTCGAGGAACCACCGGAGTTGCGCCGTCGGGCGCAGGGAGCGCGTCATGAGCGCCGAGCGCCATGCGACCATCACCGGCACGGGGCACGCGGTCCCGTCGCGTCTGGTCACCAACGACGAACTCGCGGCGGCGCTTGGCGAGGACATTCACCCGTTCGTCGAGGGGACACTCGGCATCCACCAGCGGTTCTGGTGCGCCGACGGAGAGAGCACCGCGACGCTCGCCACCGAGGCGGGGCGTTGCGCGCTCGCGGCCGCCGGCAAGTCGCCGCTCGACGTGGACCTGCTGATCATCGCCACCGACACGCCAGAGTTCATCTCTCCGCCCACGGCCAGCGTGGTGCACCGCGACCTCGGCACGGCACGCGCTGGCACCTTCGACCTCAACGCGGGGTGCGCGGGATTCGTTACTGCGCTCGATACGGCGTGGAAGTTCATTCGCGCCGACGAACGATACCGCTGCGTGCTGGTGATCGGTGCGTACGCGATGTCGAAGTTCCTCGACCTCCGCGATAAGAAGACGGTGACGATCTTCGCCGACGGCGCGGGCGCTGCCGTGGTGGAACTCGCCGACCGGCCGGGCGTGCTGGCGAGCGAGTTGTTCGCCGATGGATCGCTCTGCGAAGGAATGGGCGTCTTTGCCGGCGGAACACGCGAGCCCATTACCCCGGCCGTGCTCGAGCGCGGGCATCACAACCGGCTGCGCTTCGTGCAGAAGTACCCGGCCTCGGTCAACGAAGAAGGATGGCCGCGCATCGTGCGCTCCGTGCTTGCCCGCATCGGCAAGTCCGAGGCGGACGTGGATCACTGGCTGTGGACCCAGGTGAACCGCTCCACCATCGTGATGGTGATGGAGCGCCTGGGCCAGCCGCTGTCAAAAGCCCATACCATCATGGGGCAGTGGGGCTACACGGGATCGGCCTGCCTGCCGATGGCGCTCGACGACGCGCAGTCCAAGGGACTCCTGAAGGACGGCGATCTGATTGTCTTCACGGGCAGTGGGGCAGGGCTTGCGATGGGCTGCGTGGCGATGACCTGGCGGACCACGCGCTGATGCGCACCATCCTCGACGCCCTGCGCCACCACGCGACCGCCACGCCGTCGCGCGTGGCGTTGCGCACCGAAGCGGGCGAGGCCGTGACGTGGGCTGAGTTGGACGCCCGCGCGGCGACGGTCGCGCGCGCGCTCGTCACGCAGGGCATTCGTCGCGGCGATCGGGTGGCGATTCTCGCATCCAACTCGCTCGTCTGGCCGCTCGCTGACTTGGGGGCGCTCATGGCGGGGGCGGTGAGCGTGGGACTCTATCCCACCTCCTCGGCTGAACAAGTGGCCGAAGTGCTCATCGATTGCGGCGCGCGCTTGCTCGTGCTCGATGACGAGACGCAGCTGGCCAAGGTGCGCGCGGTCCGCGACCGCGTGCCGGCGCTTGAGACCGTCGTCACATGGGGCCCGGCTGGCGCCGACGCCGTGCCGTGGGAACGCTGGCTGGACGGCGCGCGGGGCGAGCTGCCGGCGCCACCCGCGGGCGAGGACGACGCGGTGCTCATCTACACGTCGGGCTCAACCGGCGTGCCCAAGGGCGCGCGGATCTCGCACGCCTGCCTCGTGGCCTCGGCGCAGTCCATCGCCGCCTCACTCGAGTTGACGCCCGCGGACACCGCGCTCGGCTTCCTTCCGTACTGCCACGCGGCCGAACGGATGTTCGGTCATGCGACGCGCCTGTGGGTCGGCATCGAGGCGCTGCTAGTGAGCGACGTTTCGGGTGTCTTCGCGGCGGCGGCCACCTACCATCCCACGCTCTTTGGCGGGCTGCCCCGTCTGTACGAGAAAGCGTACGAGGCGATGCGCGCCGCCGAGTCGTCGGCCGCCACCGCAGACGAAGCGCGCGACCGTGTGGAGGTGGCGCGGCTGGCGCACTTTGGCGCGCGCGTGCGGCGCGTTACGTCGGGCGGCGCCGCGCTTCCCGTCGCGGTCGCCGAGTACCTCGACGCGCACGGCGTGCGCGTGCTTGGCGCATACGGTCAGACGGAGCACCTGTGCGTCGCGATGCATCGCCCTGATCGGTACAACTTCACCAGCGTCGGCCTGCCGATGCCCGGCACCGAGTGGCGCATCGCCGAGGACGGCCAGGTGCTGGTGCGGCGGAGCGCGCTGACGTTCAGCGGCTACTGGGGGCGCGAGGACGAGACGCGCGAGGCCTTCACGGACGATGGCGTCTGGCTACAGACGGGAGACCTCGGAAGCCTCGATGCCGAGGGATTTCTGACAATCACCGGCCGCAAGAAGGAGTTGATTGCCCTGTCGTCCGGCAAGAAGGTGGCGCCGCTCCCCATCGAGGCCGCGCTGACTGACGGCCCGTGGATTGAGCACGCCGTGCTGTTTGGCGAGGGGCGCCACTTCGTGACGGCCCTGTTGACGCTCCGCGGAGAAACGCTGCGCGGCTGGGCCGCGAGCGCGGGAGTGCCGGGGAGCGCGGTCGATTGGCGTTCGCACGATGCGGTGCGTGCCGCCGTGCAGGCGCAGGTGGATCGCGTGAACGCCACGGTCTCTCGTCCCGAGCAGGTGAAGCGCTGGGTGATAGCGTCGGAGCCGCTGACGGTGGCGAGCGGCGACCTCACGCCCACGCTGAAGGTCAAGCGCCGCGAAGTGACGGCGCGCTACGCGTCGCTGATTGCCCCTCTCTACGACTGATATTTATGCCCACGCGCCTCGCGCTTACCGCGCTCGTCCTTTCGTGCACCGCCATTGCCGGCGCGTATCTGCTGGCCTTCCTGCCGGGCGGCGCTCCGCCGTGGGCGGCCTGGGGGCTCGCGATCGGCAGCGCCGGTTCACTGTCCTCCATGATGGCGCTGGGTGCCGTGCGCGGCGGTCGGCTGCGTCCAGTGCCGCTGGCTGCCAGCGTCCTGACCTTTCTGGTGGTCGCTGGTTCGTTTGGCGCGGCCTTGCTGCTCCCGGCGAACGAAGGGCCAGACGCCGTGCTGGTGTTGGGACTCCCCCTGCGCGCCGCGATTGTGCTGTACGGCGTGGGGCTGGTGCCCATTCTGTTCCTCCCCTGGATGTACGCGGCGTCGTTCGACGCCGACACGCTGAGCCAGGCGGATCTTGACCGGGTGCGTCGCGCGGCGCAGGAGCGTGGCGCGTGAGCGGCTACTTCGAGATGCAGGTCGGGGCATCGGCCGCGATGCGTCATCCGGCGATCATCGGGATCGCCGTGTTCTACTTCGTGGTGGTCAGCGCCATCGGCATCTGGGCGACGCGTCGCACCAAAAGCGCGAGCGATTACTTCGTGGCCGGGCAGGGGATTGGCATCGTAACGCTGGCGATCGCGGCGATGGCCAGCACGCTCTCCGGCTTCGCGTTCATCGGCGGTCCGGGGCTCGTGTACAACGTGGGCACGGGCGCGGTCTTCCTGGTGCTGGCGGCGTCGATCACCAACACGATGGGCGCGTGGGTGCTTGCCAAGCGCATGCGGCTGCTGGGCGAAGCCCGCGGGTTGATCACCGTGCCCGACGCCATCGCCGCGCGCTTTCGCTCGCCGGCAGCGCAGGGGCTGAGCGCGGTCGCGATTCTCGTCGCCGTCATCGGCTATATGGCGACGAACTTTCTCGCGCTCGGACTCGTCATCGACGCGATGTTCGCTACCGGGCTCACGCTTGGCATCTGGCTCGCGATGCTCGTGACGCTCTCGTACACGGTGGCTGGCGGCATTCTGGCCGGTGTCTACACCGATCTGTTCGAGGGGCTGGTGAAGACGCTCGCGTCGGTCACGGTCTTCTACTACGTGCTGCGCGCCGGCGGCGGGATGGAAGGGATCACGCGCGCCATCGCCGCCGTGGACGCCACCTTCCTTGGCCCGTGGGGCAAGATGCCGGCGCTCTCGGCGCTGTCGCTCTTCTTCGTGTTCGGGCTCGGCTCGCTCGGGCAACCGCACGTGGCGCACAAGTTCTACATGCTGCGTGACCCGCGGCGCCTGAAGTGGTATCCCGCGCTGATGAGCGTGGCGATGTCGCTGACGCTGCTGCTGTATGTGGGCGTGGGGCTGGCGATGCGCGCCAAGGTGGCGAGCGGCGCCCTGCCGCCGCTCGCGCGTGCCGATGATGCGACGCCGGCGTTCGTGCTTGGCTTCACGCCGAGCGTGGTGGCCGGCATCGTCTTTGCTGGCGTGATCGCGGCGGGAATGAGCACGGTGAACTCGTTCATGAACATCGGCGCGGCGGCGCTCACGCACGACTTGCCGCGCGCGTTCGGCCGCCGGGTCACCGACGAACTGCGCTGGGGACGCGCGTGGACGCTGGTGCTCTCCTTTGCGGCCGTGCTCGTGGCGCAAATGTCGGGGACGCTCGTCGCCTTCCTCGGAATTTTCGGCTACGGCCTGTTTGCCTCCACGCTCGTGCCTGCGCTCGCCATCGGGCTCAACTGGCAGGGGGCGACGCGCGAGGGGGCGGTGGCGTCGATCGCCACCGGACTCGGGCTGACGCTGGTCCTCGAGACGCTCGCGTTCTTCAAGGTCTTCAGTCTGCCGATGGGCGTGACGGTCAGCGGCCTCGCGCTGCTGCTCTCGCTGCTGGTCTTCTTCGTCGTGTCCTGGGCGACGCGCGCGCGCGCCGCGTCGCAGCTCGACGCCGACGTCAAGCTGGTCATGGAGGTCTGATGCGGTTCGAGGAGATGCGGGTCGGCTTGTCGGCCGAGCGCTCGCGCACGGTGAGCGAGGACGATGTGCGGCGGTATGCCGAGCTCACGGGCGATTTCAATCCCGTGCACGTCGACGCCGCGGTGGCGGCGAAGAGCCGCTTCGGCGGACTGATCGCGCACGGCATGCTCTCGGCTGGATACATCTCGGCGGTGCTCGGGATGGACCTGCCCGGCCCCGGGGCCATCTATCTGGGCCAGACGATGCGGTTCACGCGCCCCGTGCGCCCCGGTGACACGGTGACGGCGCGGGTCGAGGTGACCGAAGTGATCGAGGCGAAGCGTCGCCTCAAAGCGGCGACGACCTGCCGCAATCAGCACGGCGAGACCGTGCTGGAGGGTGAAGCCACCATTCTGATGCCGGAGGAGAGCGGATGAGTCCCTGATGCCGCGGGCGCGGCCAGGGCCGTGGCCCCCACTGATCGCTCGATGCGTGTGATCCAGTACGACACCCACTCGATGTTTCCCTCTTGTTCAGGAGAACCCGATGTTCAACAACTTCCTTCGCGTTGCGGGGCGCGCGCTGGTCGTGCTGCTTGCTGCGGCGCTGCCGGTCTCGGCGCAGACTGGGCGCATCACGGGGCATGTCACTGATGCCGCCAAGCAGCCGCTCGTCAGCGCCCAGGTGCTAATTAACGGCACGGCGCTGGGCGCTGAGACGGACGCCAACGGCAAGTTTACGGTGACCGGGCTGGCGGCTGGCACGTACAGCGTGCGCGCGCAGCACATCGGCCACAAGCTCGCCGTGAAGGCCGGGGTGGTCGTGACGGCCGGCCAGGCCACGACGGTGGACTTCGCGCTCGACGCGACGCCGGTGACGCTGGGCGGCGTGGTGATTTCGGCTTCGCGCCGCGTCGAGAAGATCACCGACGCGCCGGCGACCGTGTCGCGGCTCGACGCGCTGGCGATCGCCAACTC
>JARIEY010000034.1 GCA_031127085.1 Gemmatimonadota bacterium | reverse complement strand
TCCATCGCGATGACCTGGCGTCCCCGTTCAACGATTTCGGCGGCTGTAGTCACTTGGACGCTCCCTCCGACCGGCTCTGCACGTAGCGTTCGACCAGTCCATCCCACTCGCCGCGTGCACGCAGCAAGAGTTCGCAAAACTCCCGGATCGCTCCTGAACCGCCACGCCGCGTAAGGCGAAGCGCCGCCGCGCGCACGGCGTCGTCGGTCGCGTTCGCCACCACCACGGGCAACCCGACCTCGCGCAGCACCCCGACGTCCGGCAGGTCGTCGCCGATGAAGGCCACTTCGTCCAGGCCGATGCCGTGTTTCTGGCAGATCTTTCGCAGCGCGGGCAGTTTGCGTGCCTGCTCATCCTGCACCAGGTCGTCCACCTTCAACTCGGCTGCGCGCAGGGCAACGCTCTCCGAAACGCGACCGGTGATGATTCCCACGCGGATTCCGGCCCAGCGCAGCAGCAGAATGCCGAGTCCGTCCTGGATATCGTATTTCTTGAACTCCAGTCGCCGACCATCGACGTCGCCCAGATAGACGCCGCCATCGGTCATCACGCCGTCGACGTCGAGCACCACGAACTTGACGCGCTGCGCCGCCTCGGCCGTGAGTGTGGGGGCGCCCCGCGGCGCCGAGGGGCCAGTCATCGACCGCCCCGAGCCACGGCCCAGACGTCGATGGCGCGGAAGATCAGGTCGTCGAGCTGGTGGAGCGGCATCATATTCGGCCCATCGCTCGGCGCACGGTCGGGATCGGGATGCGTCTCCATGAACAACCCGTCGGCACCGGCTGCGCAGGCGGCCAGCGTGAGGTGCGGAATCATCGCGCGCACGCCGCCCGATGCACCGCCCTCTCCCTTGCCGGGTTGCTGCACTGAGTGCGTGGCGTCAAAGATCACCGGGCAGTCGCAGGCCTCGCGCATCCGCGGAATACCGCGCATATCGACGACGAGGTCGCCGTATCCAAAGAACGATCCGCGCTCGGTCACCGCGACCTGAATGTCGCCGGGCTCTCGCAGTCCCGCCGGATCGGCGCCACGAACCTTCGCGACCGCACCCATCATGCCCTCGGGGTGCAGGAACTGCCCCTTCTTCACATTCACCGGCTTGCCGGCCGCGCCGGCTGCTTCGAGCAGGTCGGTCTGGCGGCAAAGGAAGGCCGGGATCTGCAGTGCGTCGGCGACGAGCGCCACCATGGCACACTGATCCGGGAGGTGCACGTCGGTAATGACCGGCAGCCCCGTCGCCGCGCGCACTCGGTCGAGCGCGGCCAAGCCCTCCTCCATCCCCGGGCCGCGTGCGGCGCCGGCGTTGGAGCGGTTCGCCTTGTCGAAGCTCGCCTTGTAGATGATGCCGCCGGGCACGCGCTCCGCGAGCCGCGCCAGATGCTCGCCTACGCGCAGCATGATGTCGTCAGACTCGACGACGCAGGGGCCGGCGATGAGGAACAGTTGGTCGCGCGGGAACGAGGCGGGCATGGATTACTTGGCCGTGGCCAGCGAGGGAGCGGCGTCCGGCGCATCGGCGCGCGCCGAGCGACGGTTCACCGCGGCGCCAACGAACGACGCAAAGAGCGGATGCGGGCGCGTGGGGCGCGACTTCAACTCGGGATGGAACTGGCACGCCACGAAGTACGGATGGTCGGGGAGTTCCACCATCTCCACGAGCGAGCCGTCGGGTGACAGCCCGGAGAGGCGCATCCCCTTGTCCACAAAGAGCTCGCGGAAACCGTTCCCCACCTCGTACCGGTGACGATGCCGCTCGCTGATTTCCGGAACACCGTAGATGTCGGCGGCGCGCGAGCCGCGCGCCAGCTTGCACGCGTAGGCGCCCAGCCGCATCGTGCCGCCCATGTCCTTCACGCTGTGCTGGCTCTCCATCAGCGCGATGACCGGATGCGCGCACTCCGGAGCAAACTCGCTTGAGTTGGAGTCGTCGAGCCCGCAGACGTGGCGGGCGAACTCGATGATCGCCACTTGCATACCGAGGCAGATGCCGAAGAAGGGCGTACCGCCCTCGCGTGCCGCACGGATCGCCTCAACCATTCCCTCGACGCCGCGCACGCCGAAACCACCGGGGACGAGCAGGCCGTCGTAGCCCGCAAGCAACCGTCGCGACGTCTCCGCATCGGTGAACAGATCGGACGACGTCCAGGCAATCTCGACGCCCACATCGTTCGCAATGCCGCCATGGATCAGCGCTTCCTGAATGCTCTTGTAGCTGTCTGCGTAGTCAGTGTACTTGCCGACGACCGCGATACGCACCTTCGACTTCGGCTCCAGCACGCGCTGCACAATGCCCCGCCAGGCGCTGATATCCGCCGACTTCGTTTCGAGGCCGAGCTTCCGGCAGACCAGGGTGTCGAGCCCCTGCTCGGCGAGCGAAATGGGAATCTGGTAGATCGTCGGCACATCGCGGCTCTCGATCACGGCGCCAAACTCCACGTTGCAGAACAGCGCGATCTTGCGCTTGGTGTCCTCGGTGAGCGGGCGCTCGGTGCGGCAGATCAGGACATCGGGCTGAATACCGATTTCCATCAACTCGCGTACCGAGTGCTGCGTCGGCTTCGTCTTGATCTCGCCCGCCGCCGCAATGAACGGCACGAGGGTCAGGTGGATGAAGAGCGCATTGTCTCGGCCGATGTCGTGCCGGAACTGACGGATGGCCTCAAGGAACGGCAGCGACTCGATGTCGCCCACCGTGCCGCCTATCTCCACCAGCACGACGTCGTTTTCCGGCGCCACGCGACGGATCGCCGCCTTGATCTCGTCGGTGATGTGTGGAATCACCTGCACCGTCGATCCCAGGTATTCGCCGCGGCGCTCCTTGGTGATGACGTTCAGGTAGATGCGCCCTGTGGTGATGTTGTTGGCCTGACTGAGCGGGCGGTCGATGAAGCGCTCGTAGTGCCCGAGGTCCAGATCGGTCTCGGCCCCGTCGTCGGTCACGAAGACCTCGCCGTGCTGAAACGGCGACATGGTGCCCGGGTCGACGTTCAGATACGGGTCGAGTTTCATCATCGTCACGCGGAGCCCGCGCTCGACGAGCAGGCGGCCCAGCGAGGCGGCAGCGATGCCCTTGCCCAGCGACGAAACCACGCCGCCGGTGACGAAGATGAATTTCGTGCTGGATGCGGTCGGCGTCATCAGGCGTTCCCTGCGGTGAGCCGTTCCCAGTGCGCGTTGGCGCGCACCAGGTCCTCCTCGGTATTCACTTCGCCCCACGACGGGGCGTCCACGATCGCGACACCCATCGCCAGGCCGGCGGCGAGCGCGCGCAGCTGTTCGAGCTTTTCCACCAGTTCCAACGGGTGCGGCGGCAGCGACACCCAAGTGGCCAAGGCGTCGCGGCGGGCGGCGTAGATGCCCATATGCTGGAGCACGAGATCGTCGCGCATCGCCGCGTCCCCGCTATCGCGCAGGAACGGAATGGGCGCCCGCGAGAAGTAGAGTGCTCGGCCGTCGTCTGCGCGCACCACCTTCACGCAGTTAGGATCGCTCATGATGTCGGGGCCGCGTCGGCCGGCCGCCGTGCCCAGTGCGAAGCCGTGGTCGCGTACCATCGCGATCGCGCCGGCCATCGCATCGCCGCGCATGAAAGGCTCGTCGCCCTGCACGTTCACGACAATATCGTAGCCGGAGAACTCGGGGCGTCCGGCAACCTCGGCCACCCGGTCGGTTCCCGACGGATGCAGGTCCGACGTCAGGACGCCTTCGGCGCCGCACGCGGAGAGCACCTCCATCACCTCGGGAGATTCGGTGGCCGCCACCACGCGGTCGGCGAGGCCGAGGGCGCGCACGCGCTCCCACACACGAACCACCAATGGCGCGCCGCCCAGCGGTCGAAGGGGCTTACGGGGGAGCCGAGAGGCACCCAGGCGGGCGGGAATCACAGCGAGGATGCTCAGCGGGCACCCCCCCGGGGGCGGGGTTGGAGATGCAAAATCCACGCCAAGCAATATATGGTTGGGGGCCGCAATGGTCAAAAACAGCCGCTGGCAGCCGCTTAGGCGGTGCTCCACTGCCTCCAAAAGCGACCGGCCGCCCCCCGTTTGGGAGGCGGCCGGCCTGGCGACGAACGATTTACGGGTTTGGCGTGGTACGGAGGTACGACTTCACCTCGGTCACGCCCTTCGGGAACTTCGCCCGGGCTTCCTCGGTGCTCATCGAGAGGGCCACGATAACGTCCTGGCCGGGACGCCAGTTGGCAGGCGTCGCGACGGGGAACTTGGCCGACAGTTGGAGCGCGTCGAGCACGCGCATGACTTCGTCGAAGTTGCGGCCGGCCGACGCGGGATAGGTCAGCGAGAGCTTGACCTTGTTGTCCGGCCCGATGATGAACACGGAGCGGACCGTCGCCGTGTCGCTGGCGTTCGGATGAATCATGTCGTACAGGGTCGAGACCGTGCGGTCCGGATCGGCGATCATCGGAAAGTTGACCGCCGTGCCCATCACCTCACCGATGTCCTTTTCCCACGTGTGGTGCGACTCCACCGGGTCGACGGAGAGCCCGATGACCTTCGTGTTGCGCGCCGCAAACTCGGGCATCAGCTTGGCGACGGTGCCGAGTTCCGTGGTGCAGACCGGCGTGAAATCGCGCGGATGCGAGAAAAGGATGGCCCAGCTGTTCCCCTTCCAGTCGTAGAAGTTGACCCGCCCCTGGGTCGTTTCAGCGGTGAAGTTCGGGGCATCATCTCCAATTCGTACGGTCACGCGGGACTCCGGTGGTGTGGGCGGGTAGTGAGGTGGGGCAGATGGCAATGAACGTGCGGGACGGTCATCTCGCCGCTGGCTGCGGCGATGTTTCGCTTCGTGAAACTTAGGTACCTGGGGGAAGGTTCTCCATCATGAAACGGAGGGCGTTCTCGCCCATCACGGCGCGAATCTCGTCGTCCGTGAAACCGGCCTGCAGCAGCGCCTCGGTGACCTGCGCCACCTGATCGGCGCCAAATGCCACCGTCGTGGCGCCGTCCCAGTCGGAGCCAAGCGCGACGTGGCGCAGTCCCGCGATATTGACGGCGTGCCGGATGGCCTTGGCTATTGCGTGAGGCGACGCATCGCAGACCGCACCGTCCCAGAAGCCGATGCCAATCAGGGCGTCGCGCGCCGCGAGCGCGCGCAACTGGGCGTCGGTCAGATTGCGCGGCCCGGCGCAGGTCGCCTGCACGCCCGTGTGGGAGACCACGACCGGGCGCGTGGTCGCGGCCAGCGCCTCGTCAAATCCGGCGGGAGAGACATGCGCGAGGTCCACGATGATGCCGAGCGACT
The DNA here is from genome assembly GCA_031127085.1 of Gemmatimonadota bacterium. GTDB lineage: Bacteria > Gemmatimonadota > Gemmatimonadetes > Gemmatimonadales > Gemmatimonadaceae > PNKL01. The sequence goes on along the minus strand of JARIEY010000034.1, from coordinate 15,216 downwards.
GCATGCGCTGCACCACCTGCCGTCCGAGTGCGGTCAGCCCGCCCTTCCCTTCACCGTGCGCTGATCCGGCCACTTCGTTGTCGAAGAAGTGGGCCAGCCCCGCCATCCGAAAACCGTGCGCGAACAGCGTGTCGACGTTGGCCAGCGTACCGTCGATCGCCTGGAGCCCCTCGGTGTTCAGAATGCCAATGACCGGCTTGATGCCCGGCGTGCCGGCGCGGAACTCGAGCGCTTTGCGCAGCTCGGCCGCGGTATGCACCACGATGAGCCGCCCTTCGGAAATCGCGGCCGCATGTTCGAGCTTGTCGGACTGGTAGATCGCGCGTGCGAGGCGGCTGTCCCACGTCCGGCGAGGCCACCGTGAGGCGATGGCCAGCAGGGTGATGTTGTCGCTCTCCGCGCTGTTGCGCTCGTAGTTCTGTCCCTTGGGCGTCTTGGTGACGGTCGAGAACACCTCGAACGCCACATTCCCCTCCACGAGCCGCGACACGTCGGTGTGTCCGGCCGTCCCCATCTGCAGCAGATCGCGGTCCCAGAGCAGGATGTCGTTGTGCAGGTCCGCGACGCGAAGCGTCTGATGCAGCGCACGCGCGCGCTCGGAGACGACGATCGCCTTGGACTCGTCGATCCGATTCATCCGGGCACCCACCACGCGAGCCACGATGAAGAAGAAGACCACGGCAACGACCGGGAGGGCGATGGCCAGCCCAATGAACAGGCGCCGAAGCAGCGTCATACGGTCGCCCGGCGGCGCGCCAGCGTGAGGAAGTTGGCGAGCACTCGCTTGCCCTCCTGCGTGAGGATCGATTCGGGGTGGAACTGCACGCCCCACACGGGATGCGTCCGGTGGCAAAGCGCGTGGATCTCCGTGGGGTCGTCGGCGGCGCACGCGGTAACCGCGAGGAGCGCGGGCAGCGAAGCGTGTTCGACGACGAGCGAGTGATAGCGCATCACGCGCAGCGGCGAAGGCAGCGCCTCAAACAGCCCCGATCCATCGTGCAGGATGTCGGAGGTCTTGCCGTGCATCACGCCACGCGGCGCACGGATGACGCGCCCGCCGTACGCTTCGCCAATAGCCTGATGGCCCAGGCACACCCCGAGCATCGGGATGTGGGCGCCATAGCGCTGTATCACCGGCACGGTAATGCCCGCGTTGGCGGGCGTGCCCGGCCCCGGTGAGAGGACGATGGCGGTCGGCGCCAATACGGCGACGTCGTCCACCGAAATGGCATCGTTGCGCTCGACGCGCAGCGTCTCACCCATCTCGCCCAAGTACTGGACGAGATTGTAGGTGAACGAGTCGTAGTTATCGATGACGAGAATCACGCGGGGGAATTTATATCCGCGCGGGGTTCCGTGCCGCCCTAACCGCGCGGGTGGAACTGGCGATGCACCGAGCGCAGGTATTCCCGGTCCACGTGCGTGTAAACCTGGGTCGTGCCGATGTCGGCGTGGCCGAGCATCTCCTGCACCGAGCGGAGGTCGGCCCCCCCCTCGAGCAGGTGGGTCGCAAAGGAGTGGCGGAGCGTGTGGGGGGTGACCGTCTTGGTGATCCCGGACAGCTCCACGTACTTCCGCAGGATCTTCCAGGCCCCCATTCGGCTGAGTGGCGCGCCGCGCGCGTTCAGAAAGAGCACGCCCTGCGCCTTCGAGCCGCGGCCACCGGCTCGTACCGCCGCTGATCGGCGACCGGCCTCTTCGAGGCGAGGGCGCAGCTCCCGCAGGTAGATCGCCACCGCCCCGATGGCACTCCCTCCCACCGGGACGAGCCGTTCCTTGCTCCCTTTACCGAAGACACGCACCACACCCTCGTCGAGCATCAGGTCGTTCACCCGCAGCGTGATCCACTCGCCAACGCGCAGCCCGGCGCCGTAGGCGAGCTCGAGCATTGCGCGGTCACGAAATGCGAGCGGCTCCTCCAGCGGGATGGATGTGAGCAGCGTCTCCACTTCATCCTGCGACAGGACTTCGGGGAGGGTGCGCCACTTCTTGGGTGTCTCCAGTCGTTCACTGGGATCGCTCTGCACCACTCCTTCGGCGGCGAGAAAGCGATACCAGGTGCGGATGGCCGACACTCCGCGCCGGATGGATGCCGGCGCAAGGCCGAGATCCTTGAGGTAGTAGACGAACTCCCGCAGGTGCGCCGACGTCAGCGCGGCGGGCGACGCGGCGCCATGCGCTTGGGCCCACTCGGCGAGCCGATGCAGATCGCGCGAGTAGCCATCGTCCGTGCGCGCAGAGCTTCCCTGCTCGAGCGTGAGGTATTCGGCAAACCGCTCGAGCAGAAAGGGGCGCAGCCGGTCGTCGGCCGCGCTCACTCCACTGGCGGGTGCTTGGCGCGATGGCGCAACCAGAGGCGGCGGCCCACGTACGCCAGCGCCAGACTGAACAGGCCGGCGGTCAAGCCGACCCGAAGGCCGATGACATGCAGCGTGGCCTTGACCTGCTCCCAGTCCGCGCCAACCTGGAACGACACCCAGATGATGAAACCGTACCAGACGGCGCACGCCAACGTGATCACGAGGAGCGTCCGCACCCACGGCACGCGCAGCGCGCCCGCCATTGGCGGCACGACCGCGCGCAGCCCGGGTACGAACCGGCTCACAAAGAGGGCGGCGAGCCCGTAGTGCTCATACAGCCGTTCCAGCTTGGCCTCGGCCCCCACCAGCTTCAGACGGCGCAGTTGGTTGTGCATCCAGTCGGCGCCAAAGCGGCGCGCGACGCCGTAGACCACCATCGCTCCGAGTACGCTGCCGAACACGATGGCGGCCACAACCATCGGATAACTCGCGCCACGCCGCGCCGCGAGAAAGGCGCCCAGCGCAACCACGAGGTCCGCCGGCGCCGGCGGGAAGATGCTCTCGATGAAAGCCACGAGGGCGAGGACCGCGTACAACGTGTTCATGTCGACGGTGTTCACCCAGTCCATCAAAACACTCACCGGCGCTCCACCTCAAAAGAGTTGAGCGTCGCGACGGCGATGGCCGCGATCCCCTCGCCCCGCCCGATCCACCCCATTCCCTCGTTGGTCTTGCCCTTGACCATCACATCGGAGACGCCGAGCCCAAGGGCGACGGCCAGCCGCTCACGCATCGAGGCGCGATACGGGCCAATCTTGGGTTGCTCGGCGATGACCGTCACGTCGACCTGCGTCGGCGTCCAGCCCGAGAGCCGCGCCCGCTCGACCGCCAGGTGCAGCATCTCAATGGAGTCGCGTCCCTTGTTGACGGCATCGGTATCCGAGAACATCTCGCCGATGTCCCCAACCCCAGCGCCGCCGAGGATGGCATCGGTGACGGCGTGGGCCACGGCATCGCCGTCGCTGTGCCCCACGAGTTTCTGCGCCGACGGGATGAGAACCCCGCCCAGAATGACGCCGTCGCCCGGTCCGAACCGGTGCGAGTCGTAGCCTATCCCCGTACGAATGCGAACCGCGGCTCGCGCGGGCGCGACGGGCTGCGTGTCGCCGGCCACTTCAAGCGGAAGTTCATCGAGCCGCTGCGCCGTGATGCCGGCTTCCTGCAGCACGCGTCCGGCACCGCTGGCAGGGCTGTGCCCCATGGCCCGCAAAATGTCGCTTTCGGTCACGACGCCGCCACCGCGGCGCTCCGCGTGCTCGCCCGCCGCGCGCAAGATGGATTCGGCGGCATCTTCGCTCTCCGCCATCGCCACGGCCCCCGCGCCCGAAAGCCGCGACTCCACGGCGCGCACCAGCAGCTCAAGCGGCATCCCAAGCATCGCCGACATCTGCGCGGCCGCGCCGCGCGGCGTCTTGAGCATACCGAGCAGCAAATGGAGCGAGTTCGGCAGGTCGAGGCCGTGACGCTCCGCTTCGACCATCGCGGCATCGATGGCCTTGCGTGCTCCCGACCCAAACCGGACGCCCATGCGGTCTCCCTGTCCTTACGCCGCGGCGGTGGCGGCGAGCAACTGGTAGTCCTGCCGGCGGCGACGCGGCGTGAAACCCGCGTCGGTGATCAGCCGCTCAATCTCTTCCGTCGTCGTGGAATATGTCGTATTCGCCGCCGACACGACGTTTTCTTCGATCATCAGCGAGCCGAAATCGTTGCATCCGTACGACAGCGCGATCTGCCCCACCTTCATCCCCATCGTCACCCAGCTTGCCTGGATGTTGGGGATGTTGTCGAGCACCAGACGCGAGAAGGCGACCGTGCGCAGGTATTCCACCGCGTCCGTCTTGGGCTGCTGACTCAGCCGCGGCGTATTCTCCGGCTGCAGCGGCCAGGTGATGAACGCGGTGAATCCATTGGTGCGGGACTGCACGTCGCGCAGCCGCAGTAGGTGCTCCATACGTTCTTCAAGCGTCTCGCCAATGCCGAACATCATCGTGCACGAGGTCTTGAGCCCCTCTTCGTGGGCGATCTCCATGATCTCGAGCCAACGGTCGGCGCCGGCCTTCTTGGGGGCGACGATGTCGCGCACCCGCTGCACCAGAATCTCACCGCCACCGCCCGGAATCGAGTCGAGCCCGGCCGCGATCAGCTGCCGAACCACCTCGCGGGCGTCCATGCGGTACAGCGTGGCCCAGAAGTCCACTTCGCTCGGCGAAAAGCCGTGCACGTGAATGGGATGGTTGCGCTTGATGTACTTGATCAGTTCCAGGTACCACTCGAACGGAATGTACGGATTGTGTCCGCCCTGAATGAGAATCTGGATGCCGCCCAGCGCCTTGGTCTCCTCGATCTTCGCGCCAATCTCTTCGTACGACAGCGTGTACCCCTCGCCGTGCTTCGGCCGCCGGTAAAAGGCGCAGAAGCCGCAGTCGGCCACGCAAACGTTGGTGTAGTTGATGTTGCGGTCGACGATGTACGACACGATCCCCTCGGGGTGCAGCGCGCGCCGGCGCGCATCGGCCAGCGCACCCAGCTCCAGGAGCGGCGCGTGCTTGTACAGATCGAGGAGATTGGTCAGTTCAGACATTGCAGCAGGCGAAGAGGGGGACGCGAACCAACGGACGAGACTCAACGGTACCACACGGCGCGGCGCGACGCCGCACGACTACTGCATCAGGCGGCTGGAAGGAAGACGAGTTTGCCCTGCGGCACCCTGCCGGCCAGCTCGAGCCGACGGAAGAACTCAGACAGTCCCTCGAGATATTCCAACCCGAGGCCGTAATCGAGCCCCGCCAGGTATTCCTGCACCACGTGGGGCGGCAGCTGACACGACGCCGACGCCTCGTCGGCGAGTCGCGACAGGTTCGCGAGTCCCCAGTTGCGGCTTTCCATCAAGGCCGCGTGCACCTGCAGCGCATCGCGCAGGTTGACCTCGCGACGCGCCACCCAGACGGCGAAGACAAACGGCAGTCCCGTCCAAGCCTTCCACTCCGCTCCCAGGTCGTACACGAACGGGTAGGCGCGGCCGTGTGCGATGGCCACCGGATGCTCGGCGTGCCGCAGCATCAGCGCCGCATCCCCGATGACAAGCCGCGCCGCGACGTCCGACTGGTCGCGCCGCAAGTCGTCGGCCTCCGCGTCACCCGGAACGAATGTCGGCGTCGCCTTCCACACGTGCTCGAAGAGCAGTTCCAGCAGCGCCACCGATGTCATCGAACTGCGGCTCACCAGCACCTGCGCGCCGCTGAGTTCGTGGGCGGGGCGCGTGGAGAACAGCATCACGCTGCGCACGGGACCGCTGCACGAAATGGCCAGGTCCGGGAGGAGCAGATACCGGTTGGCATCGCGCGCGTACTCCACGGCCGATACCACCGACACGTCGATCGTCCCGTCGGCCATCCCGCGATTGAGCGTAGACGGCACGCCGCTCACCAACTCGGCGTCGAGCGTCACGATGCCACGGTCGACGGCCCCGTAGACGGGCGCGCAGTTGAGATACGGAATGCGGCCGACGCGCATCACGCCGCCCCAGCCGGCACCGGCTCCGGCGCGAAATCACGTCGCAGGATGCGATAGAAGCTGTCGCGCTCGGCCGGCACCTTCCCCGCCCCGCGAATCAGTCCGAGAATCGCGTCGAGCGACATGGCCTGCGGCGTATGCGCCCCGACCGCGTGGTAGATCTTCTCGCGCACGACCGTCCCTTCGAGGTCGTTGACGCCATAGTGCAGCGCCACCTGTGAGAGCGACGGAGTCACCATGATCCAGTGCGACTTGACGTGCTGGAAGTTGTCGAGGAAGAGCCGCCCCACCGCCAGTTGGCGCAGGTCGTCCCAGCCGGTTGTCGCCGTCCCCTGTCGTCCCAGTTCGCGCCCGAGCTCGTTGTCGTCCGGGTGGTACGCCAGCGGGATGTACGCCAGGAACCCTCCGGTCTCATCCTGCAGGTCGCGCAGCATCTGCAGGTGCTCCAGCCGGTCGTCGAGCGTCTCGACGTGGCCGTACAGCATCGTGCAGTTGGTGCGAATGCCGAGTTCGTGCGCCGTGCGATGCACGCCAATGTACTCGGCGCCGGCCAGCTTCTTGTCGGAGATGCGCTCTCGCACGGCGGCGCTGAACGTCTCCGCGCCCCCGCCGGGCATCGTGTCGAGGCCAGCGTCCTTGAGGGCGATCAGCACGTCGCGCCACGGCATCTTCTCAATGCGCGCGATGTGCGCAATCTCCACGGCGGTTAACGCCTTGATGTGCACGTGCGGAAAGTTCGCTTTCAGCGCGCGGAACATCTCCGTGTAGTAGGCGAGCCCCGCCTTCATATCGAGGCCACCCACGATGTGGAACTCGCGCGTCATTCCGTCGGCGGCGTGTGCCGCCTCGCCCAGCACCTGGTCCAGCGTGTAGCGGTAGGCGCCGTCTTCCTTGGGAAGCCGCGCATACCCGCAGAAGACGCAGGTTTTCCGCAGCACGCAGATGTTGGTCGGATTGATATGCTGGTTCGACGCGAAGGTCACGACATCGCCGTGCTTGGCGCGATTGGCCGCGTCGGCCAGCACGCCGAGTCCCGTCAGATCGCCGCTGCGGTACAGCGCCAGGCCGTCCGCCCGATCCAGACGCTCCCCCGCCGCGATGCGTTCACCGATGCGGCGGAGGACGGGATCGTGAATGCGGTCAAACGAAACCTGCGGCGCCGCCGGCATCCGCTCAGTCCCGGAACCGGGTGAGCGCGAGCGAAGTGTTGTGCCCGCCGAATCCGGAGGAGTTGTTCAGCGCCGCCCCGATCGTGCGCTTGACCGGCACGTTCGCCGTGCAGTCGAGATCACATTCGGGATCCGGCGACTGCAGATTGATGGTCGGCGGCACGATGCTGTGGTGAATGGCCAGCGTGGTGAAAATCGTCTCCACCGCGCCGGCCGCTCCGAGCATGTGCCCGGTGCACGACTTGGTGGAACTGACGTTCACCGCCGATGCGTGCGCGCCGAGCACCGCCTTGATGCCGCGAATCTCGTTGGGGTCGTTGAGCGGCGTCGACGTGCCGTGCGCATTCACGTAATGCAGGTCGGCAGGTGAGAGCCCCCCGTCCTCCATTGCGCGGCGCATCGCCCGCTGCAGCCCTTCGTGATTCTCTGGCTGCCCCGTGAGGTGATAGGCGTCGCCAGTCATGCCGAACCCGGCCACCTCGCCGTAGATGCGCGCCCCGCGCCGGCGGGCGTGCTCCAGTTCCTCGAGGATCACCACGCCGCTCCCCTCGCCCAGCACGAACCCATCGCGGGTCGCGTCAAACGGGCGCGAGGCGCGCTGCGGATCGTCGTTGCGCGTGGAGAGCGCCTGCATGTTCGCGAAGCCGGCCATCGACATGGGCGTCACCGAGGCCTCGGCGCCGCCGGCAATCATCACGTCGGCGTCTCCGTACTGAATGGCGCGGAACGACAGCCCAATGCCGTGCCCGGACGATGCGCAGGCCGACACGGTGCAGAAGTTCGGCCCCTTGGCGCCAAAGCGCATCGAGACGACACCCGAAGCGATGTCGCTGATGAACATCGGAATGAAGAACGGCGAAATGCGCCCAGGACCGGCGCTGACAAGCACCGAGTGCTGCTCCTCGAACGTGTTGATGCCGCCAATCCCGCTGGCGATCACCACACCCGTGCGCAGCGGGTCATATCCCTGCCCGTCAGCCAGCCCCGCGTCGGCCATCGCCTGCGTGGCCGCGCCCATTGCGTATTGCGTGTAGAGGTCCGACCGCTTGGCCTCCTTGCGATCCATATACTGCGCCGGGTCGAAACCCTTCACTTCGCAGGCGAACCGGACCTTGTGGTTCGCTGCGTCGAAATGCGTGATGGGGGCGCCTCCCGACGTACCGTCGAGCAACGCCTGCCAAGCGGTCCCCACATCGTTTCCGATGGGGGTCACGCATCCGAGACCCGTGACGACGACCCGGCGCTTCATCGCGTCAGCCAATCTTCTGGTTCAGATAGGCGATCGCATCGCCGACCGTGCGGAGCTTCTCGGCATCCTCGTCCGGGATGTCGATGTTGAACTCCTTCTCGAACTCCATCACGAGTTCCACGATATCAAGGCTGTCCGCGCCCAGGTCTTCGATGAAGCTCGCTTCGTTCGTCAGCTTCTCGCGCTCGACGCCCAGTTCCTTCTCGATGATGTCCTTCACCTTCTCGCCATGGTCGGCCATACCGCGAATCCTCGCAAACGTTGGAGTGGAGGGAAGACTTAATATAGTTGATGTCGCGTTCCGCTACATCACCATCCCGCCGTCTACCACCAGCACCTGGCCGGTGATATAGGCGGCCAGATCCGAGGCCAGAAAGGCCACGGCACCGGCGATATCCCTGGACTCGCCGAGGCGGCCCAAAGGGATCTGCGAGGAAAGCGCTGTCCGCGCCTCCTCACCCAGCTGGGCGGTCATATCGGTCTGGATGTAGCCAGGGGCGACCGCGTTCACCAGGATGTTCCGGGACGACAACTCCTTGGCGGCCGCCTTGGTGAAGCCAATCAGCCCGGCCTTGGACGCGGCGTAGTTGGCCTGCCCCTTGTTGCCCACCAACCCCACCACGCTGGTGATGTTGATGACGCGCCCCCAGCGCCGCTTCATCATGCCGCGTTGCGCCGCCCGCGTCGCCACAAAGGCGGACCGCAGGTTGGTCGCCATCACCGCGTCCCAGTCCTCGTCCTTCATCCGGGCCATCAGGTTGTCCTTGGTGATGCCGGCGTTGTTGACCAGGATATCGAGCTGGCCGAAGGCGTCCTCGACGGCCTGAACCAGCATCGTCACCGAGGTGGGATCAGAGACGTCGCAGGCAAAGCCGCGCGCCTCACCCAACTCCTCCGCCACCCGCTCTGCCGCGGCGAGGTCCCGGCCGACGACGGCCACCTTCGCGCCGCATCCGACCAGCGCCTCGGCAATTCCGCGGCCGATGCCCCGAGTGGACCCCGTGACGAGAGCGACTCTTCCTGTGAGCGAAATCATGGCAACCTGCGTGCGTTGAGGTTCGTCCCGCGTGTGTTTCGCGACCGTCCGGCGAACGGCCGGGGAGCTACAGCATCCCCAGCAGCGCCTCGACGTCCGCCACCGTACCGCAGGTCTTGGCCTGATGGTTCGGGGCAAGTCGCTTCAGCAGGCCGGTGAGCACATTGCCCGGCCCCATCTCCACAAACACGGCGTCGGGATAGGCCGCCGCCATCGCCTGAATGACCGCGACCCACCGAACCGGCGAGGTCAGCTGGCGCAACAGCAGATCGCTGGCCGTGCCGGCGTCCGCGACGGGCGCGGCCGTCACGTTCGAGAATACCGGCCACTGCGGGGCGCTCCAGTGCGCGGCGCCGAGCGCCTCGCCGAGCCCCGGCTGCGCCGGCTCCATAAGCGGAGAGTGGAACGCTCCGCTGACCTGGAGCCGCATCGCACGCTTGGCTCCCGCTTCCTTGGCGAGTTCCATCCCGCGTTCCACACCGGCGACTTCGCCGGAGATGACCACCTGCTCCAGCGCATTGTAGTTCGCGGGGACCACCACTCCGGCCGCGCGAGCATCCGCGCAGATGTCATCGATGGGACGTTGCAGTTCGCCGAGGATGGCGGCCATCGCGCCGGGGCGCTGCACCCCCGTCTCGTACATCAGTTCCCCACGGCGCCGGACGAGTCGCACCGCGTCTTCCAGCGACAGGGCGCCTGCGGCGTGATACGCCGAGAACTCGCCAAGCGAGTGGCCGGCCGCGGCCGCGACGTGCGGTGCGGCCTGTCCACCGACAACGGCCCAGACCGCCGCGCCGTGCGTCAGCAGTGCCGGCTGCGCGTTGTGCGTGCGCGTCAGCTCCTCGGCGGGCCCTTCGAAGCACAGCGTCGAGAGGTCGGCACCCAACGCCGTGTCGGCGCGCTCAAAGACGGCGCGCGCCGCGGAAAAGTGCTCGGCCAGATCCTTGGCCATGCCGGGCTTTTGCGAACCCTGCCCGGGAAATAGCAGAAGTAGTTGCATCGAACGGGAAGCGGGAAACGAACCACGGAATCCGGTGAACCGCCCCACCGTTCACCGAGTGTGCGTCAGGTCAGAACCTCACCACCAGGCTGCCCCACGTGAACCCGGCACCGAAGGCCACGAACATCACCGTCATCCCTTCCTTGATGCGCCCGTCGCGCAACGCCTCGTTGAGCGCAATCGGAATGGACGCGGCCGACGTGTTGCCGTAGCGATCGACGTTCACGTACACCTTTTCCATCGGCATGCCGGCGTGCTTTGCCGTGGCCTCGATGATCCGGATGTTCGCCTGATGGGGGATCAGGAGATCGATGTCGCTGGCAGCCAGCTTGGCGCCGTCGAGCGCGCGGTCGCAGGCATCAGCCATCGAACGCACGGCGTTCTTGAACACCTCGCGCCCGGCCATCGAGATGCAGTTGCTCCCCTCGGCCAGTACTTCCGGCGTGACGGGACGCAGGGCACCGCCCGCCTGCCGCTGCAACAGGTCGGCAAGCGTGCCATCGCTGCGCAGGTAGGCGGAGAGAATGCCCCGCCCCTTCGTGGAGCGCTTCACCACGGTCGCGCCGGCGCCATCGCCGAACAGCACGCAGGTGTTGCGGTCCTTCCAGTTCACGATGCGAGAGAGCGTTTCGGCACCGATCACGAGCACCGTCTCGGCGTCGCCCATGGCCAGCAGTCCTTCGGCCATCTTCATCCCGTACACCCAGCCGCTGCACGCGGCCGAGATGTCGAAGGCCGCAGCGCGCGTCGCGCCAATGGCAGCCTGCACTTCAACCGCCGTCGCCGGCAGCAGGCGATCGGGCGAGGCTGTGCCCAGAATGATGATGTCGAGTTCCGGCGCCGTGACGCCGGCAGCCTTCATCGCGGCGCGTGCCGCCTCGGCCGAAAGCGACGTCAGCGATTCGCCTTCGCCCGCGATGTAGCGCTGCTTGATCCCCGTGCGATCGGTGATCCACTCGTCGTTCGTGTCGATGCCGAGCGCGGCGAAGTCGTGATTCGTGAGGATCTTCTTCGGTACGGCGTGCCCGGTACCGGCGATCATCGCGATGGGACGCTTCATGCGGACGCTCCTTCGGCGCTGGTCGCGAGACGCTGACCGATGTGATCACTCATGCGCGACTGCACGGCGCGCAGTCCCACGAGAATGCCGTTCTTGATCGCCTCCGGCGACGACTTGCCGTGGCAAATAATCGACACGCCCTTCACGCCGAGCAGCGGAGCGCCACCATGCGCCGCGTAATCCAGCCCCTTCAGCGCGCCGGTGAGCTGCTCCTTGGAGACGCCGCTCTTCGCCAGCAGGCCAAAAATCAGCTTGGGGACGCTCTCGTAGAACTTCAGCAGCACGTTGCCCACGAACCCGTCGCACACCACCACGTCCACGGCGCCGCGATCGCAGGCGCCCATCGGCACATCACGGCCTTCGACATTGCCGATGAAGTTGAGGCCCGGCGATGCGGCGAGTGTCTTGTGCGCTTCCTTCACCGCCGCGTTGCCCTTCTCAGGCTCCTCGCCCACGGAGAGCAGCGCCACTGCGGGGTTGGGCCGGCCGAGTACGTCTTCGGCGTACACCGCGCCGAGGCGCGCGAACTGCACCAGTTCCGCCGCCGAGCAGTCGACATTCGCGCCCGCGTCGAGCATCACCACAGGGATGCGTGCGCTCGGGATCAGCGTGCCGATGGCCGGGCGCGTGAGTCCTTCGTGCAGGCGCAGAATAAACGCGGACGCGGCCATTTGAGCGCCGGTATTGCCGGCGCTCACGAATGCGTCAGAGTGGCCCTCAACCTGCAGGCGCAGGCCGACGGCCATCGAACTATTGGGCTTGCCGCGAATCGCCACCGACGGCTTGTCGGTCATCTCGATGACGTCCGCCGCCTCGACGATCGTGAGGCGCGCGGCCTGCTCACGCACGGCCGCCGATGCCTCCGCCAACTGCGCATCGAGCTCGGCGCGTATGACGTCGGGTCGCCCCACCAGCTGAATGCCGTGTTCCGGGGCGAGTTCCTGAAGGGCGAGAAGTGCGCCCGCAATCGTCGCCGTGGGGGCGAGATCGCCCCCCATGGCGTCCAACGCGATGCGCGCCAACGTCAGCTATCCTTCGACTTGACCCGCTGCTCGCCGGCGTAGAAGCCGCACTCAGGGCAGACGCGATGCGGCTGCTTCATCGCGCCGCACTTCGGGCAGGCCTGAATGTTGATTGCCGGGGCCTTCTTGTGCGTGTTGCGGGCCCGCTTCTTACGCTTCGAGGTTTTTCTCTTCGGGACGGCCATCGTCGTCTCGTGACAGGGTCAGTTCACTGGGCGTCGTTGCGGAGCTTCCGCAGCGCTTCCCACCGGGCATCGGTCTCCGGCGCACATCCGCAGTCGCCGGCATTGAGATCCGCACCGCACCGCTTACACAGCCCTTTGCAATCCGGGCGGCATTCAAGGAACGGCGGTACCTCGAGCAACCACTGCTCCCGCACCGCGGGACGCAGGTCGATCACATCACCTTGCGCGCCTTCCAACGGGAAGACGTCCGGATCATCGTCGTCCTCGCCGCCGGGCTCCGCGAACAGCACGTGGACCTCGGCGACCACGGGCGACTGCGCCGGGGTCAGGCAACGTCGGCACTCCTGCTGCGTTTCCCCCGAAAGGTGTCCGCTGAAGTAGTACCGCCCCGATCCCGCCGCCGAGAGGCGTCCGGTAACCCGGATCCCCTCGAGAGCCGGACGGAGAATATCCTCCGCCATCCAGACGTCATCAGTGGCGGGCAGCACGGCATCAACCGTGGCTGCTTCGCGATCCAGCGACCGGATGTCAAACGACAGCATAGCCAAGTAAGGTACTCGGAGGGAAACGTGGGGTCAAGTTCTGGACTGGCTGATACTTAGGATATCCGGCCAGGTGCTGACTGCCACCACGAAGGGCGAAGGACGCGAACGAGCGCGAAGGTAACGCAGCGATGGGGCGTTGGACCGCCTCACTGCGTCCGAATCTAATGAATATCAGGCCAGGCGTTCCGTATGCGACCGACGCATCCGCCGACCGTCGCGCCCTCGGGAATCATCGCGGCCCTCGCGCCCTTCGTCCGTCGCGGTGGCCCTTGCGGTTCAAATCAGCGCGTCAGCACCGAAGAAGAACATCCCCTCGTGCCGAGCGTTCTCGTCGGAGTCGGAGCCGTGCACCGCGTTCCGCCCCTTCGACTCGGCGTAGAGCTTCCGCACCGTGCCCTCGGCCGCCTCGGCCGGGTCGGTGGCGCCAATCGCGGCGCGGTAAGCCGACACGGCGTCGTCCTTCTGCAGCACCATCGGCATGCACGGCCCGGAGCTCATGAACTCCACCAGCTCGCCGTAAAACGGGCGGCCCTTGTGCACTTCGTAGAACGCGCCGGCCTCGGCCTTCGACATATGCAGGACACGGGCGCAGATGAGCGTGAAGCCCTGGGCTTCGAGGTGGGCGATGATCTTGCCCGCCTTGCCGGAGCCAAAAGCGTCGGGCTTGATGATCGCGAGGGTACGGTTGCCGGCCATGGGGTTGGGTCTCAGAGTGTGGTTTCTCAAACTGCTCACCACAAAGGCACAAAGGGCACCAAGGGTTCCTGCTCGCGCAGCCGCGTGCTGGCCCTCGCGCCTAACCCCTTTGTGCTCTTGGTGCCTTTGTGGTGAGCAGTTCAGTCTGCGCTACAACGCAAATCAGTTCAGCTTCGCCTTGATCAGTTCCACGAAATCCATCGGGCGCACGGCGACGCCGATGCCCGCGGCCTTGAACGCCTCGATCTTCTCGGCGGCCGTACCGGCCGAACCCGAAATGATCGCGCCCGCGTGGCCCATCCGGCGGCCTGGCGGAGCGGTCTGTCCGGCGATGAAGCCAACCACCGGCTTGGTCATATGGTTCTTGACGAAGTCCGCGGCCTGCTGCTCGTCGGTGCCGCCGATCTCACCCATCATCGCCACGGCCTTGGTGTTCGGATCCTTCTCGAACGCCTCCAGGCAGTCGATGAAGTTGGTGCCGTTGATCGGATCGCCGCCGATGCCAACGCACGTCGTCTGGCCGAGGCCAGCGCGCGTGAGCTGATAGACGACTTCGTACGTCAGCGTGCCGGAGCGGCTGACCACGCCAACGTTGCCCGGCATGCAGATGCGCCCCGGGATGATGCCGACCTTCGACTCCCCTGGCGAGATGATGCCCGGGCAGTTGGGGCCGAGCAGCCGCGCGCCGCGCTCCTTCACGTACGGATAGACCTTGGTCATGTCGAGCACGGGCACGCCTTCGGTGATGCACACCACCATCGCGCATCCCGCGTCCACGGCTTCCATGATCGCGTCGGCAGCGCCCATTGGCGGCACGTAGATGACCGACGTGTTGGCGCCGGTCGCCTGCACGGCGTCGTACACCGTGTTGAAGACGGGGACCTTGTCCTCGAAGCGCAGGCCGCCCTTTCCAGGCGTCACGCCGGCGACAACGTTGGTGCCGTACTCCATCATCTGCTTGGTGTGGAACGAGCCGTCGCGGCCCGTGATGCCCTGCACCACCAGCTTGGTGTCCTTATTGATGAAGATGCTCACGCGGCCGCTCCTCCCTTCGCCATCTTGACTGCCTTGATGACGGCTTCGTCCATGTCGGCCGACGCCGAGAACCCGTTCTCGGTGAGGATCTTCATGGCGATCTCTTCGTTGGTGCCCGTGAGACGGATCACGATCGGCACCTTCAGCGGACTCGCCTTGGTGGCCGTGACGATGCCGTTGGCGACGTCATCGGTGCGCGTGATGCCGCCGAAAATGTTGAACAGGATGCACTTCACGTTCGGATCGGCGGTGATGATGCGCAGCGCGTTCACCACCTTCTCCGGGTTCGACGAACCACCGATGTCGAGGAAGTTCGCCGGCTCGCCGCCGTAGTACTTCACCAGAT
>JARIEY010000033.1 GCA_031127085.1 Gemmatimonadota bacterium | reverse complement strand
GGCGCCGCAGTCTTGCGGCGCCCCTCCCGTGCTTCAGGTGCAGGCGGTCAGGCCGCTCGCTGCGCGGCGCGGAGTTCAGCCACCGAGAGCCCGAACATGATCACCACCAGAATGGCGGAGATCACGCAGTACATACAGACCGCGTGGATGACCGCGAGTTCGAGGTACGTCAGCCAGGCGCTGAACGCGACGCCCCAGCCGGTGAGGAAGGTGAGGACCATCGGCGCGCGACGGTCTTCCACGAACCGCTCCATGGTGCTGGCGAACGAGGCCGCAAAGAGCGCGACGTAGTACAGCACGCCCCAGAACGCCACCGGCTGGCCAAGGAACATGGCCCACGGACTCGTGTTGACCTTGTCGCAGCCGCCAATCTTGCAGCTGAGCGTGCCGATCACGCCCAGCTTGAACAGCCACAGATACATCGCCACGAAAAGCCCGATGAGGGCCAGCGTGGCGATCATCATCCGTCGTGTCACTTGGCGCCCTTCTTGGTGGTGTCAGCCTTCCCCAACCTGGTCAGTTCCTCGTCAACGAGCCGCTTGATCTCGTCATACGGGAGCGAACCGGAGTACTTCTTGCCAGCGATGATGAACGACGGCGTCTCGTCGATGCCGCGCCGCTCGGCCTCGGCACCACTCGCCTTGATGTTGGGATAGTGCCGCTTGCTGTCGAAGCACTCCTCGAACTTGGACTCGTCGAGGCCGATGTCCTTGGCGTAGCCGAAGATCTTCTTGTCAGGGCTCTTCGTGGCGGTGGCCGCCCAGAGGTCCTGCGTATAGAACAGCCGGTCGTGCATTTCCCAGAACTTGCCCTGCTCGTTGGCGCAGTAGGCCGCGTTCGAGGCCGACCAGGTATTGTCGTGCATCGGGAGCGGGAAGACGTAGAACTCGATGGACGCCATGCCGGTATTCACCAGACGCGCCCGCACGTCGGGCTCGGTGAGCGTGGCAAACTGCGCACAGGCGGGGCACTCGAAGTCGGCGAACTCGACGATCTTCACCGGCGCATCAGGCGACCCCATCAGGAATCCCTGCGCGGTGCCGAGCGGCATATTGGGATCGATGGCCTCGCCACCGCCCTTGGGGCGCGACGCGACCCACCCGAGCGCACTGACGCCGATCACGGCGATGGCGACGAGAAGGTAGGTGAACTGCTTATTCGACGCGGGCTTCTTTGCGGTGGCCACGGGAATCCGTTGGGAAAGGGGATGGCGAAAGCTACAGGTGGCGGGGGGAGCGGCTCAAGCCGCAGCCCTGCACCGATACCCCTCAGGGCGTAGCTTTGATCGTCCACCCAGCGGCTCCGACAACGCCGACCGCCCCAACCGACTGCCTTCGTGTCTCGTTTTGACCATCTACGCATCCCCGTAGGCGCCGGCTCGCTGCACGCCGAGCGCTTTGGCTTCGGCGACCACCCGCTGGTGCTGCTGCACGGGTTCGGCACGTCGACGTTCCTGTGGCGCCGCGTGGCGCCGGCGCTCCCCCTCGGGCGGGTGACGGCGTGGGCCATCGACCTGCTGGGCCACGGCGAATCGGATCGGCCGGCGGATGGGGCGTTTGGCGTGGCAGCGCAGGCGCAGTGGGTGGAGCAGGCCATGACCTCGCTGCGCATCGGGCGCGCCACCGTGGTGGGCGTCGACCTGGGCGCGTCGGTTGCGCTGCGGCTCGCCGCCACGCGACCCGCACGGGTACACGGCATTGTGCTCCTCTCGGCGCCCCCGCTCGGCCGCGCGCGCGGCGACGACCTGTCGGAACTGGGCCGCCTCACCGGGACGCACCTGTTCGAGGCCAGCCGCGGCATGCTCGGCGCCGCCGCCTGGCTGGGTCCGTTGCTCGCGCGCGGAGTCGCATCGGAGGAGGCGATGCCGGCCAAGCTGGTGGCGCGCTACGCGGCTCCCTTTGTCGGAGCCGATGGGGTACGGCACCTGCAGGTGCTGGCCAACGCGGTGACCGATGACGACGTGGCCGAACTCGATCTGGCCCGAATCACGGCACGAGTGCTGGTGCTCCGTGGCGAGCATGATGCGTGGTGTTCGCCCACCGACGCGACCCGGCTGGCAACCGCGCTTCCCAGCGCCGAGTGTCGCACGGTGCCGACGGCGGGCCGCCTGATCCCTGAGGACGCCCCCGAGGCGCTGGCCGCGCTGCTGGCCGAGTGGGCCGCACCGATGCAGTTGGATGAGGCGCCGAGGGAGCTTCCCGCGCGCGGGTCCTGAACAAAGCGCACGCGCATTGCGTACAGACCTTTGAATCGAGGCCCGTCCGGGTTAGTTTTCAAATCGCTCCTCTCACCAATCTTACGGACGAGATGAACAAGGGTCGAAATAGAAATCGCAGGCCAGGCAACGAGCCGTCGCCCAAGGATCAGGCGCGCGATGAGTTGTTCCAGCACATCATCAGCTGCGGAGTGGTTGGGTGCGACCCGGAGCACCAGCGGGAATGGTTCGACGAGACGATGCGGTATTTCACTGAGCGGTTCCACGAGTTGTCGGCGGTCGAGATCGCCGAGCTGCGTACCCTTGGTGAGCGTTTCGCCCAGCCCCCCCGTTCGGCGGCTTCGGCAGCGGTAGGCAACGACGTCGTCGCTACCGCGTAGGTCATACGCAATCTCCGGAAGGCCGACGCCCCGTCGCATCGCGACGGGGCGTTCTTCTTTTCGGCGGGGTATGGCCTAACGACCGTTCCGTCGCGCCTTGCGGAGCACGACGCCGAGGCGCGCCCCCTGCCCCAACGCGACCTCGGCCGAAGGCATCCATCCGGTGCGGCGGCGCCCCTCGACGCCGAGGACGAGCAGCAGTCCCGCGTCGGCGCGGTCCCATCCGTCGCGGCGCGCGGTCAGCCCGCCGCCGAGGTAGGGACCCCATGCGTTCTCGCCGAACGGGTCGAGGAGGAACCGCGTGGTGACGTTGATGCGCGCGGCAAGGGCGGGGCCGGCGGCGCGCCAGACCGCGCCGGCCCCCAAGGCGGCGCCGGCGCGCGCATAGTAGCCCAGTGGCACGTTGGCGCCGACCATCGCGACGAATGCGTTGTTGCGGGCCGCGACCAGGTCGGCCCGCCACTCGGGCTGAACCCGCGGCACAAACGCGAAGGGCTGTTGCGCGCTCAGCGACCGTGTGGTGGAGAGCGCCGAGGTACTGAGTCCGACGACCAACCAGACCTGCCGGAGGGCACTACGCAGCCTGCGGAGCCTCGAGCGTCCGGCCACCTAGGCCGCCTTCTTGGCGTCGCGGGCCAGCGCGATGGTGTAGTCGACGATGGAGACGAGTGAGACGGCGCCAACGATCCAGACGGCCCATACGGCCGCCCGCGCATCGATGACGATGGCGGGAAGGGCGACGAGTTGCAGCACCGTCGCGAGCTTTCCCGAGAAGCGCGCCTTGAACGTGGCCGTGCGCAGTGACGTCACGGACTTGGCGTAGACGAACGCACCGGCCGTGGCAAAGTCGCGCATCAGGAAGACGAAGTACTGCAGCGTGGTCACCCGCCCCTCGAGCAGCAGCGTGCAAATGGCGACGAGGATGAAGATCCGGTCGGCGAACGGGTCGATGAGCGCGCCCATCCGGCTGAACTGGTGCCGCCGCCTGGCGAGCCACCCGTCGAGGAAATCGGTCGCGCCGGCCGCTGCGAGGATCAGCAGCCGAACATCATGATCGTGCACGACCGGAAAGAGCGCCGCCAGGAACAGGCGGGACATCGAAATGGCGTTCGGTAGCGTCGCCAGAGAGTCGCGCTCCATACGGGGCAAAGTAACCCCTCGGCACGAATGCTTGCCAGCGCCACGGGCGGGGGGTAGCTTGGCCCTTGAACCCCGTTCGACCCGCCGAGGCTCCGATGGCAGACATTATCGAACTGTTGAAGGGTGTGGCCATCTTTCAGGACCTCGACGAGGGGGAGCTCGCGCGCGTCTCGGAAGTCTGCCGCACGCAGGATTTCGTCTCCGGCGAGTATGTGTTCAAGGAAGGGGAGCCGGGGAACCGCCTCTACCTCGTAATCGAGGGCGAGGTGCGCATCAGCCGCATGATCCCCGGAAGCGGCGAAGAGGCGCTCGCCATTCTCAAGAAGGGGGCGCTGTTCGGCGAAATGGCGGTGTTCGACCGGAGTGAACGGTCCACCGATGCGATCTCGAACGGCGGATGCAAGCTGCTGTCGATTTCGCGCAGCGATTTCGAACTGCTGCTCGACTTCAACCGCGAACTGGCCTACAAGGTGCTCTGGTCGTGCACGCGGCTGCTGTCGTCGCGGTTGCGGGCGACGAATGACAGTTTGAGGAGCTTCCTGGCCATGAGCATGTTCTGAGAGAGACTACAGAGAGACTACAGAGAGACTACAGAGAGACTACAGAGAGACTACAGAGAGACTACAGAGAAACGACAGAGAGACTACAGAGGGGCGCGCGGGAGCGGCGTCCCTTTGGCGTTTGGGGGACTGGGGGTGTTCCGTTGTCCTCGTTGCGGCGCGGTGGTAGTCTCAGAGCAGCCTCTATGCCTCACCTTCGCTTCCTCACTGCTTTGATCGCGCGTCCGGCCGACGGGCCGGAGGAGGGGACGTGAGCGCTCTGCGCGATAAGACGCCGCCGCTGATGACGCACGACGGTGCCGATTACCGCGGCGTTCCGGCGTCGTTGCTGCGCGACCAGGCCTCGCTGTCGGGCTTGTTGATTGCCGCGGCCGGTGCCGCGGGGCTGACGACGCTCGATCCGCCGATCGTGCGCGCACTCCCGCGCGGCGGGCTGGTGATTCTGCTCTTGCTCGATCTCGGGCATGTCGCGCTGCACACGATGCCGGACGAGGGCGTGCTGGCGCTCGATCTGCTGGTCAGCGCGCGCAAGGACGCGCGCAAGGCGATCGACGTCGTGACACGACGCCTCACCGTGCGTCCCGCGCGCGCGACGCACGCCGACCGCGGCTGAGCGCCGCGGCGCGGACGAGGGATTGACGATTCCCCCGTGGGGCCCGGCCGCCGCACTCGCCGCGACGTTCGCTGGCCTGGTGGCGTGGAACTTCGGGATTGGCGCGCGACTGGCCGCGCTTCCCGGTGCGGGGCGTCCCTTCCGATTGCTCTCGGGATTGTGCGCGTTTCTTCTGCTGCCGGCGCTTCTGATCGGCCTGCTCGCCGCGAGCGCGGCGGGGGCGCGGGTACTCGGACCGCTCGCGTGGCTCTGGCCGCTGACCGCCGTGTCCATCCTGGTGCAGACCGTCTGGGCGATGGCCCTCGGGCGCGCCGGCGCGCTGGTTTCCCTTCCGCTGCTGACGCTCAACCTTGTCGTCGCGTGGACGGCCGCCGTGCGCTGGCTCGAGAGCATTGGCGTGGCGCTCGCGCCCTGGACCTTCGCGCCCAGCCTGGCGGTGACCACGGTGCTCGTTGCCGGCGCCGGCGCGGCGACGGCCCCGTGGGTAGCGGCCATCCTTGTGCCGGCCCTCGCCCCGGGCGCCCCGGCACGCTGGCGCCACACGCGCGCGGCGCGGCTGTTGGTGGCCATTGCCTGTACGGCGTTGCTCGCCGCGACGGGCATCGCGCTCCCAGGGGCACTCGAGACCCTGCGCGCCGCCGACCGCCTCCGCGACGGCGCGCCGGCGCCGCGTGAACGCGGCGAGCTGGCCGTTGGTCTGCGACTCTTTGGCACGCTGGCCGGCGCACCATCCGGTACGCAGGCACGGCATGACGTGGCCCTCGCCGATTCGCTTGGCGTCACCGCACTGCACGTTGAGTTCCGGCACAACGGCGCCTCGGCGTCGGCGCTCGATTCCGTGGCGCGCGCGCTCGAGACGCGCCGCGATTCCGTGGTGCTCGTGGTCACGCTCGACCTCGCGCCGACGCCGTGGCCGCTGCAGAGCGGCGATGCCCAGCGCGCGCGGCTCGCCGTGATCGACCGCATCGTGAGACGCCTGCGCCCGGATGTATTCGTGGCGGCGGAGCGCACCCCGCTCCAGGCCGGCTCGGATCACGCCGCGTGGCAGTCGTACTATGAACTCGCGGCAGCGGCCGTCCGGCGGGCCGACCGCTCAGTCGCCGTCGCCCTCCCTGTCGAGGGGACGAGCGCTGCCGACAGCACGCTGGCCGACTGGGTGCTGCAGGGCGGTTCGCCACTGGCCGCGGTGGCGTTGATGG
This sequence comes from Gemmatimonadota bacterium, assembly GCA_031127085.1. Lineage (GTDB taxonomy): Bacteria > Gemmatimonadota > Gemmatimonadetes > Gemmatimonadales > Gemmatimonadaceae > PNKL01. The sequence goes on along the minus strand of JARIEY010000033.1, from coordinate 14,824 downwards.
CGCCGACCGCGCCCACGCCGCAGCAGTTTGCGGCCACGCTCCACGCCGTCGCTCGATGGGCGTCCTTCACGCGCGACGTACCGCCGGTCTGGGTGCTCGGCGCGCCGGCGGCGCCGGCGGCGACGGGGGAAGTCGTGCATCAGCGCGTCGTGCGATTCGCGCTCGACTGGAGTGCCGCGCACCCGTGGGTGCGCGGCGTGATCGCCGGCGATGCCAGTGATGGCCTTGCTCCGACCGGCCTTCGGACGGCCACGGGGCGGTCGCGACGCGCCTTCGATGAGATGCGCACCGTGCTGCGGCTTCGCCGCGATCTGCCAACCGCATTGGCCGACCCGCCCGCCGCGCCTCCCCCCGAATCGCTCACCGCGCCCACGACGCGGCCGCCCACCGACTCCCCGCCCACCCCGTCGCCATGAGCACGCTTCCCTTCTCCGGCATCCGCCCCGCTGCACTGACCTTCTTGCGCGCCCTCAAGCGCAACAATCGTCGTGACTGGTTTGAAGCGAACCGCCCCACGTTCGAGCGCGAGATCAAGGCGCCGCTCAAGGCACTGGTGGAAGAGCTCGATGTGCGCTTCGCCACGCTGGCGCCGGAGTTCGTGGGCGACCCCAAGTCATCGCTCTTTCGCATCCACCGCGATATCCGGTTCTCGCGCGACAAGTCGCCGTACAAAACGCACGCGGCGTTCTGGATTTTTCATCGTGCACCGGGGCGCGGCGTGGGGCAGACGGTCGACGGCGGCGCGGGCTTCTATTTCCACCTCGAGCCCGGCGCCTCGCTGGTGGCGGCCGGCCTTTGGATGCCGCCGCGGCCCAAGCTGCAGCTGGTGCGTGACGCGATCGCCGACGACCCGGAGGCGTGGGAAGCGTTGGTGCTCGCCAAGCCCTTCGTGCGGCGCTTCGGCGGCCTCAACGCGGATGATCCCGGCGTGCTGCTCAAGCGACTCCCCCGCGGCTACGCTCCCGGGCATCCGGCGGAACGGTGGCTGCGCTTCAACTCGTTTACGGTCTCGCGTGCGCTGACCGACGACGAGGCGCTCTCGCCCAAGGTCGCCGACGCGATCATGAAGGACTTCACGCTGATGCTGCCGTTCGCGCGGTGGTTGAATCGCGCCTTGGGCTTCCTGCCGACGAAGACGCGGTAGCGGAGCGCCGCGCTACACCCGGCGCCCAGCCACGCCGAGCACGGCCCCCTCGACGCGGCGCGAGGGATCGAGGAAGTCGACGGCCACGCCGTGCAGGTCGGCAACACTCACCGCGCGCAGGCGCTCCTCCACGTCCGCGAGTTCGCGCAGGGTGCCAAAGAGCCAGGCGTCGGCGATGTCACTCATCACGGCGCCGCCGCTCTCCTGCCGGATGGCCCAGGTGCCGAGCGCGTAGGTGCGGGCGCGATGCAGTTCCTCGTGGGTGACGGGGGCATCGCGCAACGCATCGATCTGCGCGAGCAAGCCGGCGCGCGCCGCCTCCTCCTTCTCAGGCGACGTGGCGATGTACACCGCGAAGAGCCCCGCCAGCGGCCGCACAATGGGTGACGCGATCACGGTATACGCGAGCGATTGTCGGTCGCGCAGCGCTTCGAAGAAGCGTCCACCCAGCCCGCTGGCCACGCCCCCGAGCAGGCCGGCAGCGAACCGCCGCGCATCGTCACGCGCCGGACCCGGGTAGAGCAGCGCCAGCGCGGTCTGCGCTTTGTCGCGGTGTTCCGAGGCGCTCGCACCGGCCGTCCATTCGGGAGCATTCACGCCACCGTGGGGCGCCGGCCGCAGCGCCGCGAACGCCCCCGCCGCCTGCGCAGCGAGAAGGTCGGGCTCCGCGTCACCAACGATCACCACGACCTGATCACCGGTGAGCACAGTGTCGCGATGCCACTGGCGAAGCGCGTCACTCGTCAGCGCGCCCAGCGTGGGTTCGGTGCCCAGCGCCGAGCGCGCGTACGGATGATCGCCCCACGCCGCGCGCGCCGCGAGATGGAGCGGGTAGCGGTACATATCGTCGCGCAGTTGCGCCAACTGCGCCAACGCCACGACGCGCTCGTTCTCGACCGCATCGTCCGACAGCGTGGCACCCTGCACGACATCGGCGAGGAGCGCGAGCGCGCCATCGAGCTGCGTCACGGGGACGGACAGCGTCCAGTGCAGCATCTCGGCACCCGCTCCCGCACCGAGCGATGCGCCGAGCCTCTCGCTCTCCTCGGCGATACGCGCCGCGCTTCGCGACGCCGTGCCCTTGAGCGATGCGCGCGTCATCAGGGTCGAGGCGCCCTGCCACGGCGCAGGCTCGGTCTCGGCGCCGGCGCGCACGAAGACACCGGCATAGGCGATGGGTGCGCGCGGCGTCCGTTTCACGAGAATCGGCACACCCGCGGCCGTGCGGTAGACGCGTACGCCGGCTGTCTCGCCATCCACGCTCGCGGCAGCGGTCACGACGGGCGCGGCTGGACCCGAGACGCTGGCGACGAGCGGCGCAGGGTCTGCGGCGTCGAGCGCTTCGCGCAGCGCCTCTGGCCCGCTGCAGACCGCCGGCGCGCCGTGCGGCCGATAGACCACCACGGCGGCCGCGTCGGGGGCAAGGTGCCGGGACGCCACGTCAGCGAGCGCTGCGGCATCGACGCGTTGCACGGCATCGAAGTAGCTCGCGGCCAACTCCCACCCGCCGAGCGCCTCCCACGATGCCAGATGATTCGCTCGCCCTTCGGCCGTGTCGAGCCGCCGGAGCCACTGCGCCTCGTGCACACGGCGCACCCGCTCGAGTTCGCCTTCGGTGACGTCGCCGGCGCGGATGCGCGCCAACTGGTGCCAGGCCGCGGCCGCGCAGTCGAGCGCGCGCTCAGGGCGCGTGGTGGCGTGCATCACGAAGACGCCGAGGTCGACGGGGACGTACTGGTACGCCGAGATGGATGACGCCAGTTGCCGGTCGCGCACCGCGCGGAAGAGGCGCGACGAGCGTCCGGCGGAGAGCACGCTCGCCACCACATCGAGGCGCGGCGCATCAGGGCTGGCCAGCGGCGGCGTGCGCCACCCGATGGCAACCTCCGCCTGGGTGATGTCGCCGGACCACTCGCGCAGGCGGAAGTCGCGGCGCGGCGGCTCCATCGGTCCGCGATCGCGCGGGACCGACGCCGCGTCGAGCCCGCCGTAGTGCCGTTCGGCGAGCCGGATCGCTTCGTCGGCGTCGACATCGCCGGCGATGGCCAGCACGGTATTCGCCGGGCGATAGTAGGTGCGGTAGAACCCGTGCACGTCGCCGCGCGTGAGGGCGCGCAATCCCGGCTCACGCCCGATGCGCCAGCGGCGCATCCGGTGCCGGTCGTGCAACAGTTCGAACAGCGACTCCGACGCGACCGCATGCGGACTGTCCGCCTTGCGCTTCGCCTCCTCGACGATCACCTCGATTTCGCGCGCCAGTTCATCGGCATCGATGAGCGAGTTGGCGTACGCATCGGCCTGGATTTCAAGGCCGGCGGCGAAGCCGGAGGCGGGCAAGACGGTGTAGTACGACGTGTGGTCGTAGATGGTCCCGGCATTCAGGTACCCACCCTGCCCCTTGGTTTCCCGGGCAATGTCGCCGACACCGCGCGTCGGCGTCCCCTTGAAGTACATATGCTCGAGCACGTGCGAGACGCCGACCACGGCGTCCGGCTCATCGAAGTACCCGGCGGAGACCCAGGTGACGATGGCGACCACGGGAACACGGTCATCGGGCGCAACGAGCACCGTAAGCCCATTGGCGAGCCGGTGGCGGCGCACGCGCCCCGGCGCGAGCACGGCGTCGAGCAGCGCGGCGGTACTCAGTGGACGATGCGAAGAAGCCCGGCGTCCGCGCTGCCGCGCAGGAAGCTCTCGGCGTCGACGGCGGGGATCAGCAGGCCCGTGAGGGCGAAACCACGGCGCGCCTCGCTCTCCATATACTCCTGCACGGTGCGTCCCGCCGACGACGGACTGGCATCGCGCATCTGCTCCACGATCTCGTCCCAACTACCATCGAAGCCCCGACCGTCGCTGCAGATCACGCGGTGCGTGTCCTGCGCCGTGCGCTCGCCGGTCAGTTGGTTCAGCAGCGTCCCGAACAGCTCGAGCTGATCCTTGGCCTCGCGGGCGTCCTGCTCGTTGAACCGCGTCTCGAGTTCGTTGAGCAGTTCGTCGGTGGGATCGACCGCCGGCGCGAGCTCAGCCAGTCGCGCCTCCCACGGCTCGAACGATGGGTCGCCATCGGCCAGCTGGAGATGCGCCTTTCGCAACTCGAGCAGTCGCCAGATGCCGAGCTCGTCCCAATGGTCATCGGGCTGCGTGCGGTCCAGCTGGTACAGGGCGGCCTCATAGTCGCCGCGATCATACAACAGGTTTCCCAGATAGATGCGTGCTTCAGCAAACGCATCATCCACCGTCAGCGCGCGGCGCAGGGTCTCCACCGCATCGGCGTCGCGGCCCAGGCGGTGTTGCGTGTACCCGACCAGCGCCACGGCCTCGGCGCTGTCGGGCGCCTGGCGCACGGCCACCTCGAAAAACTCGAGGGCGTCTTCAAACTCGTCGTCGCGGAAGAGCGCACGGCCGATCTGCTGCATCAGCTCGATGTCATCGTCATAGCCCAGCGCCCGAACACGCGCAAAGAGCTTCTTGGCCAGCTCGGGCTGGCCAAATCGCAGCATCGTTTCGCCGAGCCCCGCGAGTCCGTCCTCGTGGTCCGGATCGAGCGTGAGCGCTTCCTCGAAACTCTTGCGGGCCCAGGCGTACTCGTCGCGAGCCAGGCGGGCGTAGCCCACTCCGACGTGGAGTTCCACGGCGGTGGGATACAGGGCGAGTCCCTCGCGCAGCGTGGCGAGGGCGCCGTCGTAATTGCCCTCGTTGTACAGCTGGTGCGCGCGTTCGTCGTACTCTTCGGAACTCAGGAACGAAGACGACATCGTTCGACTGACCTCCTGCGACGTGTGGGGGTTATCCGCAAGCTAAACGGGCGTACCTTGGGCGTTCAACGGGGGGTACCCCGCCGCTGACGCGTCTGTTTCCCTGAGCGCGACGGCGATTTGCGCCGCAAGGGCGGCATTGGCTTCGAGCAAGGCCAGATTTGCAGCCAGCGACGCCCCAGCCGTGGCCCGTTCCACCGCCGCGAGCAGGAACGGCGTGACCGCGGCGCCGGTCACACCGGCGGCGCGCGCCTCGCCGAGCGCGCGGTCAACCGCCGTTGCCACAAGCGCGCCATCGAGCGCCTCAGCGGCCGGCGGAGGTTGCACCACCAGCAGGGCCCCGCGCAGGCCCAGCGCGCGGTGCGCACGAAAGGCGCGCGCGATGACCGCCACATCATCGGTGCTCGCCGTCACCGGCAAGCCTGTGTGGCGCGTGAAGAAGCCGGGAAACTCGTCGGTTCCGAATCCGATCACGGCGACACCGTAACTCTCGAGTCGCTCGAGCGTGGCCGGCAGATCGAGAATCGACTTGGCGCCGGCACAGACCACGATGACCGGAGAGCGCGACAGCTCCAACAGGTCGGCCGCCTCGTCGAAGGCCGGCTCGCGATGCACGCCGCCGATCCCTCCGGTCGCAAACACCTCGATGCCGGCGGCGACACACAGCGCGAGGGAGGCCGCCACGGTGGTGGCACCGTCGAGCCCCTGCGCGACGGCCCACCCCAGATCACGCGAAGATACTTTGCGGACGCCATCCCGCCGCAGGAAGCGCTCGAGCGCCTCGCCATCGAGCCCCACGGTGGGCACGCCGCGATCGACAGCGAGCACCGCCGGCACCGCGTGATGCGTCTCCACGGCAGTGCGCATTCGGCGCTCGGCGTCCCGGTTGGCCGGTACCGGAAGCCCCTGCGCGAGCACGGAGCTTTCGAGGGCAACGATGGCTTGGTCGCGGCGCTGGGCCGCGAGAGCCGATGACCAGCGCACGGCGCGAGGAAGGACGTCCACGACGCAAGCATACTATCCGGAATTGGCAAAGACAATTGCGCAGACGCCGTACCGTACCGTTCGACTGGGTTCGGGATATCTTACTGCGTATGGAGACCCCCCTGCACAGCCCGACGCCGGGCTTTGATGACCAGTTCTTTCGCACACTGGTGGAGTCCTCCCAGGACTTCATCGTGGTCATCGACCACACGGGACGCGTCACCTTCGTGTCGCCGTCGCTGCAGCGCGTGATGGGGTTCGCCCCCGCGCAGCAGTTGGGGCACTCGGCGTTCGAGTTCATCCATCCCGAAGACCACGAGACGGCGCGCCGCGCGCTGGCCGACGAACTCGCCGGCACACAGCCCGTCTGGTATATCGACGTAAGGCTGCTCACGTCGGGCGGCGAGTGGATTCCGGTCGAGGTGCAGGGCAAACTCGACACCACCAGCCACCCAGCGCGGGTGATCATCCACGCGCGCGACTTGCGCTGGCGCCAGCGGATGGAGCGGCTCATCGGCGAGCAGGACGCGTGGATGCGCGCGCTGGTTGCGGCCTCGCCGCTGGCCATCATCACGGTGGACAACGCGCTCAACGTGCGCAGCTGGAACGCCGCCGCCGAGCGCATCTTCGACTGGAAGGCCGAGGAAGTGCTGGGGATGCCGCTCCCCATCCTCCCCGAGGGCCAGCCGGAGGAACGTGACCTCCTGTGGAACGCGATCAACGAGGGCAAGCGCTTTGACGCCTACCCCACGCGCCGCGCGCGTCGCGATGGGCGGCTGGTTGACGTCAACATTTCTGTGGCGCCCATCCGGGACAACGGCGGCCACATCACGGGCGCCATCAAGCTCGTGGCTGACACCAGCCAGCAGCGCGCACTCGACCGTCAGTTCCAGCAATCGCAGGCCTTGGACACGGCGTGGCGACTTGCCGGCGGCATCGCGCACGACTTCAACAACCTGCTGGCGACGATCCTGACCTCCGCGGAGTTCCTCATTGACGAGGCGCCCGAGGGGACGCAGATGCGCGCCGATGTGGAGTCGATCATCGGCGCCACCGCCAAGGCGCGCGAGCTGACGCACCAACTTCTGGGACTCGGTCGCCGCCCGCACCGCAAGGTGCAGCGCGTGGAGGTGGGGGCCGCGCTCCTCGGCCAGATCCCCGATATCCGCGACCGGGTGGACCGGCACATCAGCGTCGAAAGCGCGATCAGCGGCGAGGACGCGTACGTCGCGGTGGATCCCGACCAGTTGCGCCAGCTCGTAGATCATCTCGCGCAGAACGGCTGCGACGCGATGCCGCACGGCGGGACGCTGACGGTCGAGGCAACGCCCGTGACGCTCGACCGCGACACGGCCGTTGGCGATGCGCGCATCCGGCCGGGCGAGTACGTGCTGCTGGCGATTTCTGACACCGGCGAAGGGATGAGCACCGACGTCGCCGGCCGCGCGTTCGAGCCCTTCTTCACGACGCACGACGACGGGCGCCACCAGGGGCTCGGGCTCGCCACGGCGTACGCGATCGCGCGACAGGTCGGCGGCGGCATCGCCATCGCGAGTGTGTCGGGTGTCGGCACGACGGTGCGGGTGTATCTCCCGCGCGTCAGCACCGAACCGTCGCGCCTGACAAACGCCGACGCGCCGCCGGTGATCAGTGAGGTGACGCCCGCCGAGCGACCCACGATTCTCCTCGTGGAGGACGATGGGACGCTGCGGGCCACCATCCGGCGCGCGCTGCTGCAGGCGGGCTTCGAGGTGCTGGACGCTGCCGGGGGCGTCGAGGCGCTCGTGGTCAACGAGACGCACCACGAAGAGATCCACCTGTTGGTCACCGACGTCGTGATGCCCGATGTGTCGGGCCGCGATCTGGCCGGCCGCCTGCGCGCGCTACGCCCGGGGCTGAAGGTGCTCTACATGTCGGGGCACAGCGCCGAGACGTTCCGCTCCGGCGGGGGACTCGGCGCGCGAGAGGCCTATCTCCAAAAGCCGTTTACCGCGTCGTCACTGGTGGGCGCCGTGCGGGGACTGCTCGAGTTCCTGTAGACGGTGCGCGGCGCGCACGCGGCGCTGCCCCACGGCGCGCTACCGCCGCCACGCCTTCACGACTGCCTCACCGATCCGCGCGATGACCGCGTTCCCCTCGCTGTCGGTCCAATAGCGCTTATCGACGTTCTCCTTGGTCAGCACGCAGGTCACCACGCGGGCTGGCAGGTAAAAGACGCCGCAGTCGGTGCGTGACTGATCCACGTCGCCGGTCTTGTGCGCCAGACGCACATCGTACGTGAAGCGCGCGAGCTTGGTCTCGTCTTGATTGTGCCGCAGGATCCACAACATCGTGGAGTCCGCCGCGGGACTCACGGCCTGTCCCTGCGCCAGCAGCGTAAAGAGCCGCGCCATCTCGTTGGGGGTCGTGACGCCGAGGCCGTACTTCGCAGAACTGTCGGGGGCGACGGTCGCAATGCGGTCCATCGAACCGGAATGCACCTTGGTGTGCGGCAGCCCCAGCGCTTCCATCTTGCGCCAGACGCGCCGAATCTTGATGCGGTCGAGGATCAAGTTCGTGGCGGTATTGTCACTGAGCGTGCTCATCAGCCACGCCACATCCCAGAGGCGCAGCGTGAGGGGCGTGCGCAGAAACTGCAACTCGCCGGCGCCGCCCACCCTGTCGAGCTCGGTCAGCACGACCGGATCGTCGAGTGTGAGCTGCTTCTTTTCGGCGAGATCGAAGAGCGTCACCAGCACCGGCACCTTGATGAGCGATGCCGTGGAGAACGTCTCGTCGCCGCGGCGCTCCAGGTGTTCGCCGGTTTCCAGGTTGGTGACGGAGTAACCGACAACGCCGCGGTGCGCATCGACCAGCGCGTCGATGGCGCGGCGCAGCGCTGCGGTGTCAGCCGTCGCATCGAGGCGGGCCGCCGCGCGCAGCTCGACGCGCGGCGCAGCAGGCGGCGTGGCGGGCACCGTCTGGGCGCGGACGTGCGTGCAGCCCGTGCCGAGCAATGCCAAGACCAGAAAGGTGCGCCGAACGCGCATCGCGCGCCTAGGCGTCGTCGAAGTCGTCGGCCTTTTTGGTGCCGACGAGATTCCGCTCGCGTTCCTCAGGGTCGATGATGGCCAGGAGCTTGATCGTCTCCCCCGCCCAACAGTCGAAGGTCTTGCCCGTGCCTTTCATGATCCGAATCTCGTGCCCGTCCTCGAACTTGAGCACCAGCTTCGGATACTCGGCGTTCACGTACTGCTTACGGAGTTTCTGTGGGGGAGTAGGCATCCGGCGAAAGTACGAGCGGCCCGTGGGACGCGCAACCGTACCCGCGCCGCGGGCATCGCCGCCCCGACGCCCGGCTCAGGTCACGGTCGTCCGGACCCCCTCAAACGCACGCCACGACTCGGTGCGCAGGATGTCGTCGATCTCGCCCACCACGCGTTCCACTTCCGCGTCGCTCGTATAGAAGTGCGGCGCCACGCGAATACCGGCGCCGGGGCGGTAATCAATGACGACCTCGCGCGCGATCAGCGCGCGCGCCACCTCGGCGGCGTGCGGCACATCGAAGGCGACGGTGCCGCCACGCGTGGCGTCAGTGCGCGGCGTCGCCACGGCGTAGCCCCGCGCGTCGGCGAGCGCGATGAGGCGCGCCGTCTGGCGCTGTGACTTGGCCCGCACTGCGTCGATGCCGGCACGGCGCAGGAGACGCGGACCCTCCACGTTGGCGTAGAGCGCAGGCACGACCGGCGTCCCGCCCAGCCAGCGCCACGCGCCGGCGGCGTAGTCCATCTGCTCGGCGAAAGCGAACGGATGCGTGTGTGCCTGCCACCCCGTCAGCGCCGGGGCAAGCGTCGCCCCGACGGTCGGCGAGACCCAGAGAAACGATCCGCCGGGGCCGCCGCACATCCACTTCAGCACGCCACCGGCGTAGAAATCACAGCCAATGGCGCGCACATCCACCGGGATGATCCCGGCGGCGTGGTAGCCGTCGAGCGACACCAGTGCGCCCATGGCATGGGCGTGCGCGCAGATGCGGCGCACGTCCAGGATCGACGCCGAGCGGAACAGCACGTGCGAAATCGCGACCAGCCGCGTGCGTTCGGTGATGGCGTTGCACAGGCGATCCGCATCGATGGTGATGCCGTCGTCGGAGGGCACGACATCGACGCGCGCACCGAGCCGCGGCGCCATCTGTTCCACGGCGTACCGCACGGAGGGAAAGTCGAGCGCCGTCATCACGACCGTGTCGCGCGCGGCGGGATAGTCGAGCGCCGACAGCACGGCCACTTGGGAGAGCGTGACGGTGGGCATCATCGCCACTTCACCCGACGACGCGCCGAGCAGCGGCGCCACCTCGTTGCCCACCGTGACCGGCATCTCCCACCACCCTTCCGCCCAGGCGCGAACGCCACGCTCGCCCCAGGCGTCCACATACTCTGCGAGCCGATCAGGGACGGCGCGCGGCATCGCGCCCAGCGAATGACTGACGAGATACGTGCAGCGCTCGAGGATGGGAAACTCGGCGCGGAAGGCGAGCAACGGATCCATGGCTACTTGCGACGGAAAAAGAAGAGCGCGGTCGCGATCACCAGCACGAGGCCGACGGCACGCCACTCCTCGAAGGTGATGCTGGTGAGCATCCAACCGATCACCACGCAGGTAAGAATGTGCGCGGTCGGCCCCAAGGGGAGGTTGAACGGAGTAGCCCCTTCGTTCTGGATGCCACGACGGCGCAACTCCCACGCCGCCACGGCGCATATGGCGTAGAGCAGCAGCGCCGACAGGTTGGCCAGGACGGCAAGCGCCTCAAACTCGTTGCCCACGGCCAGCGCACAGCAGACCGCGGACTGCAGCACGATGGCGAGCCACGGCGTGTGGAAGGCCGGGTGGACGGTGGCCATCGGCTTCGGCAGGAAACCGTCGCGCGCAAAGGCGAAGAGGGCGCGTGGCATGGCCAGGGTCATCCCGGACATGTAGCCGAAGGTCGAGATCGCCGCGCCAATGAGCAGCAGCAGTCGTCCCGGCGCCCCCATCAGCCGTTCCGCCACGGCGGCGAGCGGTGCCGCCTTCGCCGCGGCCAGCGCCTCGACGCCGAGCACGCCCTGCGCCACCAACTGCACCGAGAGATAGAGAATCGTCACGCCGATCATCGCTATGGCGATGGCGCGCGGCACCGTGCGCGAGGGGTCCTTCACTTCGCCCGACGGCACCAGCGCGCTCTCGATGCCCATGAAGGCAAAGAAGAGAATCGTGGCCGTGCGGGCAAAGGTCCCAGCGGCCGGCACGCTCTCCGCCACGAAGTGGGCGGGCGAGACGGCCACCGCACCGACCGCGACGAGCACGAGCAGTGGGAGCAGCTTCGCGACCGACACCAGGGTGATGAGCCGCGCACCCTGCTGGACGCCGCGCACGTTCACCCCCGCCAGGAACGCGAAGGTGCCCGCGAGCACGAGCGCCCGCGGCACCGGCGCGCCGAGCGCGGGGATGAGCGTACCGATGAAGCCCGCGTAAGCGCTCGAGACCGAAGCGAGCGCGGTCGTGCCCAGCAGCCAGAGCAGGACGCCCGCCATGAAGCCCGCGTACGGGCCGAAGACCAGTTCGACGTAGGCGTAGGGGCCACCGGTCATCGTGACGCGGCTCCCCGCTTCGGCGAAGCAGAGCACCACGAGACCAATGGCGATGGCGCAGATGACGTACACCCACGGCGCCGACGCACCCATCAGTTCGGTGACTGCGCCCGGCAGGCGGAAGATGCCGCCTCCAACCGTGGTGTTGAAAATCGCCGCAGCGAGCCCGAGTACGCCGATCGCGCGGGTCAGGCCACGGTCGCCGTCGAGGCCGGTCGCCAGAGGGGGGGCAGCACGCATGGGGTTGGGGCTGGGGTGACGAAGGAACCCGCCGTAGTGTAACGTCGGTATGAAGGTATCCGCCGATGGATACCCGTGCATCCCGTGCCTCGGAGCCTGCCATGCGATCTGTCCTGCTCGTGTTCGCTGTTGCCCTGCTCGCCCTCTCCGCGCCTTCGTCCGCTGCCGCACAGAGCCAGACCGCAGTGCGGCCGTCGCTCGCGCCGGTGGCCGCGCGCGCCTCGGTGGGCGTCCAGCGCATCCAGCAGCGGCGGGCGCCCGTCGGTCAGCCCGCGCCGTTTCGTCAGGACACGCGCCAGAATCGTGCGCTGATGATCGTCGGCGGGGCCGGCATGCTCACCGGCGCCGTGATCGGCGGTGATGGCGGCGGGTTGATCAGCGTCGGCGGCGCCGTGGTGTTCCTGTGGGGGCTGTACCAGTACCTGCAGTAGACACGCGCGGCACTCTGGCGCCGTGACCTCCCCGTTCAAGACCGGCATTCCGCCGCGCGTCGCGCTGGTCTTGGGCGGGGGCGGACTCAAGGGCTTTGCGCACATTGGCGTGCTGCGCGCGCTCGAGGAGCGTGGCATCCGCCCCGTCCTGATGGCCGGCACGAGCATCGGCGCGCTCATCGCCGCCGCGTATGTACGCGGCCTGACGATTCCCCAGATGGAAGAGCGGGCGCTCTCGCTGCGCAAGCCGGATCTCTTTCGCATCGACCACATGGGGATGGTGGTCCGGCGCATGCTGGCGCCGTCGTTGTACCTCGAGCAGCCGCTGCAGGACATCGTGGATCGGCTGGCCCCTGAGGGGACGTTTCGCGATCTCGCCATCCCGTTGCTGGTCAACACCGTGGATCTCGAGCGCGGGACGCAGGTGACCTGGGGACTCCCCGGCTTGCAGGATGTCCGCGTGGCCGATGCCGTGTATGCGTCGTGCGCCCTGCCGGGGTTTTTCCCGCCGCGCGTGATTGACGGTCGCACGTGCGTGGATGGCGGCGTCATGGAAAACACCCCGGCGCTCGTCGCCTCGCGTGATGTGGACGCCGTCATTGCCGTCGACGTGGGAAGTACCAGCCTCACCGCCGCGCGCCGCGTTCGGGAGAAGGGGTTCGCGGCGATCTTTATGCGTTCGGCGCAGGTCATGATGCGGTCGTTGCAGCAAATGCAGCTGGCTGCGTGGCACGGCCCGCCGCTGCTGCTCGTTCGCCCGCCCGTCTGGCGGTACAACTGGTTCAGTTTTGCGCATACCCGCACGATGATTGACGCGGGGTACGCCACCGCGTGCGACGTGCTCGACAGCGTCGGCGAGTCGCTCTACAGCGCGGGAGGCGTCTATCCGCGTCGCGATGTGGAAGTGCTGGTCGACCGGGACCGCTGCACGGGCTGCGGGATGTGTGTGACGCTCGCCCCCGCCCTGATGCGCATCGACGAAGGCAAGGCGACGCCGCTCGCCGGCCCCCTGGAATGGTCGCGCGCCGATGGCGCCTTCGTCACGGAGTGCCCCGTGCAGGCCATCAGCGTAATGGCGATTGACGCCGACGGACAGCGACACCGCACGATGGAGTTTCGGGTAGAGAGCGACAGCTAGGCGCGCGCTCCCCGCGCGCTCCCCTCGCGACCGCGCGCACCGGCCTCTATTATTCGGTCAGCCTGAACGCCGCGTCGATTCCGGCGTTCAGTGGCTCAGGCCATCACCCCGCCCCCACTTCCCTCTGCGGGCGACAAGACCAACCGGCCATGGCAACCACCAATAGTTTTGGCAGCCGCGCGACGCTCACCGTCGACGGCACGACGTACACGTACTATCGGCTCGACGCCGTCGCCGCCCTGCCCGGCAGCACGTCGCGCACGCTTCCGTTCTCGCTCAAGGTTCTGCTGGAGAACCTGCTGCGCAATGAAGACGGCGCCTTTGTCAAAAAGGGCGACGTCGAGGCGCTGGCGACGTGGAACGTGAAGGCGGCCGTCGACCAGGAAATCGCATTCCGCACCAGCCGCGTGCTGCTGCAGGATTTCACCGGCGTGCCGTGCGTGGTGGACCTTGCCGCCATGCGCGACGCACTCGCCCAGCTGGGCGGCGACGCGCGCAAGATCAACCCGCTGCAGCCGGTCGATCTCGTCATCGACCATTCGGTCCAGATTGACGAGTACGGCACCGACGCGGCGTTCATGATCAACGTGAACCTGGAGTACGAGCGCAATCGGGAGCGCTACCAGTTCCTGCGCTGGGGACAAACGGCGCTCAAGAACTTCCGCGCCGTCCCGCCGGGCACCGGCATCTGCCATCAGGTGAACCTTGAGTACCTGGGGCAGGTCGTCTTCGTGGGCGAGGCGACGGCAGATGGCGGCGGGCAGAAGGCAGAAAAGGTGGCGTACTGCGACTCGCTCGTGGGCACGGACTCGCACACGACGATGATCAACGGCCTCGGCGTGCTGGGCTGGGGCGTTGGCGGCATTGAGGCCGAGGCGGCGATGCTCGGACAGCCGGTATCGATGCTCATTCCCGAGGTCATCGGCTTCAAGCTCACCGGCAAGCTGCCGGCCGGCGCGACGGCCACCGACCTCGTGCTCACCTGCACCGAGATGCTTCGCAAGAAGAAGGTCGTCGGCAAGTTCGTCGAGTACTTCGGCGACGGCCTCGCCGGACTGTCACTCGCCGACCGCGCCACGATTGCGAATATGGCCCCGGAATACGGTGCCACGATGGGCTTCTTCCCGGTGGACGACGAGACGCTCAAGTACCTGCGCCTGTCGGGACGCGATGAACATCACGTGAAGCTCGTGGAGGCCTACTGCAAGGCGCAGGGGCTGTACCGCGAGGCCGGATCGCCGGACCCCGTGTACAGCGACACGCTCGAGCTCGATCTCTCAACCGTCGTGCCGTCGCTCGCCGGTCCCAAGCGCCCGCAGGATCGCATCCCGCTGACGCAGATGAAGGCCAACTACGGCGCGTCGCTCGCCGCGCACGTGGAGCAGATGACCGAGGCGGCCGCCAAGAAGGGGCAGCCGGCCCCCGTCTCGGCGCCGCAGCAGCTCTCGCATCGCGGCCGCGACTTCGACCTCGTGGATGGCGCGGTGGTGATCGCCGCCATCACGAGTTGCACGAACACGTCGAAC